>CAXTFJ010000130.1:0-13004 GCA_964243405.1 uncultured Lichenihabitans sp. | reverse complement strand
GGGCGGCGTCGGCATCGGCGGCGTGCTGGAGCCGCTGCAGGCCAACCCGACCATCATCGAGGACGACTGCTTCATCGGCGCCCGCTCGGAGGTCGTCGAAGGCGTCGTGGTTGGGCAGGGCTCCGTCCTGTCCATGGGCGTGTTCATCTCGGCCTCCACCAAGGTGGTGGACCGCGCGACCGGGCAGATCCACTTAGGGTTCGTGCCGCCCTATTCGGTGGTGGTACCGGGCAGCCTGCCGGGACGGCCCTTCCCGGACGGTTCGCCCGGCCCCTCGCTGTCCTGCGCCGTGATCGTCAAGACCGTCGATGCCCAGACCCGGGCCAAGACCGGCATCAACGACCTGCTGAGGGACTAATGGCGGAGGCGGCCACCTTCTCGTTCCTGTTCCGCACCGACAAGGGTCGCGTCGACCGTGCGGTGTGGTGGCGCGGCACGCTGCCGCTCGTGGCCCTGGTCCTCGTCACGACGGTCGGGTGGGAGCTGCTCGAACCCTACGCGCACCACGACCTCAGCACGCAGCCCTTCATCGCGCCCGCCACGATCGCGGCCTTCACCTACCTGCTCGTCTACGCCTTCGCGCTGATCCTGGTGGGCGTGTGCGAGTACAACCTCAGCGCCAAGCGGTTCCGCGACCGCGGCCGGCCGCCCGCGCTCGCGGCCGTGCTCCCGTTGAGCCTGCTGTTCGGCGCGGCGGTGATCTGGTTCATCCCGCGCTCGTTCGGCAGCGTGCCCGACTGGGTGGCGCCGGTGGTGATCGCGGCCCTGCTGGCCGTGGCGGGCTGGAACGTCGTCGAACTCGGGATCGTGCGGCACCGGGCCGCCCCGTGACCGGGTCGCGGGCGCTCGACCTCGCCCAGAAACTGATCCGCTGCCGGTCCGTGACGCCAGCGGACGGCGGCGCGCTGCCGCTGCTCGCCGGCACGCTGCGGGATGCGGGTTTCGCGGTCGACCTCGTGCCGTTCTCGGGCGCGGGCGAGCCGGAGGTGCTGAACCTCTACGCCCGGCTCGGCACGGCCGCGCCCTGCCTGCTGTTCGCCGGGCACACCGACGTCGTGCCGCCCGGCCAACCAACCGCCTGGACCCACGATCCGTTCGGCGGCACGGTGGCCGACGGCAGGCTCTACGGCCGGGGCGCCTGCGACATGAAGGGCGGCGTGGCCTGCGCGGTGGCAGCCGCCCTGACCCACGTGGAGCGCCACGGTCCGCCGCCGGGCTCGATCGCCTTCCTGCTCACGGGCGATGAGGAAGGTCCGGCCATCAACGGCACCGCCAAGCTGCTCGACTGGGCGGCGGCGCGCGGCGAGCGGTTCGACGCCTGCGTCCTGGGTGAGCCCACCAATCCCGAGGCGCTGGGCGACATGGTCAAGATCGGCCGCCGGGGTTCGATCACGGGCGAGATCACCGTGCACGGGCGCCAGGGCCACGTGGCCTACCCGCACCGCGCCCTCAATCCCCTGCCGCCGCTGGTCCGGCTGATCGCTGCCCTGACGGCGTCCGCCCTCGACGACGGCACCGCCCACTTCGACCCGTCCAACCTCGAACTGGTATCGATCGACACCGGCAATCCGTCGAACAACGTCATCCCGGCGGAAGCGACGGCGCGGTTCAACATCCGCTTCAACGACCGCTGGACGGACGTGACCCTGGCCGAGGAGATGGCCCGACGCTTGTCGGCCGCTGACGCGAGGGCGCCCTACGCGCTCGCGTTCCAGCCCTGCAACGCGCGGGCGTTCCTGACGGAGCCGGGGCCTTTCAGCACCTTGGTGCGGGACGCGGTCGCGGCCGAGACGGGCCGCACCCCGGTCCTGTCGACCACCGGCGGCACGTCGGACGCCCGCTTCATCGTCCGGCACTGCCCGGTGGTGGAGTTCGGGCTGGTGGGTCGCACGATGCACGCCGTCGACGAGCACGTCGACCTGGCCGATCTCGATCGCCTGACGGCCGTCTACGGCCGCATCATCGCCGCGTTCTTCGAAACCGCTCAGCAACGCTCGGGCGCGTATTCGCAGAAATAGCGCCGCTCGTTGGCCTGTTCCTCGTAGGCCGCGGTGCCGGGAGGCGCGGTGATGGCGGCCTGCCCGCCGTAGGGCCGGGTGGGGTCGAACTCGTTGTCGGGCGGCGCGCCGTTCTGGGTGTTGGCGAAGCCGCCGTAGGACGGCGACGGGCCGTAACCGTAACCGGGCCGCGCGGAACCCGCGGGGTCACCCTCGTAACGCGGCTCCGCCCTGACGACGTGGTGCCGACGACGGTGGTGCAGGAGGCGCACCTGCTCCACCGGGCTAGCCACCCCGCCGACCGCCTGCAGAGCGGGCGTCGCGCTGGCGGTGTCGAGGGTGGGCGCGAGAAGGACAAGGCTCGCCAGCGCACCGGCTGACTGCAGCAGGATCCTGGGCGTCATCGGGGTGTTTCCTTTAGGGGACGTGGCCCGTTCGGGCCTGTACACCATCAAGCGCCGCACCGCGTGCGCGGTTCCGACCCTTGCCGCGACCTCGCGTCCCGCCCGCTTGCGGCGTCGCGCCGTTCCGGACGGCCCCGTTGCGTCCGACGGCCCGGTCGACAGATCTCCCGTGCCGTCGCTAGAACGACAGCCGCACCTAATCGCACCAGGAGTTCCCGCCGATGCCGTCCGCCGACGACGCATCGCCCGACCGCGACCCGTCCGTCCCCGCTTCGTCCCCGCTCGATGCCGACGACCTCGCCGTGACATCGCCCGCCACCCCGCGGGTTGCTGCTGCGCGCGACGCCGACGGATCGCCCCACTGGCGGCGCAACCTCGCGGTCTGCGTGGCCGGGTCCTTCACGACCATCGTGGGCATGACGCTGCTGCTGCCCTTCCTGCCGCTGTACGTCGAGCACCTGGGCGTGTCCGACCACGCCGCCATCGTGCAATGGTCGGGCGCCTGCTTTGCTGCCACTTTCTTCACGGCCGGGCTCGTGGCGCCGCTCTGGGGCAGCCTGGCCGACCGCTACGGGCGCAAGCTGATGCTTATCCGCGCGAGCCTCGGCATGGCGGTCGCGATGTCCGTCATGGGACTGGTGGGCAACGTGTGGCAGCTGTTCGGGCTGCGGCTGGTGACGGGCCTCCTGGGCGGCTATGCGTCCGGCTCGACGGTGCTGGTCGCGACCCAGTCGCCCAAGGGCCGCTCGGGCTGGGCGCTCGGCACGCTGTCGTCGGGCATCATGGCGGGCAACCTGGCGGGGCCGCTGATCGGCGGCGTCCTGCCGAACTGGATCGGCATGCGCGCGACCTTCTTCCTGGTCGGCGGCGCCATCTTCCTGGCCTTTCTCGCCACCGTCCTGCTCATCAAGGAGGACCGGCGGCCCGCGCGACAGGCCGACCGGTCGCGCGGCGGCTGGAGCGCCGTGCCGGACCGCCGGCCGGTCGTGGCCATGCTCGCCACGGGCCTGCTGCTGATGGTCGCCACCATGTCGATCGAGCCGATCATCACGGTTTACGTCGCGACCCTCGTGGCGGACCCAGGCCGGGTGACGCTCGTGTCCGGTCTGGTGATGTCGGCGGCGGCGCTCGGCAGCATCCTGTCCGCCTCGCGGCTCGGCCGGCTCGCCGACCGGGCGGGGCATTGGACGGTGATCGTCGGCTGCCTGCTCGCCTGCGCGGCGCTGCTGGTGCCGCAGGCCTTCGTGACGGCAGGCTGGCAGCTGATCGGGCTGCGCTTCCTGATGGGGCTGGCGCTGGGCGGCCTGCTGCCCTGCATCACCAGCGTGATCCGCCACAGCGTACCCGAGCGCGTCGCGGGCGCCATCCTCGGCTATTCCATCTCGTCGCAGTTCGCGGGGCAGGTGGTGGGCCCGCTGCTGGGCGGCTTCGTTGGTGGGCACGTCGGTATGCGATCGGTTTTCCTGGGGACGTCCGCGCTGATGGCGGGGGGCGCCGCCTACGCGTTCACGATGCGGCCTCGCGCGGGTCCCGCCCGGTCCTGATGTCTCGTGAAGGCCCGGGACGCCGCCCACGTCCGTTACGATCTGAGGAGGTTCCCATGCAGCGTCGCTACGCCACCGCCGACGTGTTCACCGACTGCCCGCTCGGGGGCAATCCGGTCGCCGTGGTGCTCGACGCGGCCGGTCTGTCGACCCGGCAGATGCAGGCGCTGGCGACCGAGTTCAATTACTCGGAAACGACCTTCGTGCTGCCACCCCGCGACCCGTCCCACACGGCCCGGGTCCGCATCTTCACCCCGGCCCGCGAAATTCCCTTCGCGGGCCATCCGAACGTCGGCACGGCATTCGTGCTCGCGCGGGACGCCCTTGCACGTCGCGAGCCGGTTCCTTCGCGGTTCATGTTCGAGGAAGGGGCCGGCCTTGTTCCGGTCGAGCTGCTGCGCGACGGAGACGAGGTAACGGGCGCCGACGTGACCGCGCCGGAGCCGCTCTATCGCGGCGCGACCGCGCCCGTGAAGCGCGTAGCCGCCTGCCTCGGCCTCGCGGCCGCGGACCTGCGAACTGACGGGCACGCGCCCCAGGTCGTGTCCGTGGGCCTGCGCTTCCTCGCCGTCGAACTGGTCTCGCGCGAGGCGCTACGCCGGATCAGACCCTCTCCCGCGGACTATCGAGATGTTTTCCCGATCGACGGAGCGCTGTCCGTTTACGCCTACACGCGCGACGCCGCGGCGGACGGCACCGACCTTCAGGCGCGCATGTTGATGCTCGGCCTGACGGTGGAGGACCCGGCGACCGGCAGCGCGACGGCGGCGGTTGCGGGGCTGTTGGCCGATCTGGGCGGCGTTGCCGACCTGCGCCTGCGCGTCGGCCAGGGCGTCGACATGGGCCGGCCCAGCCTTCTGCTGGCGCGCGCCCGGCATCGGGATGGGACGACGACGACCTCGGTCGGCGGCGCCTGCGTTCCGATGTTCGAGGGCCATTTCGTCCTAATCGGCGAAGATCGGACCGGTTAGGCCGAACCGGTCACTCCTTCCCGAACGTCTCGTCGAAGGCGTAGCCCGCGCCCCGCACCGTGCGCAGGGGATCGCGTTCGCGGCCGCGCGACAGCGATTTGCGCAGGCGCCCCACGTGGACGTCCACGGTGCGCTCGTCGATCTCGACCGACTGGCCCCACACGCCGTCGAGCAGTTGCGCGCGCGAGAACACGCGGCCCGGTCGCTCCATGAGGTATTCGAGCAGGCGGAACTCGGTGGGACCTAGATGCACGTCGCGGCCCGCGCGGCGCACCCGCCGCGTGTCGCGGTCGAGGTCGAGGTCGCCCGCCACCAGCCGGCTCGCCAGCCGCTCGGGTTTCGCGCGGCGCAGCAGCGAGCGCACGCGCGCCATCAGCTCGGGCACCGAGAAGGGCTTGACGACGTAGTCGTCGGCCCCCACCGACAGCCCGCGCACCTTCTCGGCCTCCTCGCCGCGCGCGGTGAGCATGATGACGGGCAGCGTGCGGGTGGACTCCCGTGCCCTGAGCCTCCGGCAGATCTCCAGGCCCGAGACGCCGGGCAGCATCCAGTCGAGGATCACCAGGTCCGGCGGCAGTTCGAGCAGGCGCAGTTCAGCCTCGTCGCCCCGCTCCACGCGCTCCACCACGAAGCCCTCCGCCTCGAGGTTGTAGGACAGCAGGAGCCCGAGCGCCTGCTCGTCCTCGACCACGAGGATGCGCGGCGCCGTGCCCGGCTTGACGGGTGTGGTGCGGGGAGCCGTCATCGCGCCGCGCCGGATGGTCGTCAGTGCGCCTGGAGGCCCGAGGCCACCGGGGCCTCGCCGATCTCCGCCGAGCCACCTCCCTTGGGGCGGTCCATCGGCAGCGTTTCGCCGGTGACCAGGTAGTGGACGGTTTCCGCGATGTTGGTCGTGTGGTCGCCGACCCGCTCCAGGTTCTTCGAGCAGAACAGGAGGTGGGCGCAGAACGAGATGTTGCGCGGGTCCTCCATCATGAAGGTGAGCAGGTCGCGGAACACGCTGTCCTCGAGCGCGTCGAGCTCCGCGTCGCGCGTCCACACCGCGTGCACGCGCTCGAGGTCGCGCTGCGCATAGGCGTCGAGCACGTCTTTGAGCTGCTCGGCCGCCAGCTCGTGCATGTGCTTGAGGCCGACCGTGGCGCGCGGCAGGCGAGGCTCGGCGGCGATCTTGAGGGCGCGCTTGGCGATGTTCTTGGCGAGGTCGCCGATCCGCTCCAGGTCGCCCGACACGCGGATGGCGGCCACGATCTCGCGCAGGTCGAGCGCCATGGGCTGGCGCCGCGCGATGGTGAGCACCGCGCTGTCCTCGATTTCCCGCTGCAGCGTGTCGAGCCGCGGGTCCTTGGCCACCACGGTGCGGGCGAGCTCCACGTCGAGGCCCGACAGCGCGTCCATCGCCTGCGACAGCATCTGCTCGGCGATGCCGCCCATCTCGGCGATCTTGCGGCCGAGGACTTCCAGTTCCTTGTCGTAGGAACTGACGATGTGCTGGTCGACCATGGCCGGCGGCTCCTGGTTGTTGGCGGCGGCTCAGCCGAAGCGGCCGGTGATTTAGGCCTGGGTCTGCTGCTTGGCGGGCGAGGTGAAGATCTTCTTGGTGTCGTCGAACTCGATCAGGTCGCCCAGGTACATGAAGGCCGTGCGGTCCGACACGCGGGCGGCCTGCTGCATGGAATGGGTGACGATGACGATGGTGTAGAGCGCCTTCAGCTCGTCGATCAGCTCCTCGACGCGGGCGGTCGAGATGGGATCCAGCGCCGAGCAGGGCTCGTCGAGCAGGATCACCTCCGGGCTGATGGCTACGGTGCGGGCGATGCACAGCCGCTGCTGCTGGCCGCCCGACAGGCTGAGGCCGCTGGCGCCGAGCTTGTCCTTGACCTCCGTCCAGAGGGCGGCGCCGCGCAGCGCCTTCTCGACCCGGCCGTCGAGCTCGGCTTTGGGCAGGCGCTCGTAGAGTTTGATGCCGAACGCGATGTTGTCGTAGATCGACATCGGGAAGGGCGTGGGCTTCTGGAACACCATGCCGATGCGCGAGCGCAGTGCGTTCACGTCCTGGCCGGGGTCGAGGATGTTGACCCCGTCCAGCAGCACCTCCCCTTCCGCCCGCTGGCGCGGGTACAGGTCGTACATGCGGTTGAGGATGCGCAGCAGCGTGGACTTGCCGCAGCCCGACGGCCCGATGAAGGCCGTCACACTGTTGGCGTAGAGCGGGATCGACACGCCCTTGATGGCCATCGTGTCGCCGTAGAAGAACCTCACGTCCTTGAGCGACACCTTGACCGGCGCCGTGCGGGACCCATTGACGTCGTTCATCGCGCGGCCCTCGTGGTCCCGAACGTGCGGGCCAGGATGCTGAGGCCCAGCACCGTGACGGTGATGATGAGCGCCCCCGCCCAGGCCAGGTCCTGCCAGTCCTTGTAGGCGGAGTTGGCGTAGCTGTTGATGACGGTGGGCAGGCTGTACATCTCGTGCAGCACGTTGGCGTTGAAGAACTGGTTGGTGCCCACGGTGAACAGGAGCGGCGCGGTCTCCCCGCTCACCCGCGCCACCGCGAGCAGAATGCCCGTCACGATGCCGCTGAGCGCCGCCCGGTAGCCCACCTTGGTGATCACGGTGGCCCGCGGCAGGCCCATGGCGGCGGCGGCCTCCCGCAGCGGGTTGGGAACGAGGAGCAGCATGTCCTCGGTGGTGCGCGCCACCACGGGAGTGACGATCAGCGCCAGCGCGATGCCGCCCGCGAGCGCCGAGAAATGCCCCATGGGCACCACCACCAGCTCGTAGACGAACAGGCCGATGATGATGGAGGGCGCGCTGAGCAGGATGTCGTTGACGAAGCGCACCACGGTCGTGAGCTTCGCGTAGCGGCCGTACTCCGCCATGTAGGTGCCGGCCCCCATGCCGAGCGGCGTGCCGATCGCCACGCCCATCGCGGTCATCACCACGCTGCCGTAGATGGCGTTGAGCAGGCCGCCGTCGCCGCCCGGAGGCGCCGTCATCTGCGTGAACACTTGCGGACTCAAGCCCCCCACGCCCTTCCACACGAGCTCGGCGAGGATCAGGAACAGCCACACGAGGCCGAAGGCCGCCGCGGCGACGCAGAGCGACAGGGCGATGCCGTTCCTGGCCCGGCGGGAGGCCTGCGGGCCGCGCGGGGCCGCGCCGAAAATCTGGCTCGTCATGGCGTCAGGCTCCGGCGCGGCGGTCGATGCGCGCGAGCATCAGCCGCGCCGCGGCGAGCACCGCGAAGGTGATGACGAACAGGATGAGCCCCAGCGCGATCAGCGACGACGTGTAGAGGCCGGGGTCGGCCTCGGCGAACTCGTTGGCGATCGCGGCCGAGATGGTGGTGGCCGGGGCCAGCAGCGAGGGTGTGATCTTGTGCGCGTTGCCGATCACGAAGGTGACCGCCATGGTCTCGCCGAGCGCGCGGCCCAGCGCCAGCATGACGCCGCCCACCAGCCCCGTCCGCGTGTAGGGGATCACCACGGAGGACACGACCTCCCAGGTGGTGCAGCCCACGCCGTAGGCGGCTTCCTTGAGGACGGGCGGCACGGTCTCGAACACGTTGCGCGAGATGGAGGCCACGAAGGGCAGCACCATGATGCCCAGGATGAAGCCCGCGGTCAGCATGCCGATGCCGTAGGGCGGCCCGGCGAACACGTCGCGCAGCACCGGCACGGAGCCGAACACGGCGATGAGCGCCGGCTGCACCGTGGTCTGCAGGACCGGCGCCAGCACGAACAGGCCCCAGATGCCGTAGATGATGCTCGGGATGCCGGCCAGGAGTTCGATCGCGATGCCGACCGGTCGGCGCAGCGCGTAGGGGCAGAGCTCCGTCAGGAACACCGCGATGCCCAGGCCCACCGGCACCGCGATCAGCATGGCGATCAGCGTGGTGACCAGCGTGCCGTAGATGGGGGCCGCCGCGCCGTACACGTCGTCGGGCGGGTTCCACACCGAACTCGTCAGGAAGCCGAACCCGAAGGTCGAGAGCGCGGGCCAGGAGCCCTTGACCAGCAGGACCAGCACGCCGCCCAGGATGACCAGGACCGCGAGGGCGGCCGCGAGCGTCAGGCCTGCGAACACCTTGTCGAACAGCAGGAGACGCGCGCGGGCGGACTGCTGGACCGCGAGCGGATCTCGCGCGACGCTTGCCTGTTTGACCGCGATGTCAGCCATCGTGCCTCTTCGGGACCAGGGTCGCCCGCGCCGAAGGTCCGGCGCGGGCGAGATCGCTTGGACGGTCAGTTCGCGGGGGCGAGCGACTTGCCGTCGGTGCCCTTGACCTCGCCCATCTCCTTGCGGATCAGCGTCACGACGTTGGCGGGCATGGGGATGTAGTCGAGGGACTCGGCTTCCGACTGACCCTTGTCGAGCGCCCAGGCGAAGAACTTGAGCGCTTCGGTGGTCGCGGCCTCGTCCTTGGGCTGCTTGTAGACCAGGACGAAGGTGGTGGCGGTGATCGGCCAGGAGTCCGCGCCGGGCTGGTCGGTCAGAATCTGGTAGAAGCCGGGCGCGTGGGCCCAGTCGGCGTTGGCGGCCGCGGCCTGGAAGGCGGGCACGGTCGGCGAAACCGTCTTGCCGTCGTGGTTGACCATCTTGGTGAAGGTCAGCTTATTCTGCTTGGCGTAGGCATATTCGACGTAGCCGATTGCGCCCTTGGTGTTGGCCACGTTGTTGGCCACGCCCTCGTTGCCCTTGGCGCCGAGGCCCACCGGCCAGTCGACCGCGGTGTTCTCGCCGACCTTGCCCTTCCAGTCGGCCGAGGCCTTGGACAGGTAGTCGGTGTAGTTGAAGGTCGTGCCCGACCCGTCCGAGCGGTGCACCACGGCGATCGCCTGGTCGGGGAGCTTTGCGTCGGGGTTGAGCTTGGCGATGGCCGGGTCGTTCCACTTGGTGACCGCGCCCATGAAGATCTTGGCGAGCGTTCCGCCGTCGAGCGTCAGGTCGCCCGGCTTGATCCCGTCGAGGTTCACGACCGGCACGATGCCGCCCATGATCATGGGGAACTGGTCGAGCCCGGACTCCTGAAGCTCCTTGATCTCCAGGGGCTTGTCGGTTGCCCCGAAGGTGACGGTCTTGGCCTTGATCTGCTTGATGCCGCCGCCCGAGCCGATGGACTGGTAGTTCACGCCCGTGCCGGTCGACTTCTTGTAGGTGTCGGCCCATTTCGCGAAGGCCGGGAAGATGAAGGTCGAGCCCGCGCCCGAGATGTCGACCGCGAAGGCCGGGGTCGCGACGACGGCCGCCGCGAGGGCCACGGCTGCGGCCCGCGCGAGATTGGTCTTGGTCATGATCGCCTCGTTGGGTTCTTTGACGGGCATCCGGTCGCCCCTGTTCGGCGGCCTCGGTGCGCGCTGGTTCCTAGCCCGGTCGCGAGAGGGTTTTACGACGGTCGCATGACGGTTTGATTACGGTGGGCCACGGGTCAGCGCGGTCCCGCCCGGTGCAGCGGCACGGCGGCCGTGAACGTGGCGCCGTGTCCGACCCGGCTGTCGACCGTCATGCGGCCGCGGTGGCGCGCCACGATGTGCTTGACGATGGCGAGCCCGAGCCCCGTGCCGCCCTTGGCGCGGCTCTGGCCCGCGTCCACTCGGTAGAAACGCTCGGTCAGGCGCGGCAGGTGCTCGGGTGCGATCCCCGGGCCGCCGTCGCGCACGATGAGGAGGCCGTCCCGCCGCCGGACCTCCACCGTCACCGAGACCGGGCAGGGTGAGCCGTCCGGCCGGGCCTGCGCGCAGCCGTATTTGATGGCGTTCTCGATCAGGTTCTCGGCGACGCGGACCAGTTCGTCCCGGTCGCCCGCCACGATCACCGGCTCGTCGGGAGCCACGACCTCCACCCGCGCGCCGGTCTCGAGCGCCAACGGCGCCAGCGTGTCGGCGACGTGGCGCGCCACCACGCCGAGGTCCACGGGGCTGTCGGGCTTGAGATGCTGGTTCTGCTCGATGCGCGACAGGGACAGGAGGTCGTCCACCAGCCGCGCCATGCGCCGGGCCTGCTCGCCCATGATGCCGAGGAAGCGCTCGCGCGCTCGCGCGTCGTCCCGCGCCGGACCCTGCAGGGTTTCCACGAAGCCGAGCAGGGAGGCGAGCGGGGTGCGCAGCTCGTGGCTCGCGTTGGCGACGAAATCGGTCCGCATCCGCTCCACCACGCGCGCTTCCGTGATGTCGCGCACGGTCAGCACGAGGTCGCGCGCCTCCCCGGGCGAGTCGAGCGGCGCCACCGTGACGTCGAAGGCGCGCTCCACCGGCACGCGGTCGCGCCAGGGCACCGTCTCGGCCGCGCCCGAGGCGTGGACCCGGCGGATGCCGTCGAGCACGTCCGGGTCGCGCAGCGCGAGGGCGAGGGGGTCGCCGGGCCTGAGCGCGGGCAGCAGCGCGCGGGCGGGCGGGTTGGCGACCACCACGCGGCAGTCCTCCGTGACCACGATCACCGGATCGGGGATGGCGGCGAGGACGGCCGACAGGGGGCGGCGCTCGGACGGGAAGGGGATAAGGGCGGTCATGGGCGGGAGACCGATTCGCTTGAGTTGCCAGTGTCGCGCGAACCTTTTGACAAGGTCATGACAAGGTTAGCATCGAAGAGCTCCCGCCGCGCGGTGGCGCCCGGCGCTCTCCTACCCTACATAGCCTGATGGCGAAGTCCGCGCTCGACGCGGGCCGCCTCCCATCCTCGCGACCCAAGGTTCAAGCATCCCCGTGGGCTTTCCCGCCACCCACCCCGCGATCGCCCGCGCGCTCGCCGACCGCAACTACGCCGAGCCGACCCCGGTCCAGTCCGCCGTCCTCGCCCCCGGAACGATCGGGCGCGACCTGCTCGTCTCGGCCCGCACCGGGTCGGGCAAGACGGTGGCCTACGGCTTGGCGCTCGCTCCCGCGCTTCTGAGCAAGGACGCCGAGGGTTTCGGGCCCGCGGGGGCGCCCCTCGTCCTCGTGGTCGCGCCCACCCGCGAACTGGCCCTGCAGGTGCAGCGGGAACTGGCCTGGCTCTACGCCCCGGCGGGGGCGCAGATCATGGCCTGCGTGGGTGGCATGGACCCGCGCGCGGAGAGCCGCCGGCTCGCGGCCGGCTGCCACGTCGTCGTGGGCACGCCCGGCCGCCTGCGCGACCACCTGGAGCGCGGCAACTTCGATCCCGCGGCCCTGCGCGCGCTGGTGCTCGACGAGGCGGACGAGATGCTCGACCTCGGCTTCCGCGAGGACCTGGAGTTCATCCTGCAGTCGACGCCGCCCGAGCGGCAGACGCTGCTGTTCTCCGCCACGCTGCCCAAGCCCATCACGGCGCTGGCGCGGCGCTACCAGCGCGACGCGCTCCGCCTGGAGGTTAAGGCCGACGAGGGCGGGCACGCCGACATCGACTACCGCGCGATCCGCATCGCGCCCCACGAGGTGGAGCACGCGGTCGTCAACCTGCTGCGCTTCCACGACGCGCCGGCGGCGCTGGTGTTCTGCAACACGCGGGAGTCGGTGCGCCGCCTTGGCTCGTCGCTCACCGAGCGCGGCTTCGCGGCGGTGGTGCTGTCGGGCGAACTGTCCCAGCACGACCGCAACACCGCCATGCAGGCCCTGCGCGACGGCCGGGCCCGGGTGTGCGTCGCCACCGACGTGGCGGCCCGCGGCATCGACCTGCCGAACCTCGGCCTCGTGATCCACGCCGACCTGCCCAACGACCCGGAGGTGCTCCAGCACAGGAGCGGCCGCACCGGCCGGGCCGGGCGCAAGGGGGTGAGCGCCCTGCTCGTGCCGCTGTCGCGCCGCCGCAAGGCCGAGTCGCTGCTGGCCGCGGCCCGCATCGGCTTCGGTTGGGACGCGGCTCCCTCGGCCGACAGCATCCGCCTGCTCGACGGCGAGCGCATGGCGGCCGACCCCCTCGTGACCGAGCCCGCGAGCGAGGAGGACCTGGCGCTGGGCCGCGGCCTGCTCGCCGACCACACCGCCGAACAGCTCGCCGCCGTGCTGGCGCGCATCTACCGCTCGCGCCTGCCCGCGACCGAGGACGTCTACGCCCCCGGCCCGGTGCGGGACGCCCGGACGCCCCGCGGGCCGGGGGAGGCGTGTCCCCCGCGCGGGCCGGCGGTGGAGGGCG
>CAXTFJ010000129.1:2734-13203 GCA_964243405.1 uncultured Lichenihabitans sp. | reverse complement strand
TGAAACCGGTCCAGCAGGGTCCGGGCCTCGAAGAGGGTCGGCACGCCGCCTTCGAAGGCCGGACCATACACGTCCACGGCGCGACGGACCCCCAGGCCACAAGCTCCGTCGTTGCAGCCACCACGAAGCGTGGGGCGCAAGACTTGCTCCGGCAAGTCCAGGGTAGTTCGAACTAGCGGGCTTGCGTCACACGGGCTGCGCTCGGGCGCCCGGAGCGGTTCAGTTCGACCGATGCCCGCTCCTCATCATCGGCCGATCAGGACGGGCGTTTTTCGAACGTAGGTGTTGTCCTTGAGCTGCTTCACCAGAAAATCGGCGACGTCCGCGCGCGTGATTATCCCGTTTTGCCAGGTCTCCCGCTTGTCCAATACCTTGTACCTGGATGTCCGCGGTCCGTTGGTGAGGAGGCCGGGCCTGGCGATCACCCAATCCAGATCGCTGTCTCTGATCAGCCGCTCCTGTACGCCCTTGTCATCGTAGATCCGGCCCAGCACCAGCCGGAACGGGATGCGCTCGAAGAAGCTCAAGCTCGCGTCACTGTCGCCGGCCCCGAAACCCGTGACACAGATTAGGCGCTTGACCCCGGCCCGCTCGATCGCCGGCACGATGACCTCGGTAGCCTGCGAGAACAGCCGAACCGGGCCGATGATCATCTCGGGCCTGGCGGCTACGCCGAGCGACAAGATGACGGCGGAGACCCCGTCAAGGGCTGTTGAAACATCCGCAGCATTGATTGCACTGCCGTTCAGCAATTCAAGCCTAACGCCCTTCAAGGATATCCCGCGAGCCGATCGCGCCATCGCTCGGACGGCATACCCGCGATCTAGCGCCTGCCGGGTCGCTTCGAGCCCGATCCCCTTACTCGCGCCGATGATCAGGATCTTGTCCATTTTGGTTGCACTCCCTAAGCCACTCTCAAGTACAAGCTTCAGCCCGGGAGCCGTGGCGGACGTCATGAGTTGATCGCTGTGAGGATTACCCAGCCCGCGTTTTGATGCAGAGCTCTGACCACACATCCAACCTCCCGGCGCTACGTTTTCGATGCAGCCCTGTAGCGCCGGGCGAGCAGTTCACCTTTCGCGCGGCATGCGTCACAGGGCGAAATCGAGTGGTCTGCCCGACTCTCATCGGTAAGACCGCCGCTAATCCGCACGTTACCCTCGTTGTCGATCGTGACAGTGACCTCGTGACCGCTATCGCATATGTCCTTGAGGATCTCAGGCGACATCTTTCCCACCCGTGCATACTTTGTCAGATTCTTAGCTTCCGACCGCCGTCAAAGAATATGCGTCAAATCCGCCTGAGACTCTGCTTCCTTTTGCTGGACCGTAAGCTCAAGACACGGCACAATCCGAATGAACCGCCGAACTCGGAAGGATTGCGTCGGATCGCGCCCGCAAAAGCGACAGCCAGTTGCTGCTCCGTGATGGGCGGGTCTGTGTCTGTGGCACAAAGAATGGATGCTCACCGCATCGGTGTGCGGCGGATGATGGTAGTGCGAGACCGGCCCGGTCATGTTCAACACCGCTACCTGCGCCGCGAGCGCGACCCCGTGATCACGAGCGGTGATGTGATGCTGGTGCAGCTTCGGGACGCCGTAAACGCCAACTGTCCTCTGCGGACGGGTCCCACGAAACGAGATCGGTGCTCGACGACCTTCGAGGGGTGGCCGCCGAAGTAGCTCCCAAGTCAGGCCGCATAACCTTTATTGACCATCGCAAGGGCAAGGTCGACCGCGTCGGCCTACCCCTCCGTCCATCGTGGCGCTCGCCATTCGCCCTTGAGCGACATAGTTGCGGAATACATCACGAGCCCCAGGTCGTGGCGCACGGTCACAAGGAAGGTGCGATGGTCGCCGTCGGGCATCTTGTCCCGCGCCATGTCGGGAAGGGCGTCGAGGGCAGCTTGTCGAGCTTCCTCCGTGCCAGGCAACTCCTGCCCTTCGTCGTCATGATCCAGCGTGTCGCCGTCGTCGGTATCGAAAAAGTACCGCGGCATGAGCAGCGCTCCAGGATCATAGACCTCCGCGCCACCTTGAGTGAGTAGATGTCGGGAGGTCTATCATTTGGGGCAAATAGAATGAGGCTGCGCGCATTCGCCCCAGCCTCTCTAGCCGCCTGTGAGGTGGAGGTGGCTCGGTTAAGGTGCCAGTGCTGCCGGCCTGCTTCGAATAAAGCCGTGATGCGGATTTTTCACGCCCGCGGCGACCGCACCCCGATCGCTGGATGCGCCACCTCCCGCCAGTCCTCGACCTCCACAATTAACACCCAGGCGTCCTCGCCCTCGACGATGTAGCGCTCGCCCACCGGCGGACACGGACCCAGGTCCCTTCCTCGCGGGTGAGCACCTCGATGGTGCGGTCTTGGGGTCAGGTGGAGGGTCAAGACGCGGGTGGGCTGGACCGCTCCGACCACAGGCGGACCAACGTCGTCATGACGAGCGCCGCGGTGCCGGCCGCGGCCGTCGCAAGACCGAGGCGCAACCATGTCGGATCGACGGGCACCGCGTGCGGGCTCGAACGATCGTCGAAGCGGCCATGGGTGCCGGGATCGCCCCGGCCCGCTTCGAACAGGTTGTCCGCCCGACCGACCTCCGCCGGCTGGTCGACGGTCTCGCTCGTCTTGCCGGCATCGGCCAGGTAGTGGTCGGCGACGGAGGGCGCCAGCATCTGCGCCACGATGGCCTTCACCGTCGAGAAGCCGAGCCAGTATTCGCGCGGCCTGCTGCGGACGGCCCGGAACACCGCGTCTGCGACTGTCTCGGGCTGGTAGATCGGGGCTACCGGCGCGAGCTTGCGGTTGAACTTGTTGCGGGCCCAGTCGAACTGCGGCGTGTTGACGGCCGGCAGGTGCACCATGGTGACGTGCACGGCGCTGCCTTCCCACAGCAGTTCCGTGCGCAGCGAGTCGACGAAGCCGCGGATCGCCGCCTTGGCGGCACAATAGGGGCCCTGGAACGGGATGGAGCGGTAGGCCAGGGCCGAGCCGATGCAGATGACCGTGCCGCGGTTGCGCGGGCGCATGTGCTTCAGGGCCGCAAGCGTGCCATGCACTTGGCCGAGGTAGGTCACCCGCGTCACTTGCGCGAACTCCTCGGGCGTGACGTCGACGCAGGTGGCGTAGATCGTCACCATCGCGTTGTTGACCCAGACGTCGATGGGCCCCAACTCGCGTTCGACCCGGTCCGCAGCCTCGGACAGGGCGACGGCATCGGCCACGTCGGCCTGGATGGTGAGAGCCCGTCCGCCCGCCGCCTCGATCTCCGCCTTGGCGCTCTCCAGCCCCTGCCGCCCCCGGGCGATCAACGCCACCTGCCAGCCGGCCCGGCCGAACCTGGTCGCGATGGCGCGACCGACGCCGGCGCTGGCGCCGGTCACGACGACGGTCTTGGGAGTGGATTGCATGAGCTGTCCCTTCATTCCTGGGTGCGCGGGGTGTCCGGCCGCTTGAGCTGGATCGGCGGCAGGCCGACGATGTCGTAGGTGGCCGACGCGATGCCGATGCCGGCCGCGTCGAGGCCGGTGAGGATCTGCCGGCTCATCGCGTCCTTGGCGCCGCGGATCTGGTGGGTCCCTAGGACGAAGCGGACCGTGAGCTCCAGCCAGTTGTCGGTGATGCGGTAGTACACGCGCGGCTCGAGGTCGATGGGGTCGACGCCGAACCGCTCCTGCAGGTGCTGCTTGGCCTCGACCGCCATGTCGCTGGCGTCCACCGCGTGGGCCCGGGCGGCGTCGAGCAGGATGGCCTCGACCCGGGCGCGGTCCGACCCGTAGGTGATCGGGATCGCCATCTCCTCCCAGGGACCGCCCCTGGCGCCGACCACGCCCAGCACGGCCTGCAGGCCCCGGTTCGCGACCAGCACGACCGCGACGAAGGCGAGCGACAGAACCAGCTTGCGGCCGTTCTCGGCGTTGACGCCGACCCAGTCGATGCCGAAGAAATGCACGACGTCTCCCCTCCTCATCGAACCGGTCGGCTGCCCGCCATCAGGTCGGCGGCCTCACGCCCGTCCGGCGGACCTCGGCCTTGTCGATCTCCTGCTGCAGGAAGAAGTTCAGCGCCGTCCGCAGCACCACGATGGCGCCGAGCTGGCCGATTTCGGTCCAGGTCGGCGCCACGGCGGTGCGCAGGATGTCGGCGCCAAGCTCCAATTCCAGCGCGACCGCGAGCCATCGCCCGAGGCGCAGGCGGACCGCCTCCTTGGCGTCGGGCTCGCCCGGGATGGTGCGGCCGGGCAGGAACAGCAGCAGCGCGCGGATGGTGGCCTCGATCGCCGCCAGGCCGATCACCAGGGCCGCGGCCGCCTCGACGCCCGCGGCGAGCATCAGGGTGGCGGTCTTCAGCGTGTCCATCTCAGGCCTCCCGCGCCGCGACGAAGCCCACGGCCCCGTGCCGCCGCATGGTCTCGAACCCCGTGTGGCGGGCGCGGACGCGGTCCAGGTCGGCGGGGGTCGAGACGTCGCGCTCGGCGTCGCCCAGCACCAGGTCGGCGTGGCGCCCCAGCACCGCGGCGCGGTCCGGATCGCGGTCGCGGGACGCCACGGCGGTGAGCACATCGAGCATGCGGACCAGCACGGCCACGCTGCCCGCGGCGTTCTGCCGGATCAGGTCGAACATGGCGTCGGCCAGGTCCGCGTAGCCGAGGCTGGGCCAGACCAGGACGGGGCGGCCGTCGCGCAGCACGACGCCGGTGGGCAGGTGCACGGGCGCCACGTCGCACAGCGCGGCCCCCAGCCGGTCGAGCGCGCTCATCGCGGTGTGGGGGTCGTTGATGCCCGGCGAGAGGGCCCGCACCGCGACCTCGACAAGCTGCCGGACCGCGAACTCCAGGTCGGCGCTGCCCACGCGCTGCGGCCCCAGCGCCGTGGCGTCGCGGATCGCGGCCGCCGCGCCTTCGACCGCGGGTAGCACCAGGGCGATGGGCGCGCCGGGGAACACGTAGTCGCCGGGGCGGGCCAGCAGGCGGATGGCGGTGCCGTGCTCGGCCGCCCATCGGGCCAGGCCGTCCTCGTCGAGCTGCTGCAGGTAGCCGCGTCGCGGGTCGGCGACGGCCGTGGCGTCGCGCCAGAAAGCAGGCGGCGGCGGGTCGGGTGGCCGCGCCGCGACCGTCAAGCGCTCGACCGCCGCGCGGACGTCCCGGCTCACCAGGTAGATGACCTGGTCGACGTTGATGCGGCCGGCCATGTGGCCCACGAAGAACACCAGCGTCGCCACGCACACGAAGGCGAGCAGGATGCCGACGCTGAGCGACAGGTGGGGCACGAACTCGCCCTCGCTGTGCGTGCGCACGCTGCGCAGCACCATGAGCGCGTAGGAGAAGGTGCCGAGGTACGCGCCCAGGGTGAACTGGTTGCCGCGGTCCTTGGTGAAGTTGCGCAGCAGCCGCGGCCCCATCTGCCCGGCGGCCAGCGACAGGGCCGCGATGGTGATGGAGAACACCGTGCCCGCGACCCCGATGGTGGACGACGCCACGGCGCCCAGCAGCGTACGGGCTCCGGTCCCGCCGCCGTTGTAGAGCCAGGGACTGTCGATCAGCGCCTGCGGGACGAGGCCGCTGCGGTCGAGGGCGACCAGGCCGACGGCGCCCAGGATGCCGGCCACGACCATCAGGCCGGGGACGAGCCAGAAGGTCTCGCTCAGGGCGGCGATCAGCTTGCGGAAGCGTGCGGTCAAAGGCGGTCCGATCCGAAGGCGCTCGCGCACGGGCAGTGCCGCCCGATGATGATGCCGTGCCTCATCCGCCGCTCCCGAAGCCAGGATCGAGCGTTATTCCGCCGTCCACGAACGGGGTCGCGCTCGTGACGGGGTCGGCGGCGTCGGACTGGGCGATGGAGTTCACCACCACGTCCGCGCAGGCGCGGGCAAACCCGAGCGCCGCGACCTTGCCGATGTCGGAGTTGGCGCCAGCCACAAGGGCGGATCGGCCGGCGAGGATCGGGCGGTCGGGTGCGTCGGGGATGTGGCCCGCGTTGGGCTTGACCGGGGCGGTCGGCTTGCGAAGGCGTCCGCGGGCCGGTCATGGCGGTGTCGTCCTGGTGAAGGGCGGCCGGGAACGACCAGTTTGCCGCCGACCAACGAACGCAAGCTCCCAGTGTTCCTGAGCGTGCGACAGTCCCACCCGGCTTCTCTCCGGCCACCTGCAATCGCCCGGCATCCATTTCCGACAGCGTGTGTTGAGTCCCCAGCTCGTCGACATCTGCTGGCGTCAGCCTGGACCCAGTGATGGCCCGGGCTCGTTCGGTGGTGCTGGACGGTTGGGTGACCAAACCCCGTTTGCCCGCGACCGACGACCTGGAGAACCGCCATGGCGCTTGAGATCAAGGTCGGCCCCCCGCAGCTCGCGGTCCACCAGGGCTACACCGTCATGGTCAGCGAGCCCGACGGGCAGATCCCGAGCGAGACCGACAAGGGGCTCTACTTCCTCGACACGCGCCTCATCAGCTCCTGGGCGTTGTTCGCCGACGGCCTGCCCTGGACGCTGCTCAACGGGGGCGCTCTGGCGGCCTCCGCGGCCCGGGTCTACTGCACCAATCCCGCGATTCCCACGGCTGCGGGCGTCATCCCCGAGCGGACGGTCAGCCTCGTGCTCGGCCGCCACATCGACGGCGGCCTGCGCGAGGACATCGATGTCGCCAACTACGGCCCGGAGCCGGTGTGCTTCAACCTCGAACTCGCGATCCGCGGCGACTTCGCCGACCTGTTCGAGGTCAAGGGCAGAAACGTGATCCGCCGCGGGCAGATCAGGACCGAATGGTCCGACGCCGACCAACGGCTGACCACGACCTACACCAACAGGGACTTCTCCCGCGCCCTCAGCGTGACGGCCTCCGGCCAGGGGTCAGCGATGGGCTACGCGAACGGGCGCCTGAGCTTCACGGTCGAGCTGGAACCCGGGGCCGCGTGGCACACCTCGCTGCTCTACGCCTTCGCGGACGGCGACCGGTGGACCACGGCGCCCGAGCAGCCCGTCGACGACTATCTCAGCTCCGAGGGCATGCGGGCGCAGAAGCTCTGGCAGGACAGCGTCCTCAAGGTCGAGTCGAGGAACGAGACCTTCGCGGCGGCCTACGCGCAGGCGGTCGACGACATGGCGGCGCTGCGGCTGCCCATCGAGGGCACCGACCACATGGCCTTCGTGCCGGCGGCCGGGCTGCCGTGGTTCGTGGCGCTGTTCGGGCGCGACAGC
This sequence comes from uncultured Lichenihabitans sp., assembly GCA_964243405.1. Taxonomy (GTDB): domain Bacteria; phylum Pseudomonadota; class Alphaproteobacteria; order Rhizobiales; family Beijerinckiaceae; genus Lichenihabitans. Next base: position 6,018 of record CAXTFJ010000129.1, on the reverse strand, counting down.
CTGATCATCTCGCTGCAGACCGCCATCGTCCATCCCGAGTTCGCCCGCGGCGCCCTGCAGGTGCTCGCCAAGTGGCAGGCGACCGAGCGCGACGACTACCGCGACGCCGAACCGGGCAAGATCCTCCACGAGTTGCGGCGCGGCGAGCTCGCCCACTTCAAGCTCGTGCCGCACACGCCCTATTACGGGACCGCGGACGCCACCCCGCTCTACCTGATCACCCTGCACGCGGCCTGGATGTCGACCGGTGACCGCGACCTGCTCACCACCCATCTCGCGACCGCGGAGCGATGCCTCGACTGGATCGACCACTGCGGCGACCGGGACGGGGACGGGTTCCAGGAATACGAGACCCGCTCGCCGGTCGGCTACGCCAACCAGGGCTGGAAGGACTCGGGCGACGCGGTGATGAACCTCGACGGCTCCCTGGTCAAAGGGCCCAAGGCGCTGTGCGAGCTGCAGGGCTACGTCTACGACGCCTGGCTGCGCATGGCGCAGGTCTACGACGCGCTCGGCAATCCCGGGCGCGCCGAGGAGCTTCGCGCCAAGGCCGCGACACTGTTCGGGCGGTTCAACGACGCGTTCTGGAACGAGGCCGAGGGCTTCTACGCCTACACGCTCGACGGCGACAAGAAGCCGGTCTTCTCGGTCGCGTCCAACCCCGGCCAATGCCTGTGGTCGGGTATCGTGCCGCCGGATCGCGCGCGGCGGGTCGCGGACCGCCTGATGAAGCCGGACCTATGGAGCGGCTGGGGCATCCGGACCCTGTCGGCCGCCCACAAGAGTTTTAATCCGTTCAACTACCAGACGGGCGCGGTCTGGCCGCACGACAACGGCTTCATCGCCCAGGGCCTGAAGCGCTACGGCTTCCACGAGGAGACCTGCGCGGTCGCGGAAGCGATCACGCGGGCGGCGGGCTACTTCGCCCTGGACCAGATGCCGGAGCTTTACGCCGGGACGCAGCGCGACGGGTCGAACTTCCCCGTTCAATATATCGGGGCCAACGTGCCCCAGGGCTGGGCCGCGGGCTCGATCTTCTCGCTGCTGCAAGCCATGCTCGGTTTTCAGCCGGACGCGCCCAACAGCAAATTGTCGGTTGACCCGTTTCTTCCCGAGTGGATGTCGGATCTCACCGTGCGCGACCTCCGGGTCGGCGCCATGACGTTCAACATCCGCTTCGAGCGGCATGACGGACGCACGGTGTTCGAGGTGCTTCGGGGCCCGAAGGACGCGGTGGTGCGACGGCCGATGGCCGAAACCGCATCCCTGGCCTGACGGACGACATCGGCTCGGCCGACAGCCTATGTTCCGATGTCTGGAGGAGCCGCGCCCGTCATGGAGGACCGGACGCTGCGCTCGATCAGGGCTTGGGCGCGGGGGGCGTCGCGGTCGTGGCGTCCGGAGCCTTCGGGGAGGCCGGGGTCGTGGCGCCCGGGGCGGTGGCGGGCTTGACGGCGACTTCCGTGACCTCGGTGAAGGAATCGGGGCCGATCACCATCTCCACCGGGTTACCCTGCTTGTCCTTGGCGTGGACCAGGAAGGAGGCGGGGGTGACGCTCACCTCCGTGTAGCCGGTCTTCGAGAGTTGGCTCTGGATCTGCTGCCGGATGTTCATCGGCTGCGCGGCGGCCTGGTCGACGGCCTCCATCGCCTGGCTGTTCTGCTCGACGGCCCCGGCGGGGATGGCGGGCGTGGAGGCCGCCTGGGCCGACACGGCTCCAGCGATCATGAGGATCGCGGACGTGCCGATAACTGCGTAGGTCTTCATCGAAGTCTCCCGTTGTACTTTGTTGCATCGAGTCAATGATGGCCCGTACACAAGAGTTCTGCTGATACGACGTTAAAAATCGGACATGATTGGAACGGAGATCCAGTATCGCGGGCCGGATGAAGGTCAATGGAAATGAGCGGAGGAGGTTTGAGGCTCGGTCGTGCCACGTGGCCGAAGTTAAACGTCGCGGACACTGCGGCGTAATCCGCCGGCCTCCAATGTCCGTTCATGGGCGCCGCCGCGTGTGGCGCGACGGCGCCACCACGACCATCCCGGTGACGCTCGGCACGCTGCCGGGCGACCCGCAGGCCAAGGCGGACTCACCTGCCGCCAGGGGGGAGGAAGCCCACCTGTCAGCGCTGGGCATGACGCTGGTGCCATCCTCCGCCGTGCCGGGCGGCGGCAAGGCCGGTGTGACGGTGGCCGAAGTCGATCCCGAGGGGACCGCCGCCCAGAAGGGGCTGGCCGTCGGCGACGTGATCCTGGCGGCGGGCGGCTAGGCGGTATCGCGTCCTGCCGACGTCACCGCGGCCATCGACCAAGCCAAGACGGACTCACCGTGCTGATGCAGGTCAAGTCGGGCGACGCCGTTCACTACCTCGCCCTCGCAACCAAGGCCGTGGGCTGATCCAATCGGACAGGTTGGGCGGCAAAAACACAAGCGCCAAAAACTTTAACTCAACGGCCTGTCGGGAGACTTCTGACAGGCCACCACGCGCGTCCTCAACACGCACCATGGCCCGCGGGCGGCCCCATCGACCCAAATGACTTTGCATTCAAACACCTCTGTTACGCAACACTAGGCGAGCGTAGTTCGCTACGCGCTCCCAATGCCCAGGGTGAAACATCTCGGCACCAATGCCCTGACGCTCGGATTGGGCATGTTTTGAAGCCAGAATGTAAGCCGATGCGATCCCGAGCCGATGAATCATGTCTTCTGCATCGGAGAAAGGCTGCCCTTCAGCAACTAGCTCATCCTGTTTGCTCAGCCTAGGTGGGCGACGACGTCGAAATCTCGTAATAAATTGCTGAAGCCGCATCAATTAACCCGTGCCGTTTGCCACTTCGCCTGTTACCTGACCAGTTCACCTCACTTACACCTTTACAGGTCGGATGTCGCGAGAGTTCTCGGTCCCCGAAAGCAACGCCGCCAACCTATATCAGATGCAAGCGTCGAACCGTGAAAGCATTCGCCAGGTCTTATCAGCCGTGTTTGGGCGGCTCATCATTGGGCTTCTCGGTGACCGTCCCCGACATCAATGACCCGCCCGCGCTCTTTCAAAACTATGTCGCCGATGCCGAACGCCACGTGGTCGCGATGGAGGCCACGCAGCCGTTTATTGAACGCGCGAAGAAGTGGTGACTCTGGAGTGCTGCGGCGATTTCGATGCCGAGCTAGGCGACGCTGACTGATCCGGTGGAAGTGACAATGGCGGTGCTCTCCGACGTGCGGATGCGACTTGTCCGAAGCGACGATGTCCCTGCCAGCAACAAGATGGGCGATCCCTACTGT
>CAXTFJ010000129.1:0-2724 GCA_964243405.1 uncultured Lichenihabitans sp. | reverse complement strand
CTACTGTTCGGCCTTCGGGACTACATGGGCGCGATCGTTCCGGGGTCTCGGCGTGCGGACGGAAGCTTCGTTTTCGACTTCGACGTGGGCTAGGTCCCGACGCGATGGGCGACTCCTTTTCTCAGGCCGTTTCGCCTGCGGTTCGGCCGAAGGTCGGTTCGTGTACCTGTCCTGGCGTTCGACGATCCGCGGCGACTTCATCGTCCGCGTGAAGGCACGGCTGTCCGGGCTCGACTGGGTTTTGATCGGTGGTTTCAAGACCTCGGGTCGCTGCATCACGGCTAACATCCACGCTCGAGGCGGCGGCTACGCGACATCCGGACCGGCGGGTCGGTCGCGGTCCCAGTAGGGCGGCCTCCCGAACCGCTCGGCGATGAAGTCGAGGAAGGCCCGGACCTTCGGCGATACCGTCTGCTTGGGGGCGTAGACGCCCCAGATCGCCCGTTCCGGCCCCGGAGCGATCGACCAGGTCCAATCGGGAAGGAGTGGCAGCAGCGTTCCGGCGCGCAACGCCTCGCCCAGGAGCCAAGTCGGCAGCAGGGCCACACCCATCCCGTCCAGCACCGCCTGCAGTAGCGCCTCGGAATCGTTGGCCCGGAAACCTCCCCGGACGGGGATCTCGCGGGCGGACCCCGCCGCTGCCCTTGTCGCGTACCACGCGTCCTTGGGCTGGAGCGCCAGCGTCAGACACTCGTGCCCCGCCAGAGCGTTCGGCGCCTCGGGAGTTCCGCGCCCGGCGAGGTATCGTGGACTCGCGACCAGCATCCTGCGCTGGGACGCGAGCCGCCTCGCGACCAGCGCGGAATCGGCCAGCGCCCCGATGCGGACCGCCACGTCAGTGCCGCTCTCGATCAGGTTCACCGTCGCGTCGGTCAGCGTGACGTCGAGCCGCACAAGCGGGTGGGCCGATCTGAAGGCCGCAAGGTGGGGGATGACGTGACGCCGCCCGAAGGCGGCCGGAATATTGAGGCGCAGCGTGCCCCGCGGCGTGGCATTCAGCAAGGCCGTCTCGGCCCGCGCCGCGTCGAGCCCCGCCAGCACCTCGACCGACCGCTCGTAGAAAGCTGCACCCGCCTCCGTGAGCGCCAAGCCTCTCGTCGAGCGGTTCAGCAGCGCAACACCGAGATCCGATTCCAGCGCGCCGACGTGGCGGGACACCGTCGAAACCTTGACGCCGCCCTTCGCCGCTGCGCGCGAGAAGCTGCCGAGATCGACCGCTTGCACGAAGGCACGCATGGCCGCCACGTAGTCCATCCGGCCACCCTGTCCCTTTCCGCAAAGGTCCTTTGCGACGATGGGGCGTTCCGACTGACCGAGCGCAACCGCATTGTCGCGGGGACACCGGCCATCGGCCCGTGCCGCCAAGTCCGGCGCAACCCATATTCTGAGGCTACCATGATCGCCGCCTTTCTGATCCTGCTCGGCTTCCAGCTGCTCGGCGAGGCCTTGCGCCTCCTCCTGCACCTGCCCGTGCCGGGCGCTGTCGCGGGCATGCTCGTCTTGACGGTCGCGCTCGCCTGGCGGGGCGACGGCGCGGAAACGGCCGGACCGTCTAGCCTGGACCACGCGGCCGGGACGCTGCTCCGATCCATGGGCCTGCTGTTCGTGCCGGCCGGCGTGGGACTGATGACCCAGACGGACCTTCTGCGGCGCGAGTGGGCACCGATGCTGGGCGGCATGGCCGGATCGACCGTGCTCGCGCTCGCGGTGACGGCGCTCGTGATGCGCGGGTTGAGTCGGACGGCGGGCACGCGATCCGATATCCCGGCGCTCCCCGAAGCCGAGGTCCGAAGGTGATCGGGATCGTGCCCGCCGCCTGGAAGGCGGTCTCGTCGACCCCGCTCCTGTGGCTGACCACGACGCTGCTGGCCTACGTTGTGGCGCGCGAAGGGCAGCGCGTTCTGGGCGACAGCCCCTTGCTCAACCCGGTTCTGATTGCGACCGCGCTCGTGATCGCGCTGCTTCTCGCCACCGGAACGCCATACGACACCTATGCGGCAGGATCCCGGTTCATCAGCTTCCTGCTCGGCCCGGCCACGGTCGCCCTCGCGGTCCCGCTCGCGCGCAACCTGCGCCACCTTCGCACCAGCCTGCTCGCGGCCGGTCCGGCCCTGCTCGCGGGATCGTTGACCGCGATGGGGAGCGGCATCGGCCTCGCGCGGGGGCTGGGCGGATCGCAGGTGTTAGCCTTATCCATGATGCCCAAATCCGTCACGACGCCGGTCGCTATGGCGGTGTCGGAACAGATCGGCGGACTTCCGTCGCTGTCGGCGGCCCTTGCGATCTCGAGCGGCATCGTGGCCGCGACGGTCGGCCCGCAGCTGCTTCGCCTCCTGCGAGTCTCTGACCCGCAGGCGCAGGGGCTGGCGGCGGGTGTCGCGGGCGGCGGCATCGCGGCTGCGCAGGTGGCGGCGTTGGACGAGCTAGCGGCGGCCTTCGCGGCCTCGGGCCTCGCGCTCAACGCGCTGCTCACGGCCTGCGTCGCACCCGCCATCACGTCGCTCTGCTTCGGTTAAGCGGCGCGGGAGCGGATTAAGTATTGCCGGTCCTGCCGTCCGGCGACGCCGACAGCTTTGGCCCGGACATGACCCTCATTCATCGCCGGATCCGCTAAGTGTGCACGGGTGGCGGACTGCGGGTTTGCAGACGTGTGGCCCGTTACGGCGCGTCGAGGCGACGAACGTCGGCCCCTTGTCGTGCGCCTTCGAACGCGCACCCGGCATC
>CAXTFJ010000128.1:0-13269 GCA_964243405.1 uncultured Lichenihabitans sp. | reverse complement strand
CCGATCTGGCGCAGGAAACGGGCCCACGCAGCCTCACGCGAGAAGGGTGAGCCGCCGATGAAATGCACGACGGACGGTTCGGTCCACATCACCGCGTACGCGGTGAAGTCCTCGACCTTGTACGGACGCAATCGAAGTCGCTCGGTTTCAAGATGGGGAATAAAGACCATTGCTGACCCGTGGCGTCGGACGCTTTCGATGCGGGATTCGTAACTCCGACAAGGCGAACGATCGGCTCGTGTCCGCAAGAGGCGCCGCGCGACCTAGCGACCGAGGTCCCGCCCCGAACGCGCCGCTGCTCTCCGCGGGCGGGATCAGGCGAGTTGATCTGGCCCCGACGCGAAGGTCACGTCGGACCGCTCGCGCATTCGGTCGAAGAAGGTTTGCAGGAAATGCCACGCGGCCTCGTCGTGGGCCAGGTGATGGGTGAGCAGGCCGATCAGGCCGCCCGTTTCGCGCGCCTGCGCGATCAGGCCCAGCAGCTTGCGGCACAGGTCCGCCGCGGGCCGCCCCCGGCGACCGTTGCGCCAATCGATGACGTCGAGGTGGCAATTCAGTGTGAACGGTTCGGACGAAGGTCCGAAAGCGGATACCGCGGCGTAATTGCCCGCCGCGCGAAGGTGCGGCACGAGGCTCGGGCGGATGCGGTTCCAGGGCGGCACCAGCACGGGCCGAACCCGCGCGCCGAGGAGCTCGTGCAACCGCTCCCGCCCGCGCGCGAGCTCCGCCAGCACCGCCTCGTCCGGCCGGGCGCCGCCGAGTTCACAGGCCCGCTCGCCGGGGGCGGCGTGATTGGCGTGGCGCCAGCCGTGCTGGCAGGGCTCGAACGAGGGGTGGTCCGCGAGCCAGGCGGCGAGTCCGGGTTGCGCGTCGGCGGGGATGACGGCCAGCAGGACGGGCAGTCCGACCGCCTCGCAAAGCCCCGCCAATCTTTCCAGCGCGGGAGTGACCGCCACCGCGTCGTCGTCGCGCAGCCAGAAGCGCGTCGCGCGGCCCGCGTCGTCGGCCGCGCGCGCGAGGGCGTCATCGAGCGCGAGCCAGCACGCATCCGTCACGCCGCCGCGGCCCCGCGCAGGCCCGCATCCAGCACGGCCGCGGCCTTCGCCACCGTGCGCTCGCCGTGGACGAAGCGGGCCGCCTCGGCTCCCAACCTGTCGCGCAGGTCGTCATCCCGCATCAGCCGGTCCAGCGCGTCCGCGTAATCCACAGGGGAGGCGGCTGTGAGCAGTCCCGTCCGCCCGTGATGGATCACGCTCGGCGTGCCCTCGCCCGTGACCGCGACGACCGGCACGCCGCAGGCCTGGGCCTCGAGGTAGCTCAACCCGAAGGCCTCGTTCAGGCCCGGCCAGGCGAACAGGTCGGCGCCGCGCAGGAGATCGGCCACGGCCTCCGCGTCGAGCTGGCCGCGCCAGACAATCCGGTCCGCGGGCAGCTCCGCGAACACCCGTTCGATGGCGGGCCGGGCGGGGCCGTCGCCCGCGACCGTGAGCCGCCATGGCCGGTCGCGCAGGCGGCCCAGGGCGGAGGCGAGCAGCGCGTAGCTCGCGGCCTTCGCACCGGATCGCATCATGGCCACGGTCGCGAGGTCGATCCGCTTCTCGGCACGGCGTGGCGCCGTCCGGGTCGTGAAACGGCTTGCGTCGATGAAGGGGGGCAAATCGACCAGCCGCGTTGCGTCCACCACCGCGGAGAGGCTTCGCCAATCGTTGCCGGTGAAGCAGAAGTGGACCGCGGCGCTCCGCAGCGCGCGCTCGGTCGCGGCGTGGTCTTCCGCCCAAGGTCCGGCCGCGCGTTTGGGGGCGTGCGAGGCTTCCGCGGTCGCGTAGGGGCGGTCGAACCGTGCCGCGAGCGTCATGGCCACAAGGTCCGGGGCCTTGTAGTAGGGATGGTAGGCGAACAGCAGGTCGGGCGCGGAGCCGTCCCGTGTCCAGGTGGAGGCGATCCGGTCCACCTCGGCCCGTGCGCCCTCCGCCCGCGCGGCGGCTGCGGCTGGCTCGGGCGCGGACAGGAAGCTCCGGAACGTCGAGATCACCTCGACCGTGTGCCCGGCGTGGCGCAGCGCCTCGATCAGCAGGCGCGCGACCTGCCGGTCGCCGGAAGGAACGGGGTGGTCGGGCGCTTTCAGCGGCGCGTAGAAGCCGATCCGCAAGGAATGGGATCAGGCGTTGTAGGGATCGGCCGCGTCGCGCAACCCGTCGCCCAGGAAGTTGAAGGCGAGGATGACGAGGATGACCGGTACGACGGGGAACATCAGCCAGGGATAGAGGACCACGACGTTGATGTTCTGCGCCTCGTTCAGCATCACGCCCCAGGACACGATGGGGGGACGCAGGCCGAGCCCCAGGAAGCTCAGCGCCGTTTCGCCCAGGATCATCGAGGGGATGGTGATCGTGGCCGAGGCGATCAGGTGGCTGATGAAGCCGGGCAGCAGGTGGTAGGCGATGATGCGGGGCGTGCGTGCGCCCATCAGGCGGGCGGCGAGCACGTAGTCCTCTTCCCGGAGGGCGAGCAGCTTGGCGCGCACCGCGCGCGCCAGCCCCGTCCAGTCCATCAGACCGAGGATCACCGTGATGCCGAAATAGACCAGGATGGGGCTCCAGGTCAGCGGCAGGATGGCGGCCAGCGCGAGCCACAGCGGGATGTGCGGGATGGAATGCACGATCTCGATGGCGCGCTGGCTCAGGAGGTCGAACCAGCCGCCGTAATAGCCCGCCAACCCGCCGATGATCAGCCCCAGGCAGAAGCTGATCGAGATGCCGATCAGCCCCACCGTGAGCGACACGCGCGCGCCGTAGAGGATGCGGGACAGCACGTCGCGCCCGAGGCGGTCGCTGCCCAGCAGGAACAGCGTGCCGCCCGGCGCGGGGCAGAACAGGTGGACGTCGCCCGGCACCAACCCCCAGAAGCGGTAGGGGTCGCCGTGGCAGAAGAACTGGAGCGGCTCGATCCTGCTCCGGTCGACCACGTAGTCGCGCTTCAGCATCTGCATGTTGAGCTTGTAGCTCGACCCGTAGACGAAGGGCCGCGACACGCCGCCGTCCGCGAACAGGTGGATGGCCTGCGGCGGCGCGTGGATGAAATCGGTGTGGCGCGTGCCGCCCGCGTAGGGCGCCAGGAACTCCGTGAAAGGAATGGTGCCGTAGAGGATCGCGAGCAGGATGACCGACACCACCGCCATGCGGTGGCGCACGAACTTCCAGCGCATCAGCTGCCATTGGGAAGCGAGGTAGATGCGCTCCTGGGCGGGGCTGAGCTTGGACACCGAGCGCGGGTCGAAAGGCGCGTCCGACGCGGTGTGGGCGAGGGGAGCCCCTGGCTGGGGGAAGAGGGCGTTCATCGTGTGGCTCCTCCCATGAGGCGGACGCGCGGGTCGAGCAGGGCCAGCGCCAGATCGGAGACGAGCACGCCCATGATGGTCAGGGTGGCGAGGAACATCAGGAACGAGCCCGCCAGGAACGTATCCTGGCTCTGCAGCGCGTGGACCAGGATGGGCCCGGTGGTCTGCAGCGAGAGCACGATCGCGACCAGCTCCGCGCCCGACACGATGGAGGGCAGGATGGAGCCGATGTCGGAAATGAAGAAGTTCATGGCGAGCCGCAGGGGATATTTGATCAGCGCGCGGAACGGGTGAAGCCCCTTGGCGCGGGCGGTCGTGACGTACTGCTTCTGCAACTCCTCGAGCAGGTTGGCGCGGATGGTGCGGATCATGCTGCCCGTGCCCGCCGCGCCGATGATGATCACCGGAATCCACAGGTGGGCCACCACGGACTCGAACTTGGCCCAGCTCATCGGCTGGTTGAAGTAGCGCGGGTCCATCAATCCGCCGATCGACAGGCCGAACCAGATGTTGGCGAAGTACAGGAACACCAACGCCAAGAGGAAGTGCGGGATCGCGAGCCCCAGCAGGCCGATCGTGGTCAGCCCGTAGTCGGTCCAGCTGTACTGGTGCGTGGCCGAGGAGATGCCGATGGGAAAGGCCACCAGCCACGTGAACACGATGGTGGAAAACGCCAGGATCATGCTGAGCCGGACGCGATCGCCCACCACGTCGCGCACGGGCATCTGGTACTCGAACGAGTAGCCGAAATCGCCAACCACCATGCCGCCGACCCAGGCGAGGTAGCGCTGGATCGGTGGCTTATCCAGGCCGTACTCCTTCTTCATGAACTCGATGCGGCCCGTGTCCGCCTTCTCCCCCTGCGCTTCGAGCTCGGCCACGTAGTTGGAGAAGTAGTCGCTGGGCGACAGCGACATGACGGTGAAGATGATCGCGCTGGTCACCACCAGCGTGGGGATCATGATCAGGACGCGTCGGATCAGGTAGCCCAACATCGGTCAGTCAGCCCCCCGGCTGCGCGTCGGCGATCCAGAAGGTGTCGGGCATGTAGATCCCGAAATAGGCGCTCGGCTCGAAGCCGAACAGGCCCTTTTCCGGCACGTTGCGCATGACGTCCTTGATGACCACCGGCTGCTGGGTGCCGTTGACGACGCCGATGGTGAAGACCTGGTCGGCGTTGATGGCCAGCATCTTCGTCCAGACCGCTTCGCGCTCCGCCGAGCCGGTCGACCGACGCCACTGCCGGTAGAGGTCCACGAGCTGGACCGCTTCCGGCAGGTCGACCGCGTCTCCCTCGTGGCCGTCCGACTCGAAATACTGGCCCCAGCGCGACCATTGGAACTGCGACTGGCGGGTCGGCGCGAGGTCGTCCGGCTCGATGGAGTCCGAAGGGGCCCCGTTATCGATCCCATCCGAGATCGCCATCACGGTCTGGCCGCTCAGGATATGCTGCCGGAACAGGTCGCGCCCCGCCGGATGGGGGAAGGCGCGGATGCCGAGTTTCGCCCAGTCGTCCTGCACCAGTTCCAGGATGTCGGTGAAGCTGGTGTTCTCGGTCGGGGTTTCGACCACGATCTCGGCCCGCCGCCCGTCGGGCAGCAGCCGCGTGCCGTCGGCGTCGCGCTTACCCAGGCCCGCCTCGTCGAGCAGCGCATTGGCCTTGTCGGGGTCGAAGGTGCACCAGGCCGTCGCGTACTCGGGCTTGAAAAGGGGACTCTGCGGCAGCACGGTATTGCCGCTCTCGCGCGCGAGGCCGAAGAACAGGGCCTGATTGATGTCGTGGCGGTTGATGCCGAGCGACAGGGCCCGGCGGACCCGTACGTCGCGCAGGAGGCCTCGCCAGACGGGATCGCTCGCGTTGAGATTGGGCATCAGCGCCGCGTACGACCCGAAACTCTGTTCCCACAGGCGCACGTGGTAGTGGTTCACCGCCTCGTTGCCTTTGAGGAACGTGTAGTCCTCGAAGCCGAGATAGCGCGCCTGCAGCGTGGCGTCGCCGCTCGCGGTCTTGGCGGGCACGAGGCTCGCGGTGCCGAGCGCCATGCGGATATGGTCGATGTAGGGCAGCTGGTGCCCCGCCTGGTCGATGCGGTGGAAGTAGGGGTTGCGCTCGAAGACGAATTCCTCGGCGGGCGGCTTGGTGGTGTTGCGCCAGGGCTCCAGCGTCGGCAGGTCCGGGTTCTCGGGGCGGTACTGGCGCGACATGCGCTCGTGCAGCGAGGCCCAATCCATGACGTGGGCCTTCTTGACCCGCGCCGCGAGCGAGTCCTTGTCGGCGAAACGTCGGTTGAACTGCTTCAGGTAGTGAGCCGGCATGTAGATGTAGACCGGCTGCGCCCCGGCGAGCGCGGGCAGGAAGGCCGGGTTGGGCTCGTCCCAGGAATAGCGGACCGTTGTGGCGTCGAGCACTTCGAAGCGGGGCGGCTTGCCGCGCACCAGCAGGGACGCGTTGGGGCCGGACGGCGACAGGTCGTGGTCGTTGGCGACGTCCTCCCACCAGTAGCGGAAGTCCTCCGCCGTGAACGGTTCCCCGTCGGACCACTTGTGCCCCTCGCGCAAGTGGAGCGTGAACACCTTGTCCTCGACCACCTCCAGGCTCTGCAGGATGTCGGGGATGACGTGCAGTTCCTCGTCGAATACCACCAGGCGCGCGTAGGAATAGATGGTCATCATGCGCAGGTCGCGCTGGTCGCCCATCAGCATGCGCCACGTGCCGCCCGATTGGCCGGTTTCCCGCCCCAGGCTGGGCAGGTCCACGATGCGGGGGTAGGTCGGCAGCCGCTGCGCGACGGGCGGCATGTTGCCGGCCGCCACGGCCGGAGCGAACAGCGGCGTTTCCTGGGCTACGATCGGCGCCGCGTAGCCCGCGCCGCCGCCGAGGGCCAGCGTCAGTCCAATCAGCAGACTTGCCAGACCGGCGGCGAGGCCGGACCTCACGCGGCGAGCTCCCGCACGTTCGCCTCCGGGCGCGCCAGGACGAGGTGGCCTTGGCCGAGGTCGATCGGCTTGAGCGAGTCCGGCCGGCCCTCGTCGCGGAAGGCCGCGCCCCAGCGCTCTGGGTTCGAAGCGCTCTTGCCCGCGAGCAGGCGGAAATCGAGCCGGTGGTCGAGGTCGGGCACGGGAACGGCGGCGAGCAGCGACCTGGTGTAGGGGTGGACGGGCTCGCGGAACAGGGTCGCGCGGGGCGCGATCTCCACGATGCGGCCGTGGGCCAGCACCGCGATGCGGTCGGCCACGTAGTTCATCACGGCGAGGTTGTGCGAGATGAAGAGGTAGGTGAGGCCCAAGCCCTTCTGCAGATCCTTCAGCAGGTTCAGGACTTGCGCCTGCACGGAGACGTCGAGCGCCGACACGGGCTCGTCGCAGATGATCAGGTCGGGATTGAGCGCCAGCGCGCGGGCGATGCCGATGCGCTGGCGCTGGCCGCCCGAGAAGCTGTGCGGGTAGCGGTTGAGGAAACGGCGATCGAGCCCCACCGCGCTCATCAGCTGGCCCACGCGCTCCACCTGCGCGGCGTCGTCCCCGATGCCGTGGATCTCCAGGGGCTCGCGCAGGATGTTCAGCACCGTCATGCGCGGCGATAGCGAACTGACCGGGTCCTGGAAGATCATCTGGATCCGGCGGCGGAACGCGCGCTCCTCCTTGCCACGCAGGGCCAGCACGTCGGTCGACGTGCCACCGTCGTTAAACGTCACGCTGCCGCCGTCCGCCTTCAGCGCCCGCATGATCAGCTTGGACACGCTGGTCTTGCCGCAGCCGCTCTCGCCCACCAGACCCAGACACTCGCCCCGGACGATGTCGAAGCTCACGTCGTCGACCGCGGTCAGCGTTTCGCGGGACGGGTGGAGCCACCCCTTGCCCTTGATCTTGTAGGTCTTGCGCAGACCTTTGACGCTGAGCAGCGGCTGGTTGGGCGCGGTTTCGGGTCGCGTTTCGCGGGACGCGACGAGGGGCGCGATATTCTCGTCGGCGTTGCGCAACGCCACCAGCCGCTGGCTCGGGTCGCCGTCGACATGCGGCACCGCCTTGAGCAAGGCTTTCAGATAGGGATGGCGGGGGCGGCGGAAGATGTCGTCGACCCGACCCGATTCCATGACCTCGCCGTGGTAGACCACCACCACCTCGTCGGCCATGTTGGCTACGACGCCGAGGTCGTGGGGGATGAGCAGGATCGCCATCCCGAGTTCGCCCTGCAGGTCGCGCATGACGCTCAGGACCTGCGCCTGGATCGTGACGTCGAGCGCGGTCGTGGGCTCGTCCGCGATCAGCAGGGCGGGGTGGCAGATCAGCGCCATGGCGAGCATGGCGCGCTGGCGCAGGCCGCCCGAGAGCTCGAACGCGTAGTTGCGGTAGGCGGTCTTTGGCTTCTTGAAGCCGACGAGCGCCAGCATCTGCTCGGTGATCTCGCGGGCCTCGCCGTGCGCCACGGGACGGTGCAGCCGCAGGGCCTCCTCGATCTGGTTGCCGATCGTGTGCACCGGCGACAGCGACGACATCGGCTCCTGGAAGATCATGCCGATGCGGCCGCCGCGCAGCGACCGGATGCTCCGGCCGTCGCGCTGCATCGCCGCGATGTCGATGGGCGGCTGGTGAGGCTTGGCGGGATCGTTGAACACGATGCTGCCGCCCGACACCCGGCCCGCCTTGGGCAGGATGCCCATGATGGACTGCGAGATCACCGTCTTGCCCGAGCCCGACTCGCCCACGAGGGCCACGGTCTTGCCAGCGGGCACGCGGAAGGATACGCCGCGAACCACTTCCACAGAGCGCTCATGGAGCGTGAACGACACCCTCAGGTCGTCCACCTGCAGGATGTCCGGCTTCGGACCGGTCGGCACAGGCTCTGGCGGCATGGCGGCCTCCGCACGGGGCGTGCCGGTTAACGATGTCATACCGTCTTCACCCGCGCTAGTGCGCGAGGGAATTTTCCCCGGCGGCGTTTCGCGACCGCAGCTGCGGTCATGACCCCTCCGGCGCGACGGGTTGCGGCTTGAAGGCGCGCGCCGCGAACGCGTAGCCGCCCGAGGCCCCGTCGATGAAGTGGACGTGGTTGGGCCGCGTCGCCGAGGGGACCACGCAGGTGACGGTCGCGGCCTCCTGGCGATGCAGGCCGTAGCGCGCCACACCCTCGGCTTCCGCGCGGCGGAGCCGGTCCTCGATGCCGTCGGCCAGCGCGGCGCTGCAGTCGAGCGTCAGGAGCAGGCCGTCGTCGTATTTGCGGAAGTCCGAATTCTCGACGAGGTGGCGGATGTAGCGTTTGGCCGAGAAGGCCCCCACGCTCGCGCCCGTGCCGAAGATCACCGCCACCGCGGCGCTTCCCGTTAGCGCCCGCACCGTGCTGGCCGCCCGACTCTCGCCAGGCTTGCGATGCAGCCGTCCTTGCACGCGGTTGGCCTCCAACCCGAGCGCGGCGCGAGGTTCGAAGCGGGGCAGGGGCCGCCCCCCGTCCGGCGCGGCATCCGCCATCGCCAGCACGTCGCCGATCACCGTCGCGAAGGCCGGATCGTCGGCCTCGCGGCTCGGGCGAACCATCACCGACAGGATGATGCCGTGCTTCGCCCGGTGCACATGGAAACGGCAGGACAGGCCCGTGAGGTCGGGCCGCGCGCCCGGTGGGGCCGGCGTCGCGGCAAGCGTGCCGGCCTTCATCCTGGCCTCCGCCCAGGCGAGGCCACCGCCCGCGAACATCGCGTAGCTCGCGTTGGGAGAGGCCGCGAACCGCGCGACCCGCACGTCGGACCCGGACGCGCGGATCTCGCCGACCGGCAGCGTCGCGCCGCGCAGGGGCAGCTCCAGTTCCGCGCCGACCCAGGCGACCGTCGCGGCCAGCGCTTCGGTGGCCGCGCCGCGCTCGTCCGGTCCGACCGCGAAACTCGCGCCGTCGCCGCTGAACAGGAACGGGAAGTCGAGGTGCCCGAGGGCGTTCGACACGGCCGAGATCACCGAAGCTCCCGCCGTGTTGACCCGCTTGTAGTGACCGGCCGTGATCGCCGAGGTCGAGGCTTCCACATCGGCGATGCCCACCGTCCAGTCGTCCGGAAGCGGCGTGAAGGCGGCCTGGTCCATGATGCCGCCGAACCGCGCGAAGGCTGGCAGCCCGAGCCAGAACCGGGCGGTTTCCGATCCCGCGTTGCCGGTCTCGCCGGGTCCCGAGTGGCCGGGCAAATCGCTCGCGCTCGATCGTGCGGCCTGCGTCACGAGTTTCGTCGACCTCCCCGGCGCGGATCGTGAAACCGCCGCGGGGGCTTAACGCTTGATTGAGGTCGATTGTGCCGCATGGCACGTGCCTTGCGTCGTTCTCTCGAGCCTGCTCGACCTTTCGGAGGTGTCCGTCGTGCCTGATCCCGGCCAGTGCTTCGATGAGATGACCCTTTCCGACGGGCAGCCGCGCGCGGTCTACGACCGCCTGTCGCACTGGCTCGCCAAGGCCAAGCCGGACGTTCTCGACGCGCGGCGCGCGCAGGCGGACCTGATGTTCCGTCGCATCGGCATCACCTTCGCGGTCTACGGCGAGAAGGAGGCGCAGGAGCGGCTGATCCCCTTCGACATCGTGCCCCGCCTGATCGCGCAGTCCGAGTGGGCGCGCATCGAGGCCGGGCTCGTGCAGCGCGTGAAGGCTTTGAACCGCTTCCTCGCCGACGTGTACGGGCCGCGCGAGATTTTTCGCGCCGGTGTCGTGCCCGCGGACCTGGTTGACCGCAATCCCTGCTTCCGGCCCGAGATGGCGGGCCTCAAGGTCCCCTTCGACGTCTACGTCCACATCGCGGGCATCGATATCGTCCGCATCGATGCGGACGAATTCTACGTGCTGGAGGACAATGTGCGCACGCCTTCGGGCGTCTCCTACATGCTGGAAAACCGCGAGATCATGATGCGGCTCTTTCCCGAACTGTTCGCGAGCCATCGCGTGGCGCCGGTCGAGAATTACGCCGACCTGCTGCTCCACACCCTGCGCAGCGTGGGGCCGGCCGCGGCCGGCGGCGACCCCGTGGCGGTGCTTCTGACACCCGGCCAATACAATTCCGCCTATTACGAGCACACCTTCCTGGCCGACAAACTCGGCATCGAGATCGTGGAAGGGCGCGACCTGTTCGTGGAGGACGATGTCGTCTTCATGCGGACCACGGAAGGTCCGAAGCGCGTCGACGTGATCTACCGGCGCATCGACGACGATTTCCTCGACCCCCGCGCTTTCCGCCCCGACAGCTCGCTGGGCGTGCCGGGCCTGATGGGGGCCTACCGGGCCGGATCGGTGACGCTCGCCAACGCGGTCGGGACGGGCGTCGCCGACGACAAGGCGCTCTATTCCTACATGCCCGACATCATCCGCTTCTACGCGGGCGAGGAGCCGCTCCTCAAGAATGTACCCACCTGGCGCTGCCGCGAGCCGGACTCGCTCGCCTACGTGCTCGACCACCTGGCCGAACTCGTCGTCAAGGAAGTGAACGGGTCGGGCGGCTACGGCATGCTGGTGGGCCCGCACGCCACGCGGGAGAAGATCGACGCCTTCGCGGCCAAGCTGCGGCGCGACCCGACCAACTTCATCGCGCAGCCGACGCTGGCGCTGTCCACCTGCCCGACCGCCACGGCCAACGGCATCGAGCGGCGCCACGTCGACCTTCGCCCCTTCGTGCTGACGGGAGCGAAAGGCGTGCGCGTCGTGCCGGGCGGGCTCACGCGGGTCGCCATGGAACTGGGATCGCTGGTGGTGAACTCCAGCCAGGGCGGGGGTACCAAAGACACCTGGGTGGTGGACGAGGAACGCCGCCGATGAGCGACCTTGGGGCCGCGCCCGGGCCGATGCCGCCGACCGATCGCCCGCGCCGCAATGCGACGCTGCTGTCGCGCACGGCCGACAGTATCTTCTGGCTGACCCGCTACATGGAGCGCGCCGACTTCCTGGCCCGCACGATCGAGGCCGCGCAGCGCCTCGCCACCCTGCCGTCCGCCTATAACGCGGAGGGGAGCGAGTGGGTGAGCGCGCTGGAGTCCTCGGGGGCCGCCGCCGCCTACCGCGCCAAGTTCGCGACCGTCGAGGCCGACCAGGTGGCCGACTTCCTGATCTTCGACGATGACAACCCCTCCTCCATCCGCAACTGCATCGAGGCGGCCCGCTCCAACGGCCGAGCGGTGCGCACGGCGCTCACGGCCGAGATGTGGGACGCGATGAACGGCGCGTGGCTGGAGTTGAAGCGCTTCGAGGGCGCGCGCCCGGCGTCCAACGACGGCGCGCGCGAACAGGTGACGCGCTTCCTCGAATTCGTGAAGCACACCGTCCTGGTCTTCGATGGCGCCGTCTACCGGACCATGCTGCGCGACCCGTCCTACTGGTTCTCGCGACTGGGCGTCTTTATCGAGCGGGCCGACAACACCGCCCGCATCCTCGACGTCAAGTACCACGTGCTGCTGCCCGACACGGAGGCCGTCGGCGGGTCGCTCGACTACTTCCAATGGACGGCCGTGCTGCGCGCCGTTTCCGCGCTCACGGCCTATCACTGGGTGTACCGCGAGGGGATCAAGCCGTGGCTCGTGGCCGACCTGCTGATCCTGCGGTCCGAGATGCCGCGCTCGCTTCTGTCGTGTGCCGACAACATCGTCCGCTGCCTCGACTCGCTGGGCAGGACCTACGGCCGCGAAGGCGACGCCCAAGTGCAGGGGCGCCGGATGCTGGCCACCCTGCAGGGGGCGTCCATCAAGCAGATCTTCCAGGACGGCCTGCACGAGTTCGTGACCGGGTTCATCGACGCCAACAACGAACTCGGCGAGACGATCAGCGCGCAATTCCTGCGCTGACATCCTACGCGGGCAACTTACGCAACGATCAACTCCTCATCGTCTCGGTACGGCGGTCGAGCCCGTCCCATGTCGGCCTAGGTTGCGCACCGCGATCGGCAGACCGCTGTGACGTTCGGTCGCAAGAGGCGTAAGGAACATTTAGTGCTGTTTAGTAACGGAGAAGTAACTGCCCCATGTGGGTCTGTGATGCGGCGAGTTTAAGGCACGGTTGGTTGCTGCTGCGGCTTATCAAATCCGCGTGATTAACCCATTGAGGCATTTTTGCTACAATGGGATGCTTTCAAACACCCCTTCCCCGATCTTAACTTGTTCTCAGCAGGAAGGGCCGTAAGTTGCGCCCATCGAGCAACCACTACGGGATCCGTTATGACCTTCTCTCGCCTCGCTTCGGCCGCCGCGCTTGGTCTGGCCCTCACGGGCACCGCGTTCGCGGCTGACCTGCCGCTGCGCAGCGCGCCCCCGCCGTTCGTCCCGCCGCTGCCCGTGTTTACCTGGACCGGCTTCTACGCCGGTGTGAACGCGGGTTACGCTTTCGACGGCGACACTCGCTTCCGCTCCAATGACGCCGTCGTCGGCGGCGTCCCGCAGACCAACGCCCGCATCAACGACAACGGGTTCACGGGCGGTGGTCAGATCGGCTACAACTACCAGTTCGGCGCCGGGAACGGCATTGTGGTCGGTGTCGAAGCCGACGCCGAGTACGTCGATCTCGACCGCGCGATCGGTGTCGCCTACTTCCCGGGCGAGACCCGCGCCACGCAGACCTTCGGCACGACGGGCGTCGGCTATCGCGGCAGCCTCGACTTCCTGGGCACCGTGCGCGGCCGCGTCGGCTACGCCTTCAACCAGTTCCTGATCTACGGCACGGGCGGTTTCGCCTACGGCGACGTGCAGAACAGCGTCAACGTGTTCACGCCCCCGGCCGGCGGCCTGTTCGCGACCGGTGGCCAGGGCGGTCTGCAGACCGGTTACACCTACGGTGGCGGTATCGAATACGCGCTGCCCACCAACAGCTTCCTGAGCTTCCTCAACTTCTTCAAGTCGAGCGCCGTGACGGTGCGGGCGGAATACCTCCACTACGAGCTGGGTGACTCGACCATCGCGATCGGCACCGGTGCGGTTACGCAGTACACCTC
>CAXTFJ010000127.1:0-13368 GCA_964243405.1 uncultured Lichenihabitans sp. | reverse complement strand
CTGCCGAGTTCGGCGATCCCGCCGTTGGTGAAGCAGGCCTTCATCTCGGCCGAAGACAAGAATTTCTACACGCATAACGGCATCGACTACGAAGGTGTCGGCCGCGCCTTCTTCGTGCTCGTCCAGGGCAACAAGCGCGTCCAGGGCGCCTCGACGATCACCCAGCAGGTCGCGAAGAACTTCCTGCTCACGAACGAGCGTTCGTTCGAACGCAAGATCCGCGAGGCCCTGCTCTCGTTCCGCATCGAGGGTGCGTATTCGAAGGAGAAGATCCTCGAACTCTACCTGAACGAGATCTATCTCGGCCTCGGCAATTACGGCGTCGCGGCCGCGGCCCTCAACTACTTCGACAAGTCCGTCCACGAGCTGAGCGTCGCCGAGGTCGCCTATCTCGCGGCCCTGCCCAAGGGCCCGAACAACTACCAGCCCTTCCTGCATCGCGACGCGGCGCTCGCGCGGCGCAACTGGGTGATCGACCGCATGGTCGAGAACGGCTACGTGCCGCACGACGACGGCGAAAAGGCCAAGGCCGAGCCGCTCGGCGTGAACCCGCGCGTGCTCTCGCCCGACAGCTACGCGGCCGGCTATTTCGCCGAGGAGGTCCGGCGCGAGCTCAGCGAGCGCTACGGCGAGAAGAAGCTCTACGAGGGCGGCCTGTCGGTGCGCACCACCCTCGATCCCAAGATGCAGGTCATGGCCCGCAGGGCGCTGGTGGACGGGCTCGTCCGCTACGACGAGTCGCGCGGTTGGCGCGGCGCGATGCGCCACGTCGACCTCGGCGCCGACTGGGGCGTGACGCTCGGCGAAGTGCCTGCCCTGGGCGACGTGGCGCCTTGGCGGCTCGCCATCGTGCTCGATGCCAACGACGCGGGAGCCCGCATCGGCCTGCAGCCGCCCCGCGATAAGGCCGGCGCGGTCACGGCCGAACGGACCTTCGGCCAGCTCCCGCTCGACGGCATCCGCTGGACCAATAAGCGGATGCGGGCGCTGCTGTCGCCCGGCGACATCGTCTACGTCGAGCCGGCGGACGGCAAGCCCGGCCAGTACCGCCTGCGGCAGGTCCCCGAGATCTCCGGCGCCCTGGTGGCGATGGACCCCTACACCGGCCGCGTCTTCTCCATGGTGGGCGGCTTCTCGTTCGACCAGTCGGAGTTCAACCGCGCCACCCAGGCGCTCCGGCAACCCGGGTCGTCCTTCAAGCCCTTCGTCTACGCCACCGCGCTCGACAACGGCTACACGCCGTCCTCCGTGGTCATGGACGCGCCCATCGAGATCGACCAGGGGCCGGGGCAGGGCGTGTGGCGGCCCGAGAACGACGATGACGAAGGCTCCGGACCGCATACCCTGCGCTACGGCATCGAGCATTCGCGCAACCTGATGACCGTCCGGCTCGCCAAGGACATCGGCATGCCGCTGGTCGTGGAATATGCCAAGCGGTTCGGCATCTACGACGACATGCTGCCGGTGCTCGCCATGTCGCTGGGCGCGGGCGAGACCACCGTGCTGCGCATGGTCACCGCCTATTCCATGCTCGCCAACGGCGGCAAGCGCATCAAGCCAACGCTGATCGACCGCATCCAGGACCGCTGGGGCCACACGATCTATCGGCACGACGAGCGGATCTGCGAGGGCTGCGACGCCGACAAGTGGACCGACCAGTCCGAGCCCAAGCTGATCGACAAGCGCGAGCAGGTGCTGGACTCGCTGACCGCCTACCAGATCACCTCCATTCTGGAAGGGGTGATCACGCGCGGCACGGGCGTGGCCGTCAAGGACCTCGGCCGTCACCTGGCGGGCAAGACCGGCACCACGAACGACGCGAAGGACGTCTGGTTCGTGGGCTATTCCGCCGACCTCGCGGTCGGCCTGTACCTCGGGTACGACCAGCCGAAGTCGCTCGGGGAGAAGGCCTACGCGGCCCAGTACGCCGCCCCCGTGTTCCGCGATTTCATGAAGATGGCGCTGAACGGCAAGCCCGACGTGCCCTTCCGCGTCCCGCCCAACATCAAGCTGATCCCCGTCGACTACCGCACGGGCATGCGCTCGAACGCCAAGGACGCCATTATCGAGGCCTTCAAGCCCGGTACGGCGCCGCCCGACAGCTACGCCGTGATCGGGGAGGGGTCGTCCAGGCAGTCCGGCGGCAGCGCACCCGAGGCGGAAACCGCGGTTGGATCGGGGACGGGCGGCCTCTACTGACCTGACGGTCCTGCTGCGGCCTCCGACGCGGCTC
This sequence comes from uncultured Lichenihabitans sp., assembly GCA_964243405.1. Lineage (GTDB taxonomy): Bacteria > Pseudomonadota > Alphaproteobacteria > Rhizobiales > Beijerinckiaceae > Lichenihabitans. Next base: position 11,135 of record CAXTFJ010000127.1, on the reverse strand, counting down.
GCCTCGTGCCCGTTGCCGTGCTATGCGGCCCGCCTTGCCGCTCGTCCCGTCGGGACGAGCGGCGCTTGCGCTTCGGCCGGGCAGTTCAGGGCAGGTCATGACCGACTTCATCCGCGAGGTTAACGAGGAGTTCCGTCAGGACCAGTTCAGGCTGTTCCTGGCGCGCTACTGGGGCCTGCTCCTGGCGCTCGTCGTGCTCGTGCTGGCGGGCGTCGGCGGGTGGCGTGCCTTCGACTACTTCGCGACCCGGAAAGCCCAGGACGCGGGCGGCCGCTACCTCGACGCCCTCAACCTGCAACGCGACGGCAAGACCGCGGATGCGATGTCGGTCCTGACGGGACTCGCCAAGGATGCACCCAGCGGCTACGCCCTGCTGGCACGCTTCAGCCTCGCGTCCGACACTGGGCGCAGCGATCCGACCGAAGGCGCCAAGCTGTTCGACGCCATCGCGGCCGACAACTCGGTCGACCCGGCGCTGCGGAGCCTCGCCCGGTTGCGCGCGGCCCTGCTGCTCGTCGACTCGACGTCCTACCCCGACCTGAAGACCCGGCTGGCCCCGCTGGCCGACGCCAATAGCGGCTTGCGCAATTCCGCCCGCGAGCTGCTGGCCGTGGCGGCCCTGAAGGCCAACCAGGGTGAGGAGGCCGGGCGTTGGCTCGACGCGATCGAGACCGACCCGGCCGCCCCCGCGCAGCTTCGTCAACGGGCCGAAGCCATGATGGGCTTGGTGCGGGCCGGCAGCGGCGACGCGATCGTCACGGCCGCCCCGGCCCCGTCCGCGACCGCCATCCCCGGCCTCAGCCTGCCGTCGCCCGCCGCCCTGCCCACGGAAGCGACCCCTCTCGCTCCCGCGTCCGACGCGCCCGCCGAGCCTGAAGCGTCCTCGCAGCCGCCCGCACCCGAATCGGCGGCTCCCGCGGCGTCCGTCACCGCCGGTCAGGCGGAGCCCATCCCGCCCGCCGCGCTGCCGCCTCCGGACGGCGCGACACCGCCCACCAGCGACACCACGCCCGGCGTGGCGCCGCCCAAATGAGCCGCTTCACGGTCGCGATCATCGGCCGTCCCAACGTCGGCAAGTCGTCGCTGTTCAACCGGCTCGTGGGCAAGAAGCTCGCGCTCGTCGACGACCAGCCGGGCGTGACGCGGGACCGGCGCGAGGGCGCGGCGCGCCTGGGGGACCTGTCCTTCACGATCATCGATACGGCGGGCCTGGAAGAAGGCGACGTCGCCACCCTCAGCGGCCGCATGCGGGCGCAGACCGAGGCCGCCGTGGGCGACGCGGACGCGATCGTCTTCATGATCGACGCCCGCACCGGCCTGACGCCGCTCGACCACCATTTCGCGAGCCTGGTGCGGCGCGCCGGCAAACCGCTGATCCTGGTCGCCAACAAGGCCGAGGGCCGGGCCGGGAACGCGGGCGCCTTCGAGGCTTTCGACCTCGGCCTGGGTGATCCCGTGCCGCTCTCGGCCGAGCACGGCGAAGGGATGGCAGATCTCTACGACGCCCTGCTCCAGGCGCTTCCCGAGGCGACGGCCCCGGAGGTCGACCCGGACGACGACGCGCGGGCCCGCCCGCACTTCGACGACGAAGAGGACGGCACCGAACTCGACGCCACCAAGCCGCTCAACATCGCGGTGCTGGGCCGCCCCAACGCGGGCAAATCGACGCTGCTCAACCGCCTGCTCGGCGAGGACCGCCTGCTCACGGGTCCGGAGCCCGGCATCACCCGCGACGCGATCGGCCTCGATTTCACCTGGCGCGGCCGCGACATGAAGATCTTCGACACCGCCGGCCTGCGCAAGCGCGCCCGGGTCGACGACAAGCTCGAGAAACTCGCGGCGGCCGACGCGCTCCGCGCCGCGAAGTTCGCCGAAGTGGTGATCGTGCTGCTCGACGCCACGATCCCGTTCGAGAAGCAGGACCTCACGATCGCCGACCTGATCGAGCGTGAGGGCCGGGCGCTGGTCATCGGCCTCAACAAGTGGGACCTGATCGAGGCGCGCGGCTCCCGCCTGTCCGAACTCCGCGAGGATGCCGACCGCCTGCTGCCGCAGGTCCGGGGCGCGCCGGTCGTGCCCGTCTCGGGCCTCTCGGGGCAGGGGCTCGACAAGCTGATGGAAGCGGTAATTCGCGTCCACGAAACCTGGAACCGGCGCATCGCGACCGCCAAGCTGAACCGCTGGCTGAATGCCGTGGTGGACGCGACCCCCCCGCCCGCGGTGAGCGGGCGGCGCATCAAGCTGCGCTACATGACGCAGCCCAAGGCCCGGCCGCCGAGCTTCGTGCTATTCGGCAACCAGCTCACGCAGCTGCCGACGTCCTACCAGCGATTCCTGGTCAATGGATTGCGGGAGACCTTCGACCTGCCGGGCGTGCCGATCAGGTTGTCGCTGCGGCAGGGAGAGAACCCGTATGACAAGCGAAAGCGGAGCTAGGGCAGGTCGGCAAGGTCGAACCTGACCCGGAAGCCTACGCCGCTTCCTGCCGCGGAAATAATCCTAGCAGCCCAGCCTCTGAGGCCGGGCACACGCCAGCCTCGGTGATCAGCCCCGTCACCAACCGCGACGGCGTCACGTCGAACCCGTAGTTCAGTGCCGGGCTGCCCTCGGGCGTGATCCGCACCGTCTCAACAGTGCCGGCCTCCGTCACGCCGGTCATGTGCGTGACCTCGCGCGTCGAGCGCTCCTCGATCGGGATCTCGGCCACCCCGTCCGCCATGCGCCAGTCGATGGTGGAGGAGGGCAGGGCGACGTAGAAAGGCACGCCGTTGTCGTGCGCGGCCAGTGCCTTCAGGTAGGTGCCGATCTTGTTGCAAACGTCGCCCGTCCGCGTGGTGCGGTCGGTGCCCACGATGCAGAGGTCGACGCGGCCGTGCTGCATCAGGTGGCCGCCGACATTGTCGACCACGACCGTGTGCGGCACGTCTTCCTGACCGAGCTCGAAGGCGGTGAGGCTGGCGCCCTGGTTGCGCGGCCGGGTCTCGTCGACCCAGACGTGGACGGGGATGCCGGCCCGGTGCGCCTTGTAGACGGGACTCAGCGCGGTTCCCCAATCCACCGCCGCGAACCAGCCCGCGTTGCAATGGGTCAGCACTTCGACCGGCCGGCTCCGGCCGTGGCGCTCCCAAGCCTCGCGGATGAGCGCCGCGCCGTGCTCGCCCATGGCGGAACAGACCGCGACGTCCTCCTCCGCCACGGCGGCCGCCTCGCGAAAGGCCGCTCCCGCCCGCTCCGCCTCGGGACGCTGTTCGAGGTGGCGGCGCATGCGCTCCAGGCCCCAGCGCAGGTTGACGGCGGTGGGCCGCGTGGCGCGCAGCAGGTCGGTCGCAGCGCCCAGGTTGGTGGTGCTCGAATCCTCGGCCATCGCGAGCGCGACGCCGTAGGCCGCGGCGGCGCCGATCAGCGGGGCGCCGCGCACCGTCATGTCGCGGATCGCGGTCGCGGCGTCGGCGGCGTTTCTCAACGTCTTGATCTCAAACCGGTGCGGCAGGACCGCCTGGTCGATGACTTGGACGCCTTCGACCGGGTCGTGCCAGATCGTCCGGTAGTCCTTGCCCGCTATCCTCATATGCCATCCCCGTCCGGTTCGGCGGACCTTATCGGCCGCGTCCCCCGTCGCCTACCCCGCGCCGACGCCCATGCGGCGATCCGCGACCCCTTCCGCTTAGCTGCTCAGCCGGTCCAGCAGGTCGACGGCCGCCGGGACGAAGACGACCTCGATCGGGGCACTGAGACCCCGCACGTCCGCGGGCTCGGCCCGCAGACCGGCGATGTCCAGCCCGCCGTGTTCCGCGACGACCCGCGAGACGGCCAGCTGCACGTTCGCGCCCTTGGCCATCGCCTCGAGACGGCTTGCGACGTTCATGGCGAAACCGATCACGGAGGCCGCCTGTCCGGTCCCGTAGCCGACGCGCCCGACGACGTGGAGCCCGACGTGGAGGCCCATGGCGATGCGGGTGGGCTGCCGCCGTTCCGCCCCCATGCGTCGGTTGAGGTCGGCCGCGGCGCGATCGATCTCGGCGCAGGCGACGAGCGCGGCGCGACAGGTGGCCGCCGCGCCGGTCTCATCGCCGAACAAGGCGATCAGGCCGTCGCCCGCGTAGTTCGCGATCCAGCCGCCGACGTCGTGGATGGGTTGGCCGACCGACGCGAAGAACCGGTTCAGGATGTAGATGATGTCGAAGGGCAGGCGGCTCTCGGTCAGCGCCGTGAAGCCCCGCATGTCCACGAAGAGGACGGCGAGTTCCCGCTCGCCGCCGGACGCCTCCGCGGCTTGCGGGACCTGCAGGTCGGCCGAGGCCTTGAGCAGCGGAAACAGGGTCAGCGCGTGGGTGGGCCGGACCTGGCAGGCGAGCCTCACGTCCGGTCCCGCCCCGATCGCCCGCAAGGTCCGCAGTTCCGCATCCGAGGGCGGTGGCGCCGTACCCTCGAGGATCAGCACCCGGCAGGTCGAGCAGCGGCCGCGCCCCCCGCACACGGATGTGTGCGGGATGCCGTGCCGGCGACTGATCTCCAGCAGCGAGGGACCGGCTTCGGTCCGCACCGTCGGTCCGCCCGCGTAGCGGATCGGAATGCGTCGCGCCCGACGCGAGCGGAACGCCTGCAGCGCGACCAGGGCCAGCACCAGGCCGAGGAGAATCCCGTAGACCTCCCTCGACCGGTCGGTCGCCTCGGCGAGATGCGCGGCGATGTTTTGGGGTGGAAGCGACCCGTCGTGCGGCACGGCGCGGCCCTGCACGCTCGCGCCCGCGACCGCCGCGAAGGGGATCAGCACGGCGACGCCGAGCAGCACCGGGGCGAGCCTGTCGTACCAGGACGAGGACCGCAGCCAATAGTGCAGGCCGATGCAGCCGTGCACCCACACGATCAGCAGCAGGACGCTCTGGTCGAGGAACGCCGTCATCCAGATGCGACCGACCTCGGTCGTGTAAGTCCGGTGCAGCCCGAGGGAATCGGCGAGCCGCGTATTGATGATATGGGGGAGCAGCAGGATGGGGATCGCGAACCCCAGCGCGATCTGCAGCCACTCGCGGACGGGCAGGCGAAACGTCCGCCGCCGCACGACGCGCCAAGCCGCGAGGACCACGTGCACGGCCACGGCTGCCACTAGGATCACCGTCCCCGGGAGGGAGCGGATGACGACCAGCCGCCACGCGTCGACCGCCAAGGCAGCGTCGAGGCTGACCAGACCGAGCGCGTGGTTGACGAAATGCGTGCCCGCGAAGGCGAACAGCACGAGGCCGCTGATGAGGCGCGCCTGCTGGGCCCTGGACCCACCCCAAAGGTTCATCTGCGGCAGATCCACGTGTCCTCGAAAGCGGCCGCGGCCGCGCTGTCCTCGTCCGTCTATGGGGCCGCGCTGGGTCGAGTTTGTGGCTCCCGGCAGTTTAGAGCGCTTATTGACAAGCCCGGACGGCGCTGAAACCCTCGACTTGAAATCGAGCGGAGACGGGTCGCGTGGATCAGGGATCGCAGAATGTCGCGGGCGGGCGGCTCAGCCCGGAACAATACGCCCTCAACTTCGCCGACCTGACGCCACCCTTCACCCGCCACGAGGCCCTCGTCGCCGCCGACCGGTGCTATTTCTGCTACGACGCGCCCTGCCAGGCGGCCTGCCCGACCGGCATCGACATCCCGCTCTTCATCCGGCAGATCGCGGCCGACAACCCGCTCGGGGCGGGGGAGACTATACTCTCGGCCAACATCCTGGGCGGGATGTGCGCCCGCGTCTGCCCGGTCGAGACCCTGTGCGAGGAGGCCTGCGTGCGCGAGCACGCCGAGGGCAAGCCCGTCCACATCGGGCTGCTGCAGCGCTACGCCACGGATGCGGTGATGAAGACGGGCGAGCAGCCGTTCCCGCGGGGGGCGGAAACCGGTCGCAAGGTGGCGGTGGTGGGCGCCGGCCCCGCGGGCCTGTCCTGCGCGCACCGGCTCAGCACGCTCGGTCATTCCGTGACGCTGTTCGATGCCAAACCCAAGCTCGGCGGCCTCAACGAATACGGCATCGCGGCCTACAAGACGGTGGGCGGCTTCGCGCAGGACGAGGTGGATTTCGTGCTGTCGGTCGGCGGCATCGAGGTGCGCGGCGGTCAGGTGCTCGGCCGGGACTTCGACCTCAAGGGCCTCCAGGCCGAGTTCGATGCCATCTTCCTCGGGCTCGGCCTCGCGGGATTCAACACGCTGGCCGGCATGGACGAGGCGGTCCACGTGGTGGATGCCGTCGGCTACATCGAGGCGCTGCGGCAGGCGGCCGACAAGGCGACCCTGCCGGTGGGCCGCCGCGTGGTGGTGATCGGCGGCGGCATGACGGCGGTGGACGCCGCGGTCCAGGCCAAGAAGCTCGGGGCCGAGGAGGTCACCATGGTCTACCGTCGCGGCTCCGAACACATGAAGGCGAGCCTCTACGAGCAGCACCTCGCGCTCAAGAGCGGCGTGACGATCCGCCACTGGGCGTCGCCCACGGGCTTCGAGGTGAGCGGCGGCCGCGTGACGGCGGCGCGCTTCGCGCAGCGGCGGCCGGACGACGCCGCCAATGCCACGGCCGAGACGGTCTCGATTCCCGCCGACATGGTGCTGGTCGCCATCGGCCAGACCTTCGTGGGCGCGCCGCTGGGCGATGGCACGCTGGCCCTGACCGACGGCCGGATCGCCGTCGACGCCGAACGCCGCACTTCGCTCCCCGGCGTCTGGGCGGGCGGCGATTGCGTGGCGGGCGGCCAGGACCTCACGGTCGCGGCCGTGGAGGACGGCAAGCAGGCGGCGCTGTCGATCGACCGCTTCCTGGCCGACCAGGCCGGCGCGCCTCACGACGGTCCCATCGCGGCCGCGGCCCACGCAGCGTCCGCGCTCGCGACGTCGGCCGCGGGCCTCGTCGGCCTCAAGGCAGGAGCTTGAACGCGATGGTCGACCTGCGCACGAGCTTCCTCGGGATCAGCTCGCCCAACCCGTTCTGGCTCGCCTCCGCGCCCCCGACCGACCGGCTGACCAACGTGGTGCGCGCCTTCAAGGCGGGCTGGGGCGGCGTCGTGTGGAAGACGCTCGGTGAGGACCCGCCCGTCGTCAACGTGTCGGGCGCGCGCTACGGCGCCGTGCACGGGCCGGACCGCAGGCTGCTGGGCTTCAACAACATCGAGCTCATCACCGACCGCCCGCTCGACATCAACCTGCAGGAGATCAAGCAGGTCAAGCGCGACTACCCGGACCGGGCCGTCGTGGTGTCGCTGATGGTGCCCTGCACGGAGGAAAGCTGGCGCGCCATCCTGCCCCGGATCGAGGACACGGGGGCGGACGGCATCGAGCTCAACTTCGGCTGCCCGCACGGCATGTCCGAGCGCGGCATGGGGTCCGCGGTGGGGCAGGTCCCCGAATACATCGCCATGGTGGCGCGCTGGTGCAAGGCCGCGACCCGCATGCCCGTGATCGTCAAGCTGACGCCCAACATCACGGACGTCCGCTACCCGGCCCGCGCCGCCAAGGCCGGTGGGGCAGACGCCGTTTCGCTCATCAACACCATCAATTCCATGATGGGCGTCGACCTCGACGCCATGGCGCCCGCGCCGCATATCGACGGCAAGGGGACGCACGGCGGCTTCTGCGGCCCGGCCGTCAAGCCCATCGCGCTCTCCATGGTGTCGGAGATCGCGCGCGATCCCGAGACGCATGGACTGCCGATCTCCGCCATCGGCGGAATCACGACGTGGCGCGACGCGGCCGAGTTCATCGCCATGGGGGCAGGCAACGTCCAGGTCTGCACGGCCGCCATGACCTACGGGTTCAAGGTCGTGGAGGAGATGATCACCGGCCTGAAATCCTGGATGGCGACGAAGGGCTATTCCAGCATCGAGCAGTTCCGCGGCATGGCGGTCGGCAACGTCACCGACTGGCAGTACCTCAACCTCAACTACGTCGCCAAGGCCGAGATCGACCAGGACCTCTGCATCAAGTGCGGCCGCTGCCACATCGCCTGCGAGGACACCTCGCACCAGGCGATCACCAGCACCGTGGACGGGCGCCGCAAGTTCGTGGTGAAGGACGAGGACTGCGTCGGCTGCAACCTCTGCGTCGAGGTGTGCCCCGTGCAGTCCTGCATCACGCTCGTGCACAGGACCGAGGGCGTCGACCCCCGCACGGGCCTTCGCTACGACCGCCCCTACGCGAACTGGACCACGCATCCCAACAACCCGGCGTCGGTGCAGATCAAGCAGGCCGCGGAGTGACGTTCGCCGTTTCATGCCGCTCGCGAAACGGCTGTCACCTCGGACGATAACCACGCCTCCAGGTCCGCCGCGGCCCTCGCGCTCATCAGGCGCTTCTTGGCCAGCGCCTTCTCCGGCCCACGCAGGCGCTTGCCGGTCTCGCTCTTCGGGGCCGCGTCGAGCGGCGGGAACAGGCCGAAGTTGACGTTCATCGGCTGGAACGACGGCGGCCCCGCGTCGACGGTCTCGATATGGCCGCCCGTGATGTGGTTGATCAGCGCCCCGATGGCGGTCGTGGCCGGCGGCAGCGACACCGGCTGCCCGAGCCGTTCGGCGGCGGCCCAGCGTCCCGCCATGAGCCCGATGGCGGCGCTCTCGACGTAACCCTCGCAGCCGGTGATCTGCCCTGCGAAGCGCAGGCGCGGCATGGCTCTCAGGCGAAGAGTGGCGTCGAGCACGACCGGCGAGTTCAGGAAGGTGTTGCGGTGCAACCCGCCGAGTCGCGCGAACTCGGCCCGCTCCAGGCCGGGGATGGCGCGGAACACCGCCGTCTGCGCCGCGTACTTCAGCTTCGTCTGGAACCCGACCATGTTGTACAGCGTGGCCAACGCGTTGTCCTGCCGGAGCTGCACGATCGCGTAGGCCTTGACGGTCGGGTCGTGCGGGTTGGTGAGGCCGACGGGCTTCATCGGGCCGTGGCGCAGGGTCTCGCGGCCGCGCTCGGCCATGACCTCGATGGGAAGGCAGCCATTGAAATAGGGCGTCCCCTCCCAGGCCTTGAAACCCACCGTGTCGCCCGCGAGAAGCGCATCCACGAAGGCGTCGTACTGGGCGCGATCGAGCGGGCAGTTGATGTAGTCGGCGCCCGTGCCGCCCGGCCCCGTCTTGTCGTAGCGGGACTGGAACCAGGCCTTGTCCATGTCGATGCTGTCGCGGTGCACGATGGGCGCGATGGCATCGAAGAAGGCCAGTTCGCCTTCGCCGGTGAGGTTTCGGACGGCGCTCGCCAGCGACGGGGCGGTCAGCGGCCCGGTCGCCACCACGACGCTGTCCCAGTCTTCGGGTGGCAGGCCTTCGACCTCGCCCCGCTCGATCCGGATCAGCGGGTGCTGCGTCACCGCCGCGGTGACCGCAGTCGCGAAGCCCTCGCGGTCGACCGCCAGCGCGCCGCCGGCCGGAACCTGGTGACGGTCCGCGCAGGCCATGACGAGCGAGCCCATGCGGCGCATCTCGCGGTGGATCACCCCCACCGCATTGGTGTCGGCGTCGTCGGAGCGGAACGAATTGGAGCAGACGAGTTCGGCGAGGGCGTCGGTGCGGTGCGCCTCGGTGCCGCGGATGGGCCGCATCTCGTGCAGCACGACGGGAACGCCGGCCCGGGCGATCTGGTAGGCGGCTTCAGTCCCCGCCAGTCCGCCCCCGATCACGTGGACGGGCACTATCGACGATGGTGTTGTCATCCCGCCACGTTAGGCGAGGGCGCCGGATCCGCCAAAAGAAAAGCGCCCGCCGGTGGGAGGACCCGGCGGGCGCCTTCGGTCCGCAGGGGCTGTAAGCCGCGCCCGCGGACTGTTCGCAATCGTTCAGTCCTGGAGGCGGGCGCCCTGGCGGACGACATCCTCGATGTCCGAACGGCCGATGCCGAGGTCGTTCAGTTCACGGTCGGACAGGCGGGACAGTTCACGCACCGAGTCGCGGAAACGGCGCCAGGCGTAGAGCTTCGCGGAGAGAGTTTTGATCATGGCTGATCGTCCTTGTTCTTGAAAGGCCGGGGCCGAATTGCCGTCCGACGCTTCTTTGATGCAGCGCAATATACGCGGTTCGGTCCGAGTGACCACCGCCAAGCTCTGGCACCAGCTATGCGAAAAATGCGGAGCTCGGTTCAGGATTGGTTAAGCAAATCGGTGCAAATGGCGGGATGCGCTTTCCGACGCAGAGCCGGAAAGGCAGCAGAAGCACGCCGGTTTTGATCGCTCGCAATGGTCGCAAAACCTGCCGGCTCAATCAGCGGAGAGCAAGGCTCGAATGACCATTCGCAATGTGTCTGTTGCATAACAGCCCGGGAGGGTGATGCCGAAGCAAAGCGTCCGTCGCGCGAGGTGAAGCACGTTTATTGTGCGGTGCACAACGCCGTTCGGAGCTATTCGGCGGCCTTTGCGACCGGTGGCGGGCGGCGCTGCAGGACCTCGCGCAGGAAGCGGCCCGTGTAGCTGGCCCAGGTTCCCGCGATCTCCTCGGGCGTCCCCGTCGCGACGATCCGGCCGCCTCCGTCGCCGCCCTCGGGGCCGATGTCGACAATGTGATCGGCGGTCTTGATGACCTCGAGGTTGTGCTCGATGACCACCACCGTGTTGCCCTGCTCGACCAGCTCGTGCAGTACGTCGAGCAGCTTGGCGACATCGTGGAAATGCAGACCCGTGGTCGGCTCGTCCAGGATGTAGAGCGTGCGGCCCGTCGAGCGCCGCGACAACTCCTTGGACAGTTTCACCCGCTGCGCTTCGCCGCCCGACAGCGTGTTGGCCTGCTGGCCGACGCGGATGTAGCCGAGGCCCACGCGCGCCAGCGTATCCATCTTCTCGCGGATGGAGGGCACGGGCTTGAACAGGGTGGCGGCCTCCTCCACCGACATGTCGAGCACGTCCGCGATGGAGCGGTCGCGGTATCTCACGTCGAGCGTCTCGCGGCCGTAGCGCTTGCCCTTGCACACGTCGCAGGTGACGTAGACGTCGGGCAGGAAGTGCATCTCGATCTTGATGACGCCGTCGCCCTGGCAGGCCTCGCAGCGGCCGCCCTTGACGTTGAACGAGAAGCGGCCGGGCTGGTAGCCGCGCGCCTTGGCCTCGGGCAGCCCCGCGAACCACTCGCGGATGGGGGTGAAGGCGCCCGTGTAGGTCGCCGGGTTCGAGCGCGGCGTGCGGCCGATCGGCGACTGGTCGATGT
>CAXTFJ010000126.1:1862-13391 GCA_964243405.1 uncultured Lichenihabitans sp. | reverse complement strand
GGGGTCGAGCGTCGCGATGTCGCTCGGTCGCCGCGCGCTGCTCGCGGGCGCGCTGGGCACCGCGGGGCTGGCCGTGGCGGGGGTTCGTCCGGCGCGCGCGGGGAACATCGCGGCCCGGATCGCCGTCGTGGGCGCCGGGCTGGCGGGGCTGACCGCCGCCCATCGCCTCCGGCAGGCCGGCCACGATCCGCAGGTGTTCGAGGCCGCGACGCGCCTGGGCGGCCGCTGCTGGTCCGCGCGGGGCCTGTTCCGGGACGGGCAGGTCGTGGAGCGCGGGGGCGAGTTCATCGACACCGGACACAGGGCGATCCGGGGCCTCGCCCAAGATCTCGGGCTGGACCTCGACGACGTGCTGGCCGCCCAGGCGCCCGGGACCATCCCGATCTACCGCTTCAACGCTGAACGCTACACGCTCGCGGACGCCACGCGCGACTTCGGCGCGCTCTACGACACCTTGCACGCGCAGAATGCCGCGGTCGGCACCGTCGTCGATTGCCAAACCTCGACCGAGGCGGCGCGCCGCTTCGACGCGATCACCCTTGAACGCTGGGTCGCCGACACCGTGCCGGGCGGCCGCGCATCGAAGCTCGGCCAGTTGATCGAGAACGCTTTTGGCGAGGAGAGCGCGGCCGACACCGATCGGCTGAGCGCGCTCGACGCGATCACCACGCTGGCCGAGAACGCGCGCGACGATTTCGACCTCTACTACGGCGGCTCGGACCAGCGTTATCGCGTGCGCGGCGGCAACGACCGGATCGTCGCGGGGCTGGCTGCGGCGCTCGATGGCGCGGTCACGTGCGGCACGGCGCTGACGGCCCTGACCCGGCTCGACGACGGCAGGCTCCGGCTCACGCTCGCCCGCGACGGGGCGGTGAGCGACGCCGTGTTCGACCGGGTGGTCCTCGCGCTCCCCTTCGCGGTGCTTCGCGCCTCGGTCGACCACGCGCGGGCCGGGTTCGGGCCGTTGAAGCTGCGGGCGATCCGGGACTTGGGGATGGGGGCGAGCGTCAAGTTCCACCTCGGCTTCGAACGCAGGCTCTGGGCCGACCTGGGCTGCAACGGCGAGATCCGCCCGGCCTCGCCCGACTTCCAGACCAGTTGGGACGCGACGCGCGCCCAGCCGGGCCGGTCGGGCGTGCTGACCCTGTGGTCGGGGGGCTCGCGGGCCATGTTCGAGGCCGGGCCGCCCGACCTCGGCGCGCTGGCCCGTTCCAGCCTCGCGGGGGCCGACGCCATCCTGCCCGGCCTCGCGGCGTCGTGGACCGGGCTGTCGAGCTTCGATGCCTGGGCCGCCAACCCGTGGTCGCGCGGCTCTTACAGCTTCGCCCCGCCCGGATACCGGACGACCTGCTCCGGGGTCGAGGGCCTCGCCGAAGGCTTCTGCTTCTTCGCCGGCGAGCACACCTCGGCCCAGACGGGCTACATGAATTCCGCCGTTGCCTCGGGGGAACGGGCGGCCGCGCAGGTCGTGGCGTCGCTGCCCTGAAACGGCCCAGACTTCCGAGCGGACCATTCCCTTCGCGTAGTCTCGCCCATCGCGTTGTCGCAGGCATCGCCGACCGACCCGATCGACGGATGCAACCGCGACGGCGTCGATCCCGCTTGGCCTGAGACCGCGGGTTCTCAACGCGTTGGTCGACTCCAGGCGTTGTGCACGGAACTTGCTTGGGTGCATCCACGATCTCGTCCAGAACGCGATTGGCGTTCGGAAAACGAGCTTGGAAACCGAGGAACGGCAGGTGTTTTAGCCGGTGTACGTGACGGAGGGTCGAAGGATGAACGCGGACCAAAACGGCTTGTCGCTGAACCGCCGCTCTCTTCTCAAGGGCGCGGCGCTGGGGATCGGCGCTCTCGCGGCTCCGGCGCTGATTTCCACGAAGGCGCGGGCCTCGTCGGGCGAGGTGAATTTCATGGGGTGGTCGGGCTACAAGTTCGACGACCTCTTCGCCGGCTTCACGAAGGAGACCGGCATCAAGGTCAACTTCCTCGACCAGCCGGATCAGGACACGATGTATGCCAAGTGCAAGGTGGCCTTGCAGACGGGCGGCGTCGATTTCGTCGAGCCCACGCTCGACCGGGTTCCAGCCTGGGTGTCCAACGGGATCGTGCAGCCGTGGGATCTGACCAAGGTCAAGCTCGACAATTATGACCCCGCCTTCGTGTCCGGCGCGGCCGGCCAGGCCGCACAGGTGGACGGCAAGCGCTACTACCTGCCGAGCGTCTGGGGCACGGAAGCCCTGGTGCACTCCACCGCGGAGGCGCCGATGGATTATCCCAATACCACGCTCGCCTCGCTCTTCGACCCGAAGTTCGAGGGCAAGGTCGTGGTGCGCGGCCACTCGGCGCTGGCCGCGATGGGCCGCGTCCTCGACGCCCAGGGCAAGCTGCCGAAGCCTTTCCTCGACAGCTACAAGGACGAGGCCACGATGCGCCAAGTCTGGGACGTGGTGCTAGCCGAGGCCGTCAAGGCCAAGGGCAATGTCGCGCAGTTCTGGAACGGCGAGAACGACGCCCAGGCCGCGTTCCGGACCAACGGCTGCACGCTGGGCCTGTGCTGGGACTCGACCGGCTACAACCTCGGCAAGGACGACCTGCCCTTCGCCTACGTGGCGCCCAAGGAAGGTGCGTTCGGCTGGATGCAAGGCTACTTCCTGCTCAAGAATGCCGCCAACATCGAGCAGGCCACCGCCTTCGCCAACTACGTGTCGGGCGCGCAAGGGTCGGCCTTGAATGCCACGGCCTTCTCGGCCAACCCGACCGGCAAGGGTGCCACGATGCTGATGGATTCCAAGGTGACGGCCTTCTACAAGGCCGCCTACCCGGGCGACGCGCTTGAGAAAATGTGGTGGTGGCCCGCCCAGGACGCGTGGTTCCTGAAGCTGCGCGGCGAGTATGCCGACAAATACAAGGCGGCCTGATCGCAGCGTGCCGGGCCGGCCGCACGTGCCGCGGCCGGCTCCGCACGCCCTGTCGGCCCGCCACGTCGCGGCCGACCTCCAGCCCTCCGGAGCCCGATGAGCGAAGCCGTCGAACTCTCCCACGTCAGCGTCGATTTCGGCAACTTCCGCGCGGTCGACGACGTCGACCTCACGGTCGGGGCAGGCGAGTTCTTCTCGTTCCTGGGCCCCTCGGGCTGCGGCAAGACCACGATTTTGCGCATGATCTCCGGCTTCATCGAGCCGACGCGGGGGTCCGTGCGGATCGGCGGGCGGGAAATGCGCGGCATCGGGCCCAATCGGCGGCCGACGGCGCTCATCTTCCAGAACCTCGCCCTGTTCCCCCTCATGACCGTGTCGGAGAACATCGCTTTCGGACTCGAGGTGCGCGGCATTGCCAAGGACAAGCGCCGTGTCCGCGCCGAGGAGCTGCTGCGCAGCGTCGACCTCGCGGGCTCGGGCGACAAGCGCGTCAGCCAGCTTTCGGGGGGCCAGCGGCAGCGCGTCGCCATTGCCCGTGCCCTCGCCGTGGAGCCCAAGGTCATGCTGCTCGACGAGCCGCTTTCGGCGCTCGACCTCAAGCTGCGCCAGCACATGCGCAGCGAGTTGCGCGCCATCCAGAAGCGCACGGCCGTCACGTTCATCTACATCACCCACGACCAGGGCGAGGCGCTGGCGATGTCGGACCGCGTGGCCGTGATGTCGGCGGGCGTGCTGCAGCAGGTCGGCACGCCCGCCGAGATCTACGACGACCCGGCGAACGGCTTCGTGGCCTCCTTCGTGGGCGAGAACAACGTGCTGCCCGGGCGGGTCGTGGGTCTTGAAAACGGCTTCGGGCGGGTTCATACGCCGGCCGGTCCGTTCATGGCGCGGCTCGGCCCCGGGATCGGCGTCGGTGATGCGGCCAAGCTCTACGTCCGCCCCGAGAATGCCCGCATCGTGCCAGTCGCTGACGGTGCCAATGCGCTGCCGGTGCGGGTCGACGACGTGGCCTTCGAGGGCAGTCTCATCAACGTGCATGCTTTGGACGGAGGCGGCCGTCGCCACATGATCCAGATCCGCAACCAGCCGGGCGAGCCGGTGCCGACGGTCGGCGCCGCGCTCGACGTGACCTTCGAGCCCGAACACGCCCTGGTGCTGGCCGACGCGCCCGCCAAGGCGGCGCAGGCCGGGTGAGGCGATCTGCGTGAGCGCCCTCGTTCAGCGCTACGGCGGCCCGCTCACCGCCGCGATCATCGCGCTCACCGCCTTCTGGCTGCTCGCCATGGTGATCCTGCCGAACCTGATCCTGCTGGAGTTCTCGTTCCGGCTCTACCTGCCGGTGAACGAGGTCGGCGGCCCCAAGGACGTCTACACGCTCGCCAACTATCTCACCTTCTTCCGAAGCCCCATCCACCTGACCGTCTTCGGCCTGACAGTGCTTTATTCCAGCGTCGTCACGCTGATCTGCCTCGTGCTGGCCTATCCGCTGGCCTATTTCCTCGCCAAGGTGGCG
The DNA here is from genome assembly GCA_964243405.1 of uncultured Lichenihabitans sp. GTDB lineage: Bacteria > Pseudomonadota > Alphaproteobacteria > Rhizobiales > Beijerinckiaceae > Lichenihabitans. Next base: position 8,960 of record CAXTFJ010000126.1, on the reverse strand, counting down.
ACGCCGGGCAACGCGGCGACCTGGTTCCTGCTGCTCCTCATCCCCCTCTGGGTCAGCGAGGTGCTGCGCTCGTTCGCCTGGTCGATCATCCTGGCCTACCAGGGGCCGCTCAACGCGGCCCTGCACGGGCTCGGCCTCATCGACCGCGGTATCCGGTGGCGCACGGGCTTCAACGGCGTGATCATCGGGCTTGTCTACACCTACGTGCTGTTCATGGTGTTTCCGGTCTACAACGCCATCAGTTCGCTCGATACCAACCAGATCGAGGCCGCGCGGGACCTCGGGGCGCCGCTCTGGCGCGTCCACTGGCGCGTGGTGATGCCGCACGCCAAGCCTGGTATCGGTTCGGGGTGCATCATGGTGTTCATGCTGTCCGCGGGCTCGATCCTGGTGCCGAGCATCCTGGGCTCGACCACCTCGCGCTGGTTCACCGAGATCATCCAGCAGTGGTTCTTCGAGTCCGTCGACTGGAACACCGGCTCGGCCTACGCCTTCCTGCTTCTCGTCCTCTGCACCGCCTTCGTCAGCCTGATGATGCGCCTGCTCGACGTGCGCCTCGTCGATATCGCCAAGTGAGGGGTGCGATGCCGTTCCGCCTCGGCCGCGCGCTGATCCTCGGCTACGTGGTCCTGTTCGTCGTCTACATGCTGGCGCCCCTCGCCGTGATGGGCGGGGCGGCCGTCAACAACTCACGCTTCCCCTCGGTCTACCCCTGGGTCGGCCTGACGGATCGCTGGTTCGTCGAGCTCTTCCACGACGGGCAGATGTGGCTCGCGCTGCTCCATACGGTCGAGGTGGCGGTCGCCGTCGTGGCCGTGTCCGTGCCGGTCGGGACGGCTGCGGCGCTGCTCCTCAACGGCGTCAAGGCGCGCGCGCGCTCGGTGCTCTACGGCGTGATGGTCGCCCCCGTCCTGACGCCGGGCGCCGTGATCGGCATCGCCACGATCCTGTTCTGGAACCGGCTGCACATGCCGGCCGGGCTGCATCTGTCGGTGCTGGGTCAGGCCTCTTACATCAGCGCCTACGCGATGCTGCTGGTGCTGGCGCGTCTGCAAAGCCTCGATGCATCGCTTGAGGAAGCCGCGCTCGACCTCGGCGCCTCGCACGCCCAGGTGATGCGCCGCATCGTCATGCCCCATCTCACCCCCGCCTTCGGGGCAGCGGCCGTGATCGCCTTCTTCCAGTCGGTCGAGAACTTCAACGTGACGCTCTTCACGGCCGGCAACGCGTCGACGCTGACCGTCTACGTCTTCTCCCAGGTTCGCGCCGGCATCACGCCGAAGATCAATGCGTTGGCGCTGATGATGGTGATGATCACCATCCTGGGTGCCGCCGTGTACGAGGCGAGGCGCCGCAGTCTCGAGCGGCGCAAGCAGGCCGACCTCAGGGAGGTGGTCGAGGAAGAAGTCTACGACGCCATTCCGCTGCCCCAGATGACCGTGAGTTGACGCCCGCGGGTTGCTTGTGTCCGGCGTGGGCTTTCGGCGATGAACAAGGTCGCAGGCTGCCGACCTTTGCTGATCCGAACAGCGCAAGAACGTGCGCCCTCTAACGAAAGAGGTCGTCAGGCCGGCGCTTGCCGACGTCCGACATGACGTGCTCTGCCCGGTCCTCGTAAGTGTACTGACGTCCTCGGCCGCTGTGATGCGCCAATGAACTAAACCGCTTCCGCGGTAGGGCGGCTGAGGTTGTGGAGAGCACGACGGCCTGCCGGGGCTGTCCGAGGATCGTGGCGTCACCCCGTCTCGGACAGGAACGCCCCCATGAGCATCGAAGCCGTCAGCCCGCTACGCCGCCGCATGATCGAAGACATCACGATCCGGCAGTTCGGCGCGCACACCAGCGCGACTCCGTCCGCCAGGTCCGGGAGTTCACGGCCCGATGATTCCCCGTTTTGATGGACACGGGGTTGCGCCGCTAACCCCTCGGCTTGTTCTGGCGTTTTGTAGCCGAGCGCGGCGTGGATCCGTCGTCGATGATCGTAGCCCTCGATGAAGGCGGACAGGTCGCGGCGGCCCTTGCCGCGTGTCGCCCAGCGACAGCGGTTGAGGAGTTCGACCTTCAGCCTGTTGAAGACGCTCTCCGTTGGCGCGGTGTCGTGGCAGCAGCCCGTACGGCTCCTGGATGGTGTCGCCGCCATAATCGGGCGACGCGTCCCCGACTGACCGTTCGACCCTCCGCACGGAGCGCGGCATGTCTTCTCGGCGAACCATGGCGGCCACGATGCTCAGCCCCGAGGCGCCGGACATCGCCGAACAGATGACGGTTGGCGACAAGCCGGGCGCTGCCGGGCCGAGCCATGCATAGGAGCCGCTGGCGGAAACATCCAGCACGCGGCACATCAGCCGGGTCGGCCACATGCCGGCGTGATCGCAGAGGAACGCGAACCTCATCGGGGCCCCTCCGCGACGAGGCCGATGGCTTTTTAGGACGTCGCGCTCCATGCGCGTGCGATCGAGATCCCGCTTCAGCCGAGTAATCTCGGCAGCCTAATCGGCCGGGGAAGGCAGTGGCGGCACCCCGACCGCCCTGGAACGCGCAACGCCGGTGTGGACGGCAGCCCGCCAGTTCCGCAGCCTCGACGGCGAGAGGCCGACCTCGGTGGCAACCTGCATCAACGGCCCACCGCTCCCTTCGAGTAACGCCACGGCCTCTCGTCTGAACTCGGCAGCAAACTCCCGCCTCGCCTTGCTCATCCAAACACCTTTCCCGCTCAACCGAGCGTATCAAAGGTGTCCACCAATGCGACGGACTATTAATCCGCCGGCACGCGGACGTTCAGGTTAAACATGTCCGACTTGGCGAGGAGGACCGGGCGGGGCATCGAGAGGGCCATGTGTGGCACCGCAGTGTGGAAAAGGTCGCGTCGAAAGCCCCTGCTTATCAATAAGTTATTGCCAAACCACCAGGAAAGCGTTGGTGCCCTGGAGAGGACTCGAACCTCAAGGGCGGGCAAAATCACCAGTAGATTCAGCGTTCTTCAGACCACCCGCGGTGCGCGCGTGTGGAAGAGCTGTGTGCATGGTATAGAGACAATCCCGTAGCCAGCAACACCTTCCACCATGCCGTCCAGGGCAATCGCTTGAAGCTGTTATGCGGTCTGCGTGTGCCGAAGCAGGCTGTGCCGACTTGGACGACTCCCGCTGCCGCTGTCAGGACCGCTTCGACAAACAATCGAGGACGTTTCTTGTGATGATGGCCACCTGCGGATCACCGAGCGCGAAGGCCCATTCCGTGGTGCCTACTGAGAACACGGTCCCGCCGCCCGGACCGGTGGAGCTGCCCATCACGGCGTGCCCGTGGGCGAACCTCGCCTGCGCGGCGGTATCATGGTTGCCGACCACCTGCTCGCAGACCAGTTCAAGGTCGGTCAGGACGTCGTCGGGGTACATGCCGGCCGGCGCGGTCTCGCGATCGAACAGGGCCGCGGGAGCCAGGGCGATGACGTCGAAGTCGGTCGGGGTCCCGTCTTCTCCGGTGGGGTACGGCAGCCCGTCCTCGAGTCGCAGGGCGCAGCCGTCCAGCTCGTAACCGATGAGCGCGTGGGCGGCCCCGAGCTGGTCGCCGTAACTCAGACCGGTGCCCTCCAGCGCCCAGTGGCGAGGCCGGTAAACGGTGTAGCCGCCGGAGGACGCAGGCGTCGCACCCGCGATCCGCCCGTACCCTCCCCGCGTGAAGCTCAGGCCGGTCATCCGGTTCTCGGGACGCCCGGTGCGGTGGTGGGACCAGATGCCGGTGTTGCGCCGCTCGTCCGTGGTGCCCATCACCGGGTCGCTCTCGACCGCGGCCTTGAAGGCCACCATGCGGTCGCCGTCCCGCTCGAACCGGACCTGCCAGAAGGCGGTGTTGCCGGTCAGGAAGGCGGCGTGCCCGCCGGCTCCGACGAAGGCTTCCACGGTGTCGCGCATGCCCCACGACCAATATTCGTCGTGGCCGACGAAGAGCAGCAACGCGTAGGGTGCGACGAGGTCCGGTCGCAGCTCCAGGTCTGAGTCGACCGCGTAGTCGACCTCGATCCCCTCCTCCTCGAGCCAGGTCGCGAACGCGCGGCCCCAGTGCGCCCAGCTCGCGGCGCCGGACCAGAACAGCATGCCGCGCTCCTCCGCCCAGGTCGCGTAGGGGACGCTCGTGTCAGGCGCCCCGGTGTTGGCCAGGCGCGGATGACCGGCCGGCAAGCTCAGGAAGCCCTTGGGCATCGGACGGAGGAACGACACGTGGGTCGCACCGGCGCTGTAGGTTTTCAGGTCCGACGTGTAGGTGCTCGCACCCCCGTAGTAGTTGTAAGCGTTCCACGTGTTCGTCTCGATCGTCCAAAGGATGCGCGAGGCGGGTCGGGCGGCGCGCAGGACGAAGAAGGCCTCGCCGCACTGGCCGTCCGGCGTCGTCAGGACGAGGCGGTAGAAGCCGCTCCGCCACTCGGCCGGCACGGTGAAGCCGACCTCGACCGGCCACCCGCATCCTTCCGCCACGACATCGACCGGCACCGCGTGACGGCGCCCCGCGAGGCCGGTCCTCTGAAGCACGACCGAGCGCGACTTCGCCTCGCGTCCGACGGACAGGTCGTAGCGAGCGGCATCGGTCGAGATGTGGACCTCGACCCGGTCGCCGGCGACATAGGACCGGTGGCCGCAATAAGCTTCGATCATGAACGCTCCTGCTTGCTCGTCGGGCTCGCCGTCATCACGCCAGGGTCGGCACCCACGCCGCGATCTCCCGGCCGATCAGCTCCGGATGGTCTTCCTGGACGTAGTGCACCCCTGGACCGAGGGGCACCGAACGCGTGTTCTTGAGCCTCGCCCGGTACCACGCGGCGAGGCGGACCGGCATGAGGGAGCCGGGCTCGGCCCAGAAGAACAGTTTGGGAACCTCGGTTTCCAGCAGCCAGGCCCGGTACGCCACCGCCATGGCGTAGACGTCCGCGGGCTCGCCCGCGATCGGCAGTTCGTTGGGGAAGCGGTAGACGGGTTCGCGGTCGGCGGGGTCGAGAAACGGGCGGCGATAAGCGTCCATCTCACCTTGGGCGAGTCCGCGGACGATCGCGCCCGGCAGGGTCCGCTCGATGAAAGCATTCTGGGCGATGATGGTGTCGCGGCCGTGCTCGGGATCGCGGAACGCCTTGAACCAGTCGCGGCTCTCTTGGGTCATGTCGAGCCAGGACGGGATGGGCGTGATGAACTCCATCAGCGCCAGCCCGCGGACCCGCTCTTCGTGGCGGCGCGCCCAGTCAAGACCGATGGCCGAGCCCCAGTCGTGCAGCACGAGCACGACGTCGTCCAAGCCCAGAACCTTCATGAAAGCTTCAAAGTAGCGGGCGTGGTCCTCGACCCTGTAGGCGATCTTGGGCTTGTCGGACCGGCCCATGCCGATGAGGTCGGGCGCGATGCAGCGGGCGTGCGGCGCCACGTGCGGGATCACGTTGCGCCACAGGTAGGAGGAGGTCGGGTTGCCGTGCTGGAACAGCACGACCGGCCCCTCGCCCACGTCGACGTAGGCCATCCTCGAGCCGAGGACGTCGACGAACTTCATCGGACGGTCGTCCATGTTTGGGTCCTTCAAGGTGCTAGGCGGGGAGCGATGGCCCGCCGATACCGGATCGGGACCGTCGAGGAAACCCGCCCGACGTCGACGAACGTCCGCGGCGTCACGGTCGCGCGCCGACCAGTTCGTCCAGGGGCGCCAGGATCTCCGAACGCGCGTCAACCTTTGCGAAGGCGTCAGCCACCCGCCGCGCCCGCCTCCGATAGGGCGCCTGCCCGAGCACGCTGCGGACCGCCGCCCGCAGGGCGTCCGGCGCGGGCTCGTTGGTCGCCAAGTCGATCCCGACACCCGACCAGGCCACGCGGGCGCTGACGCTTGCCTTGTCCTCCGTCAGTCCCGCCGTGACGATGGGGATGCCGAAGCTCAGGGCCTGGTTGACGCTCCCGTAGCCGCCGTTGGTCACGAAGGCGTCGACCTTGGGCAGCAGCCAGTCGAACGGCAGGTAGCTCGCCACGCGCGCGTTGGCCGGGATCGCGCCGGGGATGGCGTCGACGGGTCGGCCGCCCGCGGTCACGACGACCAGGAGGTCGGGCTCGTCGGCCAGGGCCGCCAGCGCGGGCGCGACCAGTAAACCGAAGTCGAGGTTGGACAGGGTTCCCTGGGTCACCAGGACGACCTTGCGCGACCCGTCCAGGTCGGCCGCCCACGGCGGCAGCGGCGCCTGGTCGGGCGCGATCGGCAGCGCGCCGATGAACCGGGCGGAGGCCGGCAGGTCCGGGCGGGGGTACTCGAACTCCGGCACCGTCAGCTGCAGGTGGCGGTCGGGGAGGAGCACGATGGCGTCGGGCAGTGTCGCGGGCATCGGCCCGACGCCGAAGTCTCGCGCCAGCAGCGCGTCGAGGGTGCGGCCGAAGGGCTCGTAGATCGCCCCGTCGATCTGCGCCGCGAGGTCCGCCCGCTTCCGATGGGCGGCCTCGTCGCCGACCGGCATGCCGGCCCCGTGCGGGGCGCCGTCCGCGAGGTGCCAGGTCAGGATCGTGGTGCCGGAGGTGACGATGGGGGGGCGTTCGGACCGTGGGCCGAGCAGCATCGGCAGCACGCCGAGGAACAGGTTGTCGGCGATGACGACGTCGGCAGGGAAGTCCCTCAGGACCTCCCGCAACCCGTCGTGCTGGGCCCGGATCGGGTCGGCGAAGACGCGCTCAAGGTAGAACGTGGTCATCGCGGGGCCGGGAGGGAGCGCCTTGAACTCCGGAAACGCGCCGGCCATGTCGCGCCAGTCCACGTCCGCGGCTCCGGGGAAGGGCCGGAAAGTGGCCCCGATGGCCTCGACCCTGGACCGGAGGACGGTGGCCGACAGGCCGACGACCTCGTGCCCCTCGGCGACCGATGAGGTCTCCATGGCTGACCGAGATCGAGGCCGTCGCCTTCGAGGCCAACTGAAAGCGACGCGCCGACAGTGCTGGGCCACTCGGACACTTCCTCGTGAAAGGCGACCGATACGATCGCCGTGATGGCCGTTACGACCCGCCCAGTTCGCGCCGGCACAGCCGACGGCGGACTTTTTCGACGCCAGCTACGTCGTGACCTTCCGGCTCAGGAACTCCAGCATGGCCGAAC
>CAXTFJ010000126.1:0-1852 GCA_964243405.1 uncultured Lichenihabitans sp. | reverse complement strand
CGTCTCCAGGGCGAAATGTCCGGTGTCGTAGAAGTGGACTTCGGCATCGGGGATGTCGCGGCGGAATGCTTCGGCGCCCGGTGGAAGGAAGAACCCGTCGTTCCTGCCCCACACGGCTAGCATCGGCGGCTTGTGCGCGCGGAAGTAGGCCTGCCACGCCGGGTACAGCGCCACGTTGGTGCGGTAGTCGTAGATCAGGTCAAGCTGGATCTCGTCGGTGCCGGGGCGCTGGACATAGGCGATGTCCAGCGTGTAGCCGTCCGGCGACACGCGCGCGGCATCGGCCCCCGACAGGTACTGGTCGCGGATCGCCTCCGGCGTCAGCGCCGCGCGGCAGGCTTCGCGCGAGGCGGCCGACCCATCCGTCCAATAGGCCCGGTAGGGCGCCCACGCGGCGCTGAGGCCCTCCTGGTAGGCGTTGCCGTTCTGGCTGACGATCGCCGTCACGCGCTCGGGGTGCATCGTGGCGAGGCGAAGGCCGGCCGGCGCACCGTAATCGAAGATGTACAACGCGTAGCGACGAAGCCCGAGCGCCTCCGTGAACCCGTCCAGCACCGTGGCCATGCCGTCGAACGTGTAGTCGAACCGGCCGCGCGGCGGCGCCTTGGTCAGGCCGAAGCCGGGCAGGTCGGGGGCGATCACGCGGTAGCCGGCGGCGAGCAGCGGGATCAGGGTGCGGAACATGTGGCTCGTGGTGGGGTAGCCGTGCAGCAACAGCACCACGGGCGCGTCCGCTGGGCCGGCTTCGCGGTAGAAGACCTCGACGGGTCCGACAGTCTGGGTCCTGTAGATCGTGTTCACGGCACCGGTGTCCTTCGGTTGGGGGTCTGGTCGCAAGGGCGTCGCGGGCGGGGCGGCGTCGGCTCGTTCGGCGGCAAGCAGGCTCGCGGCAGCGGCGAGGCCGGTCAGCGCCCAGCGGCGGGAAATTGAAGGGGGCATCGGATCTTATCCTTGTCGCTGGCCGGCGCTGCTGCGACCACCTGATACCTACCGAACGGTCGGATGGGAACTCAGTTCCATTTCGCCGCTGAATTTGTGCTAGCGTCCGACCGGTCGGTTCGGGGACGGGGATGAAGGTATCGCAACGGGACATCGTCATTGCCGCGAGGGAGCTGTTCCGCACCAAGGGCTACGCGGGCGCGTCCATGCAGGTCCTGGCCGATCGTGTCGGGTTGAGGAAAGCGAGCTTGTACAGCCGCTTTCCCGACAAGGAGACGCTTGTCGGCGAGGTGTTGCAATTGACCCTCGAGGAAACCCTCGCCGGCGCGGACGTAACCGGTGATTGGCGTGCGGCCTACGAGACGATCCTGCGCTCCATGGCCGACACCTTGATGGACGGGGGCCGCTGCGTCGCCTTCCACCTTGCCTATGGCGCTTCGGCCGGCACGCCGCGGGCATTGGAGGCGGTGCGCGGGTTTTTCACCGCCTGCCGCCGCCGCTTGGCCGGAACCCTGTCCGCCGTCGCGGATCCCGAGACCGCCGACCGGATCGCCGTCGACGCCCTGTCCAGCATCGAGGGGGCGACGCTGTGGCTCGCCATCGACGGCGACCGGGCCCCGATGCAGCGGACCCTCGACCGCTTGCTGGCCGAGGCGCAGGGCCTCCAGGCTCACCCGCGCACCCGCTCCGGGGTGAAGCCCCGCGCAGCCCGCGCGTCACAGGGCTGATCGCACGACCGCAGGTAGCGCGCCGGGTGGGACCAGAGCCCAGCACCCGAGCCGCTAAGGCAACCGAGGCGGTGATCAACGTCCCACCTACTAGGGCCTGTTAGTGTCTGAGCCAATCGAGGGCTGCGGTGAGGCAGAGGACGCCCATGAAGGACGTGGCGGTTTTCTCGTAGCGGGTGGCGACC
>CAXTFJ010000125.1:0-13404 GCA_964243405.1 uncultured Lichenihabitans sp. | reverse complement strand
GCCGTGAGCCCGGCGGTGCTGCGCGACCCCGCGGGCGCGCGGCCCGCGGTCGCCTGGGACGCGCTGGTGCCGCCCGATCTGCGCGCCCGCAAGGGGGCGGCGCTGCTGGCCGACCTCGACCAGGTGGGACAGGTGCTGCGCAACGACGACCTGCAGGCGGCCGAGAAGCGCGCCACCCTGCGCCGCCTCGACGAGAGCGTGACGGCCGACGAGGCGCTGGTCGCGACCCTGCAGGAGCGGGTCGACATGCGCCAGACCCTGGTGGCGCACGACAACGGCACCAAGGCCAACCTGATCGACGCGCTGCAGGACCTGGAAAAGGCCCGCGCGACGCTGGTGGCGGACCGCGGCGCGCGCGGCGAGGCCGGCGCCGCCATCGACACGGTCGGCAGCGACAAGGCCAAGGCGCTGAGCCAGTTCGCGGCCGAGCAGACCAACAAGCTCGACGAGGCCGCGGGCAAGGCCGCGCAGGACCGCGAAGCGCTGGCCAAGGCCGCGGCGCGCGCGGCCCGCACGGTGCTGACCTCCCCCGTCGACGGCGTGGTGCAGAAGCTCGCCGTCACCACCGTGGGGCAGGTGGTGACCACGGGGCAGGAGCTGATGACGGTGGTGCCCACCGGCGGCGTGCTCACGGTCGAGGCCTTCCTGGACAATGCCGACATCGGCTTCGTCAAGGTGGGGCAGGCCGTGGTGGTCAAGCTCGACGCCTTCCCGTTCACCCGCTACGGCACGCTGGATGGCACCGTGGCGAGCGTCGCGACCGACGCGCTCGACGAGGGCGAGGCGAGGCGCCGACAGGCCAACGCCACCAGCCTGGTCAACAGCGCGGGCACCGCGGGCGCTTCCGACGGGCAGGGCCAGCGCTTCGTGTTCCCCGTCCGGGTGGCGCTGAAGCAGGGCGTGTTCCGGGTCGGCGACCGCGACGTCCCGCTCACGCCCGGCATGAGCGTCACCGCCGAGATCAAGACCGACCGCCAGCGGCTCATCGACTACCTGCTCTCGCCGCTGAAGCAGACGGTGTCAGAGGCCCTGCACGAACGATGAGGGGCGGAACCGTGTTGTCGGTCGACATGCTCCATGAAGGCAACGACTCACGATGATCCCGTCTAGGCGAACGATTCAGAGGCTGGTTTTCGCCGGGACTCTGGCGTCCTGCGCCGCACCGGTTGCTTCGGTGGCGCAGGACGCCGCACCCCTGCCAACCGTCAGTGATGACTCCGAGGCCGGCTTTACGCCGTTCGGGGCCGACGAGGACGAGGCCCTTGCGCTCGCCCGGAACTACCTCGCCGCCCTCGACGAGGGTCGGTATGACGATGCCTACGCCATGCAGGCCTCTGCCATGGACGCCCTGGCTTCCCGAGGCGCCTGGGACGCGCTGTCGCGCGGATTCTACGACCAGGCCGGGGCCTTGGTGTCCCGGCGCATCACCGCGGTCACCTGGACGCACTATGGTGAGGGCAGCACCAATTCGGGCACCTTCGTCGCCCTCGACCTCGTCGGCCGGTTCACGCGCGCCGACCGCGAGTGCACCTACTTGATCCTGTTCAGGCCCTTGGCGGCCGAGGGACTGCAGACGCACCTGCAGGTGCTCAGAATACAGAATGGCTTCCTGCTGAACGCCATGGCCCAAAAGGTGGCCGCGCAGGGCGGTCCCGAGGCCGTCCGGCGTGCTTGGCATGCGGTGGCGAGGACTTATCCCCACTGCCCGGATGATCCGCCCGCTGGCGGTTAAGGCATTAGCGTTTCCAGCGCGGTCGATATCATCCCTACTCCTGCACGCTTGCTTGCAGCCACTCCACCGCCGTGCCGTGCGCCCTGGCCACCGCCAGGCGGTGACGGTGCCCGCCGGGCCACAGCGTCAGGTGCAGCTCGGGCTTGCTGTCCGGCGTGGTGGGCTCGAACCGTAGCCAGGCCAGCGGCGCCGTCGCGGTTGCGCGTGTCCCGGCCTCCTGCACCGCTCGGCTGATCCGCTCCTGAGCCCCGCTCGCGAGATACTGCCACATGATGGAATGATAGAGCACCGTCGCGCGGCCTTCGGCGCTCCGGGCCAGTTGCGCCGGGACCCATTCGGCCGCGTCGGCCCGCTCGACGCGGGTCCCGACCGCGCGGGCCAGCGCCACGGCGGCTTCCAGGCGGTCCAGCCGGTCCCGCTGGTCGGGCCACACGTAGGCGCGGAGCCGCAGGCGCTGCTCGGCCTCGTCGAGGTCGATCGGCGACCGGTCGCAGGCGGCCCGCTCCTCGACCCGGAGATCGGGCGCGAGCGGCGGCGGAGCGCCCTCCCAGTCGGGTGCCAGCATGACAGCGCTCCCCTGCGGTCCCCACGCCACCGGGCCGAGCCGGTAACGGTAGCGGTCCCAGTTCAGGTTCAGGCCGGCACTGGCGCCGATCTCCAGCAGGCGGAGCGGTAGGCCGGTCCGACGCGCGACGAGGTGGAAGCCGCCGAGGAGGACGGCGGAGCGCCCGACCTCGTTGGTCTGCGGCGGGGATTGCAGGAAGGACCCGACGAAGTCGCGGTGCGCGACGAGCGCGTCGAGCAGTGCCGCCCGCAGCCGGTCCCGATCGTCCAACGGATGCGGGGGATAGAGAACCGCCAGGTCCGGCGCGGTGCCGGCCAGCACGAGGGCGTGCAGGGCGGCCGCCAGACGCAACGGGACGGCGTCGGCCTGCGGGTCGCCCGGCCAACCGCCCACGTGGCCGGCCGTGGGGCCGCCGTTCGCCAGGTCCTCCGCGAGAAGGCCGAGCACCCGGGCCGTGAAGGGCGAGCCGAGGCTCGCGCACCACGCGACCTGCTGGTCGAATGCGGCCGCGACGGTCGGCGCGGTCAGGCCCATTCGCCGCCGCGGAACACCGGCACGCGGGTGCCGTCGGAGCGCAACCCGTCGATGGCGGTGTCGCGCGAGCCGATCATCCAGTCGATGTGGATGAAGCTCTTGTTGCCGCCCCGCGCCGCGACCTGCTCGGGGGTGAGCGACCCGCCGTCGAGGAAGCATTTCGAATAGCACTGGCCGAGCGCGATGTGGCAGGCGGCGTTCTCGTCGAACAGCGTGTTGTAGAACAGCAGACCGCTGGCCGAGATGGGCGAGGAATGGGGCACGAGCGCCACCTCGCCCAGGCGGCGGGCGCCCTCGTCGGTGTCGAGCACCTTGGCCAGCACCTCCGCGCCGCGCGACGCACTGGCGTCCACGATGCGGCCGCCCTCGAAGCGGACCGCGATGTCCTCGATCAGCGTCCCCTGATAGGAGAGCGGCTTGGTGCTCACCACCCGGCCTTCCACGCGGGCCGCATGCGGTGTGGTGAACACTTCCTCCGAGGGGATGTTGGGGTTGCAGGTGATGCCGTTCTTGGCCGTCGAGGCGCCGCCCTGCCACTCGTGGCCGTCCGCCAGGCCCACGGTGAGGTCGGTGCCCGGCCCGGAAAAGTGCAGAGCCTCGAACCTGTGCTCGTTCAGCCAGGCGGTGCGGGCCGCGAGCGCGGCGTTGTGAGTGGCCCACGCCGCCACGGGGTCGCCCCCGGCCACGCGCGACGCGGCGAAGATCGCTTCCGCGAGCTTGGCCGTCGCCACGTCCTCCGCCTCGCCGGGAAAGACCCGGCCCGCCCAGGCCGCGCCCGGATAGGCCACGATGGTCCAGTTGATGTCGAAGCCGGCGATCTTCTCGAGCGCGGGCTGGTAGGCCATCGCATTGGCCTTGGAGGCCCGCGACACCTTGGCGGAATCCTGCGCCGACAGCAGCATCGGGTCGTCGCCCACGATCGCGAGCCGGGCGGTGTTGGCCGCGAAGGCCTTGCCGATGCCTTCGTAGAGCCAGCCCGCCGCCTGGTCGAAGCCGCCGTCGTGCCCGAAGCGGTAGCGCGCGAGCGTGACCTCCTCGTCCGACAGCAGCGGCGTCACGAGGCCCGCGCCCGCCCGGTAGGCGTGCTCGACGATGCGCCGCACGAGGGGCAGCGCCGCGACGGGCGCCGTGAGGACGAGGTTCTGCCCCGCCTTCAGGTTGAGCCCGACGCGCACGGCCGCTTCGGCCAGCCGGTCGAGCTTTTCGGGGTCGATGGAGGCCGACAGGCCGCGCTGGGCGATGGTCATGGGGACGGTCCGCTGACGTGGGCGTTCCCCGCCAGCATAGGCGTCCTTCCGCGCGCGGTCACGCGGAACGCCAGGGAGCGTGGAGGTGCGGCGCGGCCCGACCCGTGGCATAACCCGCCCATGAGCGCTCCTCCGCCCGCCAACGACCCCGGCTTCGCCCTCTACGTCCACTGGCCGTTCTGCCTGTCGAAATGCCCCTATTGCGATTTCAACAGCCACGTCCGGCACAGACCGGTGGATGAGGCGCGCTTCCTCCAGGCCTTCCGGACGGAGCTCGCGCACCGGGCGGCCCTGGTGCCGGGCCGCACGGTGGGGTCGGTCTTCTTCGGCGGCGGCACGCCCTCGCTGATGCGGCCCGATACCGTGGCGGGCATCCTGGACGCGATCGCGGGCCACTGGAGCGTCGCGTCCGACGCGGAGGTGACGCTCGAGGCCAACCCGACCAGCGTCGAGGCCGAGCGGTTCCGCGGCTACCGGGCGGCCGGCGTCAACCGCGTGTCGCTGGGCGTGCAGGCCATGAACGACGCCGACCTGAAGGCGCTGGGGCGCCTGCACACGGTGGCCGAGGCGATGGCGGCCGTCTCGGTCGCGGCCTCCATCTTCGACCGATACTCGTTCGACCTGATCTACGCCCGGCCGGGACAGAGCCCGGCCGCCTGGGCCGCGGAGCTCGAGGGCGCCATCGAGCGGGCGGCCGAGCACCTGTCGCTCTACCAGCTCACCATCGAGCCCGACACCGTGTTCGAAGGGCTCCACCGCGCGGGCAAGCTCGCCGTGCCCGACCCGGACCTGTCACGCGCGCTGTGGGACGTGACCCAGGAGGTGACGGGCCGGCGCGGGCTGCCGGCCTACGAGATTTCCAACCACGCCCGGCCGGGCGCGGAGTCGCGGCACAACCTCGTCTACTGGCGCTACGGCGACTACGCCGGGGTCGGACCCGGCGCGCACGGCCGCCTCACCACGGCGGGCGGGCGCCGGGCGCAGGCGACCGAGCGCCATCCCGAAATGTGGCTGACGACCGTGGAGGGCGAGGGCCACGGGATCGTGTCGGAGGAGGTCCTGTCGGCCGAGGAGCAGGGGGACGAGTTCCTGCTCATGGGGCTGCGCCTGGCGGAGGGCATCGACCCCGCCCGTTTCCGGACGCTGTCGGGTCGGCCGCTCGATCCTCTGCGAATCGAGTCGCTGCGGGCCGACGGCTTCGTGGAACGGACCGCGGACGGCCGCCTGCGCGTCACGCCCGAGGGTTTTCCCGTGCTCGACGCCGTCGTGGCGGACCTCGCGGCCTGAGCGGAAGCCGCAGGCGGGCGGCTCGGGCCGCCTATCGCAGGCCAGCTATTCCGCGGCGGCCGGCACGTTGGGGCGCGGCTCCCGGTGCGGGTGCGCGTAGTCGTCCTCGGGCGGCCTGCCCCCCTTGCCCGTGCCGTATTTCGTGTCCGGATCGATGCCGCGCAGCCGATCGATGCGCTCCGACACGTATTCGAACACCACGTAGAGCATGGGGATCACGAAGATGCCCACGAGGCTCGCGGCCAGCATGCCGGCGAAGATGGGCGTGCCCACGTCGCGCCGGCTCACCTGGGCGGCGCCGTGCGCGATCACCAGCGGCACCAGCCCCAGCACGAACGCGATGGAGGTCATGATGACCGCCCGGAACCGCATGGAGGCGCCCGCGATCGCGGCGTCCAGGATGGAGGCGCCGCCCTCGCGCTGCTCCTTGGCGAACTCCACGATCAGGATGCCGTTCTTGGCCGCGAGCGCGATCAGCACGATCAGCCCTACCTGGGCGTAGAGGTCGAGCACCAGCCCCGCCACGATGATGCCGATGAAGGCCCCGAACACGCCCACCGTCACCGACAGCAGGACGGGCACGGGGATGATCCAGCTCTCGTAGAGGCTCACCAGGAACAGGTAGGCGAACAGGATCGCCAGCCCCAGCACGATGCTGGTCTGCCCGTTGGCCTGGTATTCCTGGAAGGCCGTGCCGGTCCACTCGTAGCTGTAGCCGCTGGGCAGGGTGCGGTCGGAGGTCGCCGCCATGGACGCGAGCGCTGTTCCCGAGGACACGCCGGGCGCGGGGCTGCCCTGGATGGGGATCGCCCGGTAGTTGTTGTAGCGGGTGATGACCTGCGGACCCTGCACGACGCGCAGCGAGGCGAGCGAGCGCATCGGCACCTCCTCGCCGCGGTTGTTCTTCACGTACAGCTGCCAGATCGAGTCGATGTCGCGCCGGTCCTTCGACTCGCCCTCGATGTTCACCTGCCAGGTGCGGCCGTAGAGGTTGAAGTTGTTGATGTAGGTGCCGCCGAGCGACGACTGCAGCACGTTGAACACGTCGCCGACGTTGACGCCGAGCGCCGAGGCCTTCTCGCGGTCCACGTCGAGGTAGAGCGACGGGTTGGTGGCCGTGAAGGTCGTGAAGACGCGGGTCAATTCCTTGTTGCCGTTGGCCGCCGCCACCAGCCCCTGCGCGACGCTGCCAAGGGCGGTCGGCTCCTGGCCTTCCAGGGCTTCAAGGTCGTACTCGAAGCCGCCGCCGGTCGAGAGCCCGATGATGGGCGGCAGGTTGAAGGCGATCACGCTGGCGGTGCGGACCCCCTGGGCGATCCCGAAGGTCTTGCCGATCATCGCCTGCACCGAGTCGGCCGCGGCCCGCCGGTCCTCGAACGGCTTCAGCCGCACCGCCATGAAGCCCGCGTTGGGCTCGCTCACGGTGTCGAGGAAGGAGTAGCCGATGATCGCGAAGGTGTCGGACACCTGCGGCATCTTGAGGAGCTTGTCCTCCAGCACCTTCATGGTGTCGCTGGTGCGCGACACCGAGGCGCCGTCGGGCAGTTGCACCACGACGAAGAACACGCCCTGGTCCTCCTCGGGCAGGAATCCCGTGGGCGTCTTGAGCGCCGCGAAGTAGATGCCCACCGCGAAGCCCGCGATGACGAGCAGGCTCACGACGCTGACCCGCACGAGCCGCTTCACGATCGAGGTGTAGCCGTTGCGCGTGCGCTCGATGGCGCCGAGCACGCGGCCCATGATGCCGCCCCGGTGGCCGCCGGGCCGCAGGAACACGGCGCAGAGCGCGGGCGACAGCGTCAGCGCGTTGACGGCCGAGATCAGCATGGCGATCGAGATCGTCACCGCGCACTGGCGGAACAGCACGCCCGTCAGCCCGGGGATGAAGGCGATCGGCACGAACACCGACAGCAGTACCAGGGTGATCGCGATGATGGGCGCGGTGATCTCCGCCATGGCCTTCTTGGTGGCCTCGCCGGGCGTGAGGTGGGGGTCCTCCTCCATCACGCGCTCGACGTTCTCGACCACCACGATCGCGTCGTCGACCACGATGCCGATGGCGAGCACCATGGCGAGCAGCGACACGGTGTTGGCCGAGTAGCCGCCCGCCAGCAGCACCGCGAAGGTGCCGATGAGGCTCACCGGCACCGCGACCGCGGGGATGATCGTGGCCCGCATGTTGCCCAGGAACAGGAACACCACGACCACGACCAGGACGAAGGCCTCGCCGATGGTCTTGAGCACTTCCGAGATCGTGTCGATCACGAAGGTGGTCGAGTCGTAGACCACCTTGTATTTCAGCCCCTCGGGGAAGCGCGGGCTCAGCTTGTTGAGCACCTTGTTGACGGCGGCGGCCGTCTGCACCGCGTTGGCGCCGGGCGCCAGCGAGATGCGCAGCGCCACCGCGGGCTTGCCGTCAAGACGGCTCGAGTTGTCGGAGTTCTGCGCGCCCATCTCGACGCTCGCCACGTCGCGGACACGCAGCAACGACCCGTCCGCGTTGGCGCGCACCACGATGGCGCCGAACTCGTCGGGCGTGGTGAGCCGTCCCTTGGTGGACAGGTTGAACTGGAACTGCTGGTCGTTGCTGATCGGCTGGGCGCCGATGCGGCCCACGGGGGCCTGCACGTTCTGCGACTCGATGGCGTTGATGATCTCGGACGGCGCCATGTGCAGGTTGTTGAGGCGCTGGACGTCGAACCAGATCCGCATGGAATATTTGAGGTTGCCGAACAGCCCCGCCTGTCCGACCCCGGGCGTGCGCGACAGCTCGTCCAGCACGTTGATGGTCACGTAATTGGTGATGAACAGCGGGTCCTGCTGGCCGTTGTCGCTGTAGAACTGCATGAACTGCAGGATGGCGGACGACCTCTTTTGCACCGTCAGGCCTTCGAGCTGCACCTCGGGCGGCAACTGCGACAGGGCGGTCTGCACGCGGTTGTTGACGTTGACGGTATCGATGTCGGGGTTGGTGCCGAGCGCGAAGGAGACGGCGAGGTTGTAGGAGCCGTCGTTGCCGCTCGTCGACTTCATGTAGAGCGCCTGGTCGACGCCTACGATGGACGCCTCCAGCGGTTGCGCCACCGCGGATTCCACCACGTCGGCCGACGCGCCCGGGTAGGTGGCGGAAACCTGCACCTGCGGCGGCACGATGTCGGGGAACTGCGCCACGGGGATGCGGGTCAGCGACAGCCCGCCCGCGATCGTGATGATGATCGCGATCACGATGGCGAGGCGGGGGCGATCGACGAAGACGGCGGAGATCATGGCGTCTGGTCCGGCTCGGGCGTCGGGCGCGAAGCCGTCCGACGAGTTCGCGAAGGAAAGGGTGGCGTCCTACTGCTGGGCGGCCTTCTGGGCCTGCTCGGTGGCGCTCGGCGGGGCGGGGGCGGGCGACACGGGCTGGCCGGGGCGGACCTTCTGGATGCCGTCGACCACGACCGCCTGACCTTCCGTCAACCCGGTCAAGATGCCGGCCTGCGTGGGGGTCGACTGGCCGAGCTTCACCGGGGTCTTCACGGCCTTGTTGTCGTCGGTCACGGTGTAGACGTAGTCCCCGCCCTGGTCGGTCAGCACGGCGGCGCGTGGCACCGACAGCATCTCGACCGGCGATACGCCTTCGAGCAGCACCTGGACGAACTCGCCGTCGGTCAACTCGCGCACGACGTTGCCGCCGGGCGTCTGCTCGGGCAGCGGGGGGTTGGGGATCGTGCCGCGGAACGTGATCGTGTCGGTGGAGGCCGCGATCGTGTTGTCGATGAAGTTGACGACGCCCGTCTGCCCGTAGGTGCGCCCGTCGGGCAGGATGATCCTGAGCCGCACCGCGTTGAAGCCGCCCTTGCCGTTGTAGCGCTGGCGCAGTTCGATGGCGCTGCGGGTCGAGATGGGGAAGACCACGAACATCGGGTCTTGCCGGACCACGGTGGCGAGCGTGCCCGACCCGGGACTCACCACGTTGCCTTCCGTGATGCCCGTGCGGCCGATCTTGCCGTCGATGGGTGAGGTGATGACCGTGTAGCCGAGTTGAATCTGCGAGGTCCGCAGGTTGGCTTGCGCGGCGAGCAATTGGCCCTGCAGATTGCCCTGGGCGGCCTTGGCGGAGTCGACGGTCGACTGCTGGCCCGCGGGAGTCTTCAGCAGCGTCTGGGCGCGGTCGAGGGTGACGTTGGCGTTCTGGAGCTGCGCCTGGACCTGCTCGATCGTGGCCTGCTTGGCCGCGAGATCCGCCTGGAAGGGCGGCTGTTCGAGGCGGTAAAGCTCGTCGCCCTTCTTCACCTCCTGCCCTTCCCGAAACACGACCTTGTCGAGAAAGGCGGTGACGCGGGCCACGAGGTTGACCTGCTCCGTGGCCTGGATGCGGCCGATGAACCGCTCCGTCTCGGTCACGGGCGTCTTGCCCACCTTGACGATGCCGACGGGCGGCGGCCCTGCGGGCGCCTGCGCGCGGGCCTGACCCGACACGAGCAGCATCGCGACGCACAGGCTGAAACGACGGATCATGAAACCTCGATCGGACCGGATTCGCGCGGCGCGGGGGTTCGTTACACCCGTGCCCGGCGCAAGTCATGCGACACGGTGTGCGCCGCGGCCGCTCCCCTGGCCTCCCCGCTGCAGTGGGCGATCTTCGACGAAGCCGCCCTCACTGCCTAAGCCCGATCGATGTCGCACGTCCCACCGACGAAGAAAAGCCCCGCCGAAGCGGGGCCTTTCGAAGCAACGGGACCGATCCGGTCAGCGGCAGATGCGCCGCGGCCCGAACGGGGTCGGGCGGATGAAGCAGCGCCGCCCGTAGAAGCCCGGATGACCGTAGAAGCCGGGGCGGCCGTAACCGCCACCCGGACGACACCCTCCGAAGGGACCGCGATGGCTGAACGGCCCGCAGCCGCCCGACACCAGCGTGACCGCGGGAGCGGCCGAAAGATCGGAGGCCGGAGCGAGCGGAAGAGCCTCGGCACCGGCGGTCGCCAAGCCCAGAAGCATGGCAGCTCCCGCCGCCAACCCAAACGTCTTGCGGATCATGTCAAAACCTCTCGCACGAATGAAACACCCCGGGGAACGATCTAGCGACCCGCGCCTGAACGACGCGTGAGCGTTGTGCATCCCGCGGTCTTCCTCCAGAAGATCGCCGACGCTCGCGCGACGACGGCGACAAAATTTAGATTGGGCGAAAGGTCGCAGCGGCAACCCCGGAGAAGGTAGAAGCGGGGCCGGCTTCGGGCAGTCCTACGAGGAGGTTCACGCATGCCCTGGCCGGAAGCCGTCGCCCTGCAGGGAGCCCACGCCCGGCTCGAACCGCTGTCGCGCGCCCACGCGGACGCGCTGGGCGACGCTGTCCGGGACGGCGAACTCTGGCGGCTCTGGTACACGGCCATTCCCACCCCCGAGGGCATGGACGCGGAAATCGACCGCCGCCTCGCCCTGCGCGAGAGCGGATCGATGCTGCCGTTCGCCGTGGTGGACCTCGCGACGGGTCGGCCGGTCGGTATGACGACCTACATGAACATCGACGCTGTGGCGCCACGCCTGGAGATCGGCTCGACCTGGTACGGGCGCTCGGTCCAGCGCTCCCCCGTGAACACGGAGTGCAAAGCGCTGCTGCTCCGGCACGCCTTCGAGACGCTCGGCTGCATCGCGGTCGAGTTCCGCACCCACGTCTTCAACCGTGCGAGCCGGAACGCCATCGAGCGGCTCGGGGCCAAGCTCGACGGCGTGCTGCGCAACCACGCCCGCGCGGGTGACGGCACGCTGCGCGACACCTGCGTCTACTCGATCATCGCGGGGGAATGGCCGGCCGTGGCGTCCAACCTCCGCTGGCAGATGGAGCGGCCGCGCGCCTGATCCGCGCGGCGGCCGGTCGCCCCGGACGGGTCCCTAATCCTCGTCGTCGTCGTGGCCGCGCGTCCTGGAGAAGACCGAGGCGATGTCGACCGGCTCCTCCTCGTCCTGGGCCGCGCCCGTCGGCGCCGAGCCGAACACATCCGCCCGACTCGCATGATCCTCCGCGGGCCGATGCGTGGTGACCTCGGCCGGGATCAGCGTCTGGCCCCGGTCCGGCTCGCCCGGCGGCCGGTCCTTGGCGGCGCGCGTCACCTCGAAATCGAGGTCGATCTGCGAGCAGAGACCCAACGTGACGGGGTCCATGGGGGACAGGCCCGCGCTGTTCCAGTGCGTCCGCTCCCGGATGGCCTGCAGCGTGGTCTTGGTCGTGCCCACCAGACGCATGATCTGCGCGTCCTTGAGCTCGGGATGGTTGCGCACGAGCCACAGGATGGCGTTGGGGCGGTCCTGGCGACGCGACAGGGGCGTGTAGCGCGGCCCCCTGGTCTTCTTCACGGGAGGCAGCCGGACTTTGGACACGGCCAATTTGAGCTGGTGCGACCGGTTCTTCTCGCCCGTGGCGATCTCCTCCCGCACGAGCTGGCCCGACGCGATGGGGTCGTGCCCCTTGATCCCGGTCGCGACCTCCCCGTCCGCGATGCCCTTCACCTCGAGCGGGTGGAGCTTGCAGAAGTCGGCGATCTGCTCGAAAGTCAGCGAGGTATTCTCGACCAGCCAGACGGCCGTCGCCTTGGGCATCAGGGGTGCAGCGGTGCTCATGGGATCCGTCCTTGTCGGCCGTGCCCTGGTCCTGAAGGGGCGGGGGCCGAAGAAAAGCGCATCTCCCCCCGGCGCGAGCCGAGGCCGAGCCTCAAACAAGTTTCCATTGGGGGGAACGGAGATGATTATAACGACCGGACGGCTGCTAAATCAAGGTCGACGGCGTGCGGGAGTCGATGGCCCGCTTCACGCGACCGGAGCGGGACGCGGGACGTCGGCGACCTCCGGCCGGTCCACTTCGACCTGGAGCGCCGCGAGGTGAGCTTCGGCCGCGACCGCGGCCGCCCGCTCGATCGCGCGGTAGCGCTCGATCAGCGCCAGGCCGAGCGCGGTCGGCCGTGCGCCTCCCCCGTGCCGGCCGCCCGTCTGCCGGTCCACCACGGGCTTGCCGAAGATCCCGTTCAGCTCCTCGATGAGCTCCCAGGCCCGCCGGTAGGACATGCCCATCGATCGACCCGCCGCCGCGATCGAGCCGAACGCGACGATCCGCTCCAGGAGGTCGATCTTGCCGGGGCCGATGCGGCGATCGGGGTCGAGGCGGATGCGCAGGCTCAGCGATGGCATGAAGCCTTTCTAACCGGAGCCGCCCGCTCGAAGCAAAGCCGTCGCGCGATCCGTCAGGCCTCGCCCGCGGGCGATCCCAGGTTAATGGACGCTGCCGGGCGGGCGACGGTGCCGCGGCTGCGCCATCGCCACGGTCTGCGCGGTCTGCCCCATCACGCGACCCGTGCCGCGCCGTGGAGGTGCGGCGACACGGCGGCGCCGGTCAGGGTCGATCCGGCGATGGCCCGCGGGTCGCCGTGACGTCCTGCGGACAGCAGGCGCAGCATGTCGCTTTCATGCCGGGTCACCCGGCAGCAGGTGGCGGGAAGGAACGACCACGCGGCGGACCGCTCAGCCCGCACAGACCGGACGAGCGTGCCCGCCGCCTCGGGGTCGAGGATGTCTTCGG
The DNA here is from genome assembly GCA_964243405.1 of uncultured Lichenihabitans sp. Taxonomy (GTDB): domain Bacteria; phylum Pseudomonadota; class Alphaproteobacteria; order Rhizobiales; family Beijerinckiaceae; genus Lichenihabitans. Next base: position 490 of record CAXTFJ010000125.1, on the reverse strand, counting down.
CGCCGGCGTAGGCGGCGTCCCAGCAGGCGACGTCGCCCGGGCGTAGCCGGCCGCGATCATGCGGATGACCGACAGCGCGAGGACGTCGGCGTCGTCCGCGCAGGCGTCCGCGATGGTTGCCATCGCGTCGTGGCGAGTCTTGGTCATGACGGGTTCCCAAGTGGGCGCCGTCGGATCAACCGAGCCCCGACGGCGCTCGACGATCAGCCGATGCCGAAGACACCCCTCAGGGTGGCGAGGTCCTCGGCCAGGGCCGTGACCGGACCCTTGAGCTTGGTCCGGTCGGCGTCGGTTAGCTTCTCGTAGCTCACGAACCCCTCCTTGCTGCGATACTTCGCCAGCACGGCGTCGACCTTGGAGAAGTTGTCGTGCAGGCGCCCGTCGAGGGTGGCGTCCCGCGTCTCGAGGAGCGGGTTGAGCAGGGCCAGGATTTTCTGCGCGCCGTCGATGTTGGCCTGGAAGTCCCACAGGTCGGTGCGGGAATAGCGGT
>CAXTFJ010000124.1:0-13486 GCA_964243405.1 uncultured Lichenihabitans sp. | reverse complement strand
ACGCTGGACCCGGCCCGCATCGCGCCGACCTGGACGGCGCTGCTCAACCGCCTCGACCAGCTTCGCGGCCTCGGCGAGCCGTTCGCAATCCTCCGCGGGACCGTGGAGAGGATCGCTGACGCGGGCGCGCCGGGTTGGGCCGCGCGGCTGCGGGCCGAGCCCGCCCCGGCCGAGGGCGCCGACCCGCTCGTTCCATCCGATTGGCGCGCCGCGTGGGACTGGGCCGCGGCGGACGCGGCGCTCGCCCGCACGGACGCCCGCGCCACCCTCGCGTCGCTCGCAAGCCGCCGCGCGGAAGCGGAGCGCAACGTGACGCGGCTGTTCGTGGACCTTGTGCGGGAACGCACCTTCCACGCGCTGGAGCGCCGGCTGTCGCCGGCCGTCAAATCCGCCCTGGTGCAGTTCGTCACCGCCCTGTCGCGGCTCGGCAAGGGGACGGGCAAGGGGGCGGGCCGGCAGCGCCGCGCCGCGCGCGACGCCATGCGGCGCTGCTACGACGCAGTGCCCTGCTGGATCATGCCGACCTGGCGCGTGGCGGAGCAATTGCCCGCGGATCTGTCGGCCTTCGACCTGGTGATCCTCGACGAGGCCTCGCAGTCCGACGTGACCGAATTGCCCGCGGTGCTGCGCGGTCGCAAGATCCTGGTGGTGGGCGACGACCGTCAGGTGAGCCCCACCGTGCCTTTCGTGTCGCAGGCGCGGGTCGACCAGTTGCGGCTCAGGCACCTGCGCGACCAGCCGTTCGCGAGCCTGCTGGAGCCGGGCGGGAGTCTCTACACGCTGATGCAGGCCGTATTTCCGGAGGAGCGGCTGATGCTGCGGGAGCATTTCCGCTGCGTGGAACCCATCGTCCGCTTCTCCATGGGTTTTTATCCGGAAGGACTGCTTCCCCTGCGGGTTCCGACCGCGGCCGAGCGGCTGGACCCGCCGCTGGTGGACATCCTGGTGCCGCACGGCGCGCGGGAGGGGACGCGCAAGCTCAACCGCGCGGAAGCCGACGTGATCGTGGCCGAGGTGGCGAAGCTGGCGGACGACCCGCGCACGGCGGCCCGGTCGGTGGGGGTCATCTCGCTGATCGGCGCCGAACAGGCCGAGCTGGTCCGCGCCCTGCTCACCGAGAAACTCGGCGCCGAGGCGATGCAGCGGCACGCGGTGCTGTGCGGCGACAGCGCCACCTTCCAGGGCAACGAGCGCGACATCGTGTTCCTGTCCATGGTGGCGGACCGGGCGCACCGGCAGGCGCTCACCATGCGGCGCTACGAGCAGCGCTTCAACGTGGCGGCCTCGCGCGCGCGCGACCGCCTGGTGCTGGTCCGCTCGGTGGAGCGCGCCGACCTGAACCCGCGCGACCTGAAGGCGCGGCTGATCGCCCATTTCGAGGACCCGATGCCCACGGCGGGCCGCCGCGACCCGACCGACGCGCTCGCGGCCTGCGAGTCGGGGTTCGAGCGCGACGTGATGGATCGCCTGGTCGGCCTGGGCTACCGGGTCGAGCCGCAGGTGGGCGCGCTCGGCTTCCGCATCGACCTCGTCGTCGAGGGTGAGGGCGGCCGCAGGCTGGCGGTGGAATGCGACGGCGACCGGTTCCACGGCCCGGAGGTATGGCGCGAGGACATGCGCCGCCAGCGCGTGCTGGAGCGGGTCGGTTGGCGTTTCTGGCGCTGCTTCGCGTCGAGCTTCTACCGTGACCCCGACGGCACGCTGGCCGACCTCGTGGGTACGCTCGCGCGGTACGGCATCGAGCCCCGCTCCCGGAACGGAGATCAGGAAGCCGAAGCGGGGCAACCCCGAGGGCCGAGCCCGTTCGTGGAGCACCGGACCGCTGCTCCTCCTGCTCCGAGCGGCGGGGATGAGGCGCCGCCGACCGCGGCGACGGACCGGGGCGCGGCTTCGGGCGACCGGATGGTTCTGGCCTTCGCGGACGGGCGCAAGCCGCTGGCGCTCACGCTGGGCGAAACCGGGCGGGACGGGGTGGCGCTCGCCTCGCCGCTCGGACAGGCGCTGCTGGGCCGGGAAGAGGACGACGAACTCGACCTGCCCCTCGCCGACGGCACGGCGCGGGCTTCGGTGGAACGAATCGATCGGGCTATCGAACGTTAAGAACCTGCCGCCCGCGGTGTCGAGACATCCTCACGGCTGCGTTCACCATAACCCACGGCTATCGCGCATGGCAGGCCAGCGCGATTCTTCAAGGTTTTGTGGCGGATCGCCGGCAAAACCTTTGATTTCGCGTCTGTGTTGTGGTAGCAACGCCGACACGAAAAGAAAATCCTGAAGCCGTGTTTCGATGCTGATGAGCAGTTTGTTAACACTTGCTCATCGTCGCCGTTCCGGATGGACGATCCGCGGCGCTTGATCAGCCGTGATCTCTGCCTGGGGCAAGCGAGCATAGTGGCCCGGTGAAACCGCGAGTCGCCTTGGCCGCCCCGTTCATCCTGATGCTTCGATACGCGGTTGGTCGGACGACCGTCAACCTAAAAACGGTAGTTGCGATGACGAGGTGCGCGTTCTGACCGGAGCGCGCGCGAGAGTGGTTGTGTCGAAGTCGAGCGATTTCCTTAGCGGCGCCTTTCGCTTCGGGAGGGCATCGTCCGGCCGCGACGGTTGAGCGCATGGATTGCGCGGAGGGGAGCGGCGGGAAATCGCCGCCTGGCCGCGAGAATGAGAAGCAAGGGCCGCACGGTGCCGCCATCCCCTGAAGCGGGGACGTGGAACTCCGGTGGCGACGGAGATGAAACGATGACTGACAAGAGTGGAACGGTGCGGGCGCCCGCGGTCAAGCCGCCGGTCGGGGTCAGGCCGCCCGTGGGCGTGCGACCCGCGGCTCCCAAACCCGCCGTGGCCCGCCACGGCTTCAAGGCGCAGGAGTTCATCGTCTACCCGGCCCACGGCGTCGGCCAGATCGTGGCGATCGAGGAGGAGGAAGTCGCGGGCTTCAAGCTCGAACTCTTCGTCATCAGCTTCGTCAAGGACAAGATGAAGCTCAAGGTGCCCGTGCCGAAGGCATCAAGCGTGGGCATGCGCAAGCTGAGCGAGCCGGACACGGTCACCCGGGCGCTCGCGACCCTGACGGGCCGTGCCCGGGTCAAGCGCACCATGTGGTCGCGCCGCGCCCAGGAATACGAGGCCAAGATCAATTCGGGCGACCTGATCAGCATCGCCGAGGTGGTCCGCGACCTGTACCGGTCCGATGCCCAGCCCGAGCAGTCCTATTCCGAGCGCCAGCTCTACGAGGCCGCCCTCGATCGCATGGCCCGGGAAATCGCCGCCGTGCAGAAGCTGACCGACGCCGAGGCTCTCAAGGTCCTCGACGAACAGCTGCAGAAGAGCCCGCGACGCAATGCCAAGGTCGAAGCCGAGGGTGACGGTGACGACGAGGGTGAGTCCGGCGAGACCGGTGACGTCGAGGAAGCCGCCTAAGGCCGCTTTGCTTCAAGCAGGGTTTAAGGCCGGGGCCGGATGCGGGACACGCATCCGGCCCCGGCCGTTTCGGCGATCCGCTCACTCCTGAATCCGCAGCCCAAACTGCACCACGTCCTGGTCGAAGCTGGACGACGGCAGCGTGCTCTTCAGCGTCGCGTGGTTGTAGCTCGCTTCGAGCACGATCGAGCGCGACAGGCTGTAGCTCGCCTTTACGGTCGCCGACACCGTGTTCTCCTGGATCGTCGAGTTGATGTAATCGCTGTTGAGGTAGCCCACGAGGCCGGTCAGCGTGAGGTTGCGGAGCAGCGCGTGCGAGACCTGCAGGGAGACGCTGCGGGATTCCACGCCGGGCGACCCCGCGACCGTGGTCTCGTCGAAGGTGGTGGCGGCCGCGAGCGTCAAAGTGGTGAGCGGCGTGACCGCGTAGGCCAGCGACGCGTTGACCAGGGGCCCTTCGAGGTCGCGCAGGCGCGGGTCCTGGTAGCTCCGGGCACCGTAGCCCACCGACGCCTCGCCGGTGATGAGGTGGGTCAATTCGAACGTGGTGCCGACCAGGCCCGACAGGCCGTCCGAGTCGCGCGCGAAGCCCGAGATGTCGACCCTCTGGTCGTGTACGCGGGTGTCGGCCTTGAGCTCCACGAAGGGCTGCAGGGCGGGCGTGACCTCGTAGCTCGCGCGCAACGCCAAGCCGTAGTCGTTGAAATTCTGATCGTCGAGCCGCACAACCGTGCCGTCCGGCAGGCTGCCGTTATCGTAGGAGGTCCGGTCGAAGGTCCCGTGCAGGGCCAGCGTCAGGCGCCCGAGCGTGTCGCTGCCGCCGAGCGTGCCGCCGAAGCTCGAGATCAGCGGCCTGTCGCGGAGGTCCACGCCCACCTCCGGCGAGCCCGGCCGCTGCGTCGTGACCGCGAACCGCCCTTCGGTGTCGAAGGCGAGCTCCCGGCTCGCGTCGTAGCGGTAGTCCACGGTGCCCGCGGCGTCCGGCCGGTTGGCGGCGGGATCGGAGAAGAACGCGTCGTAGGCGCCGTGCAGGTCGGCCCGAAGCTGGTTGGAGGACCAATCCGACAGGAGGCCGAAGCCGCCTTCCGTGCGGCTGAACGCCGACGGCTTGGTGCCGGAGGCGACCTGGTCGGGGTTGGAACCGAAGCCGAGGCTCTGCTCCACGAAGGGGGTGAAGCGCAGGGAGCCGAGCGGAATGCCGGTCGGCGCGAAGGGCGTCGGGTCGGGCCTCGGGCGACGGGCCGGCAGGGGAACCGGCAGGGCCGCGACCGTCGGGCCGGCCGGGGTCACGACGGACGTGTCGACCGCGGCGCCGCGCGGCTTGCGGTCCACCACCGGATAGGGCTCGAGCTGCGGCAGCGGCGGGGGGCCGCGGCGGGCCTTGGCGGTCGAGGACTCGTCCGGCCGCACCGTGGGGCGCAGCCCGGGCCTTTTGCCATCGTCGGTGTCGGGCTGGGGAGCCCCGTCGGAGGGCTGGATCGGGGCGACGTCGCCTTCGACGCCGGGCGCGGTCCCCCGCAAGGTGTCACCGTCCTGCAGGTCGTCGGTGCCCCGCAGGGGATCGTCGCCCAGAACGCCGGCCTGTTGCGCGAGCGCGGCCGGGCCGTAGGCGAGGATCGCGGCGAACGCCAGGGCACCCGCGGACAAGCCGCGCCGCGCTCCCCTCGTCCGACTGTCGGTCCTCGATGCCAAGCGCGTGTCCCGCACCGGTCCGGCCGCCGTTCGGCGCCGTCCCGTGCGGTATGGTTAACGAAATGGGAGTTAAGGGGCCGTTAGCGCGCCGGCCGCGATCGCGCCGAAAAGAAGCGGGCCGGCACGTGGCTCGGTGCTATAGGAGGGTGATGAGCGTCCGAGCCCTTCCCGCTGGCCCTGCCGCCGCCGCGGCGGCCCGCTCCGCCCTGCGGACGGTGGCCGTCGAGGGTGCGGGCCTTCTGGCCCTGGAGCGCGCGCTCGCCGACGAGGCGACCGACGGCTTCGGCGCGGCGTTCGCGCGGGCTGTCGCGATCCTGGGCGGCATCGCGGGCCGGGTGATCGTGACCGGCATGGGCAAGTCCGGCCACGTCGGGCGCAAGATCGCCGCCACCCTGGCCTCCACCGGCACGCCCGCCTATTTCGTCCACCCCGCGGAGGCGAGCCACGGCGACCTCGGCATGATCCGCGGCGACGACGCGGTGCTGGCGCTGTCCTGGTCGGGCGAAACGGCGGAACTCGCCGACATCGTCACCTACGCCAAGCGGTTCCGCATCCCGCTGCTCGCCGCGACCTCCGGGGCCGACAGCACGCTCGGCCGGGAAGCCGACCTGTGCCTCTGCCTTCCCACCGCCGAGGAGGCCTGCCCCAACGGGCTCGCGCCCACGACGTCCACCACCATGCAGCTCGTGCTGGGTGACGCGCTCGCGGTGGCGCTGCTGGAAGCGCGCGGCTTCTCGGCGCACGACTTCCGGCTGTTCCACCCCGGTGGCAAGCTCGGCAGCCGTCTCACCTTCGTGCGCGACCTGATGCACGCGGGCGACGCCGTGCCCCGCGTCGGCGTGGGCGCCTCCATGGCGGAGGCCGTGATGGAGATGACGGGCAAGCGCTTCGGCTGCGTGGGGATCGTGGACGCGGCCGGCCGGCTCGCGGGCATCGTCACCGACGGCGACCTGCGGCGCCACATGGGGCCCGACCTCCTGGCTCGCCCCGTGGAGGCCGTGATGACGCGTGGTCCGCTGACGGTCGCGCCCGACGACCTCGCGGCCGAGGCCCTCGCGCTGCTCAACGAGAACCGCCGCTCCGTGCTGCTCGTGGTCGACGGGAGGCAGGCGCCGGTGGGCGTGGTCCACCTGCACGACCTGCTGAGCCGCGGGCTCGCCTGAGCCGAACCTCCCGGTAAACGACCTGGAAAGCATGACGGCCCTACCCTGCGCGCGACCGGTTCGGGAGCGCGTGCGATGGCGGGAATAACTTGGGCGAGGGTCGGACTGTTGGGCATGGCGCTCGCGGCGGCGCCGTGCCTCGCGCCGGGATCTGCCGACGCGCGCCTCGCGGTGCGGCCCAGCCATCAGGCGCTCGCCCGCCGGGGGGAGGACTTCGGCCGCTTCGTGCGGGACCTATGGCCCGACGCCGAGCGGGCGGGCGTCAGCCGTGCCACGTACGAGGCGGCCTTCGCGGGCGTCACAGCCGACCCGGAGGTGATCGCCAAGACCCACCACCAGGCCGAGTTCGCCAAGCCGCTCGGCGACTACCTATCGACCGCCGTTTCGGCCAAGCGGATCGGCACAGGCAAGGCCATGGCCGAGGACTGGGCCGAGTCGCTTGCCAAGGTCGAGGCCCGCTACGGGGTCGACCGCTACGTCGTGCTGGGCGTGTGGGGGCTGGAAACGAATTTCGGCAGCTTCGCGGGCAACGACTCGGTGGTCCGCTCGCTCGCGACGCTGGCGTCCGCCCACTACCGCGGCGACTATTTCCGGCGCGAGTTGCTGGCCGCGCTACGTATCCTGCAGAACCGCGACATCGACCCCGCCCACATGCTGGGCTCGTGGGCGGGCGCGATGGGGCAGACGCAATTCATGCCGTCGAGCTTCCGCACCTACGCGGTCGACTTCGACGGCGACGGCAAGCGCGACATCTGGCGCAGCGTGCCCGACGCGATCGGGTCCACGGCGAACTACCTGCGCAAGCACGGCTGGATCGCGGGCGAGACCTGGGGCTACGAGGTGGTCCTGCCCGGGGCGCGGCGGCGGGTCGGCGCATCCGGCCGGTCCGCTGATTTCGCGGCCTGGGCCGACCGCGGCGTGCGGCGGGCCGACGGGGGCGACATGCCCGATCGGGGCCGCGCCGCGCTGCTGCTGCCCGCGGGCACGGACGGGCCCGCCTTCCTGGTGACCCCCAATTTCAAGGTCATCAAGAGCTACAACAACTCGACCGCCTACGCGCTCGGCGTGGCCCTGCTCGGCGACCGCATCGCGGGCTGGGGACCGCTGAAGGGGCAGTGGCCGATGGCGTCCCGCTGAGAGGGACGGCGGGTCGAGGCCGCGTCGCCTCCGTCTCCGTCACGCGACTTCGAAGATCGTTATCACACGGGCCATCACGTCATCCAGGATCGCGGGCGGCAGGATGTCGACCTTGCGACCCTTGCGTGCCTGCAGGTCGAGGACATGCGGCTGGTCGCAACGCACCACCCCCGTGGTCCCGATGCCGGAGATCGGCACCGCGAAGCCGAGGCGACGGGCGAAATCAACGCCGTTGGTGATGGGCAGGACCACCGGCAATCTGGTGGCTGTGTTGAAGGCGGCCGGAGACACGACCAGTACGGGGCGAAATCCCTGCTGTTCGCGGCCTTCGGTCGGGTCGAGCGAAACGAGATAGATGTCTCCCCGATTCACAGCAGTTCGCGACCCGCTACCGGAGCATCGACCCACTCGCGCTCCGCAGCAGGCTGGGGCTCTGCGTAGTCGGAGACGGCCAGCAACTCGGCGAGGGTGTGGCGCGCACGGGACTGGGGTTCGACCACCAGGCACCCATGATCGACGGTCAAGCCGACTCTGGCACCGGGAGCCAGCTTGAGGAGCTCCAGGAGCGCCGGAGGGACCGCGAGCATGACAGAGCCGCCGACCTTGCGAAGATTGGTGGTGAGCACTGGGCGAAACTCCTCAGTTATACATACGTATAACTTCTTCGCTGTTTGGTCGCAAAGCGGATTTGTTACCGCGACTTTGGGCCGGCTTCCTTCGCGCCTCTGGCGCAAGGTGCGCGCCGACGCCGATGACCGGTTTCCAAGTCCCGTCGCATACTCGCGATGACCGACAACACGCTAGCGACCGCACTCATTATCCCGGATGGAGCGGAGCGCCGAACCGATGCGCTCGGTGTCCCGGCTCGGAGGCTGGGACGGACAGGTTGACCCCAGACTCACTCTCCGCATCCTGGGCAAGCCGGGACGACTCGCCTATGCTGCACTTGATGCGCAGCCCATCCACCCTGCTTCTGCTCGCCGCCTTCCTCGCCTTTCCCGCCCCGGCCTGGGCCGCGCGTGGCGCGCCCTCCGAGGCGAGGCCCTTCACCGTCGCGGTTCTGGGCGATGGCTTCGGCGAGGTGCTGGCCGAGGGGCTGCGGATGAACTTCGCGGGCCAGACCGACGTCGCCATCGTGAACAAGGCGCACGCGCCGTTCGGCCTGTCGCAGGACGCGCAGTTCGACTGGACGGTCGCGGCCAGGAATCTGTTCGCGTCCCAGACCCCGCCCGACGCCGCCGTTGTTATGCTGGGCGCCAACGACACCCAGCCGCTTCGCGAAGGGCAGACCACGGTGGCGTTCGGCTCACCGCGATGGACGGAGCTCTACGGTGACCGCGTCCAGGCCCTCGCGGCCCTGTTCCGCGACAAGGGCGTGCCGCTCACCTGGGTGGGGTTGCCGGTCACGGGTGACGCGACGCTCTCGGGCGACTTCTCGGCCATCAACGAGGTGGTGCGCGACCGCGCCGCGAAGGGCGGCGCCTCCTACGTGGACAGCTGGGACGCCTTCGTGGACGAGAACGGGCAGTACAGCCAGACCGGACCGGACTTGAACGGCCGCGTCGCCAAGCTCCGCCTGTCGGACGGGCTCGATTTCACCCGCGTGGGCGCGCGCAAGCTCGCGAGCTTCGTCGAGCCCGACCTCCGGCAGGACCGCGAAACGGCCGCGGCGCCACCCGACCCGGCGGACGTCACGGTACCGGCGCAGCCGGAAGCGCTCGACATCGACATCAACGCCCAGATCCGCCGCGAGGCGGGCCTCCCCGCGATTTCCGCTCCGGGCGAGAGTGCACGTCCGGCCGGCCCTGTGATCGCCCTGACCGCCCCCGCCCTGGCGCAGGATGGCCGTCTCGTCGAGCGGACCCGTGGCCCTGATCTGGCGGAGATCGGCGGCACCCTGGCCCAGCGGACGCTGGTGCAGGGCCAGCCGGTGCAGCCCAAGCCCGGACGCATGGACGACTTCGCCTGGCCGCGGCCGTGAGATCGCTTCCGCTCGACGCTCTGCGGGCGTGACGGGCGCGACACTTGCCCTGGTGCTGGCCGCGGCCCTGCTGCACGCCAGCTGGAACGCCTTGCTGCGCGCCGGACAGGACCGGGTCTGGACCATGGCGGTCATGGATCTGGCGCTGGCCGCGGGCGGGGTTGCGGTCGTGGCCGTCACGGGCCTGCCCATTGCGCGGAGCCTTCCCTGGGTCGCGGCCTCGGGGCTGCTGCATTGCCTCTACAACGCCCTGCTGGTGCGGACCTACCGCTCGGGCGACCTCGGCGAAACCTACCCCATCGCGCGCGGCTCCTCGCCCGCGCTCGTCGCCCTGGGCGCAAGCCTGGTCGCGGGGGAGCGGATGAGCGGCGCGGGCCTGCTGGGCGTGGCGCTGGTGACGGCGGGCATCGCGACCCTCGTGCTGGCGCGCGGACCGGGCCTGCGCGTCGCAAGCCTGCCGGCGGCCTTCGCCACGGGAGCGACGATCGCCTGCTACACGGTGGTGGACGGCGTGGGCGTGCGCGTCTCGGGCGATTGGCTCGCCTACACGGGCGCGATGTTCACCCTGGAACTGCTGTTTCCCCTCTGGTTCGTCGCGAGCCGGGGTGTTGGGGCGATGCGGGGCAGCGCGCGGGAGGTCGCTAAAGCGTGCTGCGGAGGCGCGGTGTCGTTCGTGGCCTACGGCGCGGTGATCTGCGCGCTGCGGCTCGACGCCATGGGCGCCGTCTCGGCGCTGCGCGAAACCAGCGTGGTGTTCGCGGCGCTGATCGGACGGTTCTGGCTCGGCGAGGTGCTCACCGCCAAGCGGCTCGCGGCCTGCGGGATGATCGCGCTCGGGGCCGCCTGCCTGGCGTGGGCGTGAGCCCACGCCACGCCGAGGTCGTGCGCCCCGTGCGGTATGCCGGGAACGATCACCCGTCAGGCCGCCACGCGCACCGGCGCGGTCACCTTCGTGACGCCTTCCCGCAGATCGCGATCGACGGCCTTCGTGTCGGACGCCACCGTCAGCAGGCCGTAAACGACCTTGCTGAGCACATCGAGCACCGCGATGCAGAACACCGCTGCGGCGTCGCCGATCGCGTTCAACCCGTCGGGAGCGACCGCCAGAACGACCGGGTACAGGAACCACAGCACCGAGAGGATGGTGGCATTGCGCCGGTAGGTGGCGCGAATGTCCTCGCGCTCGCCCGCGGTGGTTTCGAGGTAGGGCTTCCACAGCACGTAGTAGACGCCCAGGAACGCCGCGCAGGACGTAATGAACCACGTCCATTTCACGGCCGTGTCTGTGGAGGCGCCGAACGCGAAGGCGGTCACGATCATCAGCAGGTCGGCGAGGACCAGACCCGTCATCGCGCCGTAGCGCTTGGCCTCGTGACGCATCGCCGTCATGGACAGGGTCAGCAGCAGCAGCGGTGTCGTGAAGGTCCAGTCCGCGTAGCGGGCCCAGTAGAAGATGCGCGTGGCGCCCGCGGGTGCCGCAAGGTCGATCGGCAGCAGCACAGCCCCCTGGCCGACCGCCATGGCGAAGTACGACGATGCCGCGATCAGCGGCACGATACCGTGGCAGACGGTGTGAAATTCCTCAGCCGCCGTCCGCCGTTTCCCGGTGAACAGGATCGCGAGGCCGCCCGCCAGCATAATGACGGTGGTGATCCAGAGAAGCGTGCGTGAGTCCATGAGGTCGATCCGGTCGTTGAGGACGGTCACGCCTCCAACACCGAACCGCCCGGTTTGTAGCACGCCCGTCGTGCGACATGCTGACAGGGCGGACGACGCCTCAGACGGAGCCGTTCAGCCCATCGGCGAGATAATTCTCGACGTCCGGCCCACCCGGGTTGACCAGGACGTGGGCGAGCCAGGCCTCGCGCTCGTGCGCCAGCACGGCCAGATCCCACACGGAGGGGCCACGGTGCTCGGGTCCGACATCGGTGAAGCGGGTCGGGTCGTCGATGGAGGCGTGGAAGTGACGGTCGCGCATCCCGTCGCCCTCCTCCCAGCAGCCGAGCAGCAGCGAGATCCCCGTTGGGCCGACGTGGACAATGAGGAGCGCAACGCCGGCGTCGAGACCGAGGTCCGGAACGGCCACGAGCACGCGCTCGGCCACGGTCCAGGCCGCCTCGATCTCGTCCGAGAAGTGCGCCGCGGTCCCGCGCAGGGTTATGACGGTGCCTTTGACCCGCCACCGTCCAACCGCGCGGGCCCCTTGGAAGCCGATCGTGCGCTTCTGGTAGCGATAGCGCGCCGGAAGAGGCGGAGCGGTCATCGTGGAAGGTCGGTCTTGCCCATCAGCTGCTTGTCGACCGCGTGCGCGGCCTGCCGTCCCTCGCGGATGGCCCAGACCACGAGGCTTTGGCCGCGCCGCATGTCGCCGCAGGCGAACACCTTGTCGACGCTGGAGCGGTAGGCGCGCGTGTCGGCCGCGACGTTGCCGCGCGGGTCCAGCGTGACGCCGAGGCTGCCCAGCAGGCCCTCGTTGACGGGCGACACGAAGCCCATGGCGAGCAGCACGAGGTCGGCGCGAAGCGCGAAGCCGCTGTCCGGAACGTCCTTCATCTTCGCGTCGACGTGCACGCAGTCGAGCCGCTTCACGGCCCCGTTCTCGCCCGCGAAGGCCTTGGTCATGACCGCGAAGTCGCGCTCGGCCCCCTCCTCCTGGCTGGATGAGGTCCTGAGCTTGAGCGGCCAGTCGGGCCAGGTGAGGAGCTTGTTCTCCTTCTCGGGCGGGCGCGGCATGATCTCGAGCTGCGTCACCGACAGCGCCCCCTGCCGGATGGACGTGCCGATGCAGTCCGAGCCGGTGTCGCCGCCGCCGATCACCACGACGTGCTTGCCCGACGCCATGATGGGCATGTTGGAGCGCAGCGGCTCGCGCGACACGCGGCGGTTCTGCTGCGGCAGGAAATCCATCGCGAAATGCACGCCCGCCAGCTCCCGGCCCGGGATGGGCAGGTCGCGCGGCTTCTCGGCCCCGCCCGCCAGCACCACCGCGTCGTAGCCGTCCGTCAGCTCCTGCGCGGTGAGGTCGATGCCGACTTTCACGCCGCAGTGGAACGTCACGCCCTCGGCGGTCATCTGGCTGACGCGCCGGTCGATGTGGGTCTTGTCGAGCTTGAAGTCGGGGATGCCGTAGCGGAGCAGGCCGCCCGGCTTGTCGTTCTTCTCGTAGACGTGGACGTCATGGCCCGCGCGGGCGAGCTGCTGCGCGCAGGCGAGCCCCGCGGGGCCCGAGCCCACGACCGCGACCGTCCGGCCCGTCTTCTGGCGCGGCGGCTCGGGCCTGACCCAGCCCTCGGCCCAGGCCCGGTCGGCGATCGCGTTCTCGATCGTCTTGATGGTGACGGACTGCTCGGTGAGGTTCAGCGTGCAGGAGGACTCGCAAGGCGCCGGGCAGATGCGCCCCGTGAACTCGGGGAAGTTGTTGGTGGAATGGAGGTTGCGTGACGCCTCCTCCCAGTCGCCGCGGTAGACGAGGTCGTTCCAGTCGGGGATCTGGTTGTTGACCGGGCAGCCGTTGTGACAATAGGGGATGCCGCAATTCATGCAGCGGGCGGCCTGCTCGCGCGTGGTCGCCTCCGTCAGCGGCAGCATGAACTCCTTGTAGTGGCGCACCCGGTCGGCGGCCGGCGCGTAGCGCCGGTCGTGCCGGTCGATCTCCATGAAGCCGGTGACCTTGCCCATCGCCCCTATTCCCCCGCGACGGCCACCACGGGCCGTTCCTCCATCCGCTGCGGCGCCATCTCGGCCAGCGCGCGGCGGTACTCGACCGGCATCACCTTGCGGAATTTTGGCAGCATCGCGGCCCAGTCGTCCAGGATCGCCCGCGCGCGAGACGAGCCGGTCAGCCGCGCGTGGGTGGCGACGAGTTGGCGGAGCCGCTCGGCGTCGTACCGGCCGAGGTCGCTCATCACGTCCACCGGGAACGGGAACTGCAGGTCGTTGCTCTGGTGGTAGACCGTCCTGTTGGCCTCCTCCTCGGCGCCCACCGGCTCCAGTTCCACCATGGCGAGGTTGCAGCGCTTGGCGAAGCTGCCGTCCTCGTCCAGCACGTAGGCGATGCCGCCCGACATGCCGGCCGCGAAGTTGCGGCCCGTTG
>CAXTFJ010000123.1:0-13669 GCA_964243405.1 uncultured Lichenihabitans sp. | reverse complement strand
CGTCGGACGAGAGCAGCTTCGTCAACGGCAGCGAGTTGTTCGCCGATGGCGGTTCGGCGCAGATCTGACGGGAGCCCCGCACCGATCGACCGGACGGACCTCGATCAGCACCAGAACGCGACGAGGGCCGCGAGAGCCATGGTCGAGGCCTGATTTCGGGCGAGCTCGTCATAACGGGTCGCGACGCGGCGGACCTCTCTCAGGCGGTAGAACACGGCCTCGGCGCGCCGGCCATCTTTAGAGTGCAGCTTGTCGTGGCGGATCGGGTGCCTGCGGGAGCGTGTGCCAGGGCAACACCCTGATTGGGTTCAGAACCCACCGGTCGCAGGGCACATTGCCAAGCCCCGCAACGCCGTCCGCATCGCTGCTTTCCTGATTCAGAGGGCGGCTCGGATACGGGCCGCGTAGTCTGCCAGCAGATTGCCGTCCGCCATGGGGCCGCCCGGTGGCCGGATCGCCTCGCCCGCCCGGCGCGGCAGCAGGTGGAAATGAAGGTGGAACACCTCCTGGCCGCCCGCCGCCTCGTTGAACTGCTGCAGCGTCAGGCCGGGTGCTCCCATGGCGCGCCGTGCGGCCGCTGCCACCCGCTGCACGCGCGTCATCAGCGGCCCGAGGTCGTCGGGCGGAACATCGAACAGCGTGCGGACGGGCTTCTTGGGGATCACCAGCACGTGACCCTCCACGCGCGGCATCACGTCCATGAATGCGAGTGCCACGTCGTCGTCCAGAACGCGGTGGCACGGCAGATCACCGCGCAGGATCTTCGCGAAGATGTTGGCGTCGTCGTAGTCCACCGCGCGGCCCTCCCGGGTTGCGGTGCCGTGGTCGCAAGCGGCGCAGGCCACGTCAAGCGAACCCGGTCCGGCCGCGTTCTCGCGAGGAGGTTAACAAAAGGTTAAAATTTTCCTAGCCAGCGCATGGCAGCCTTGCGTCCCAGCGATGGCTGTGCTTTAAGGCCCCAACGACACAAGAGGTCGCGCCGAGCGGTCCAAGTCTAGGGAAAACACCAAGGTCTGAACGCTGTTAGAGCGATAGTTCAGCAGGTCGACCGGATTGTATTCCGTCGATCTGCTTTGCTATGACCTTAGCTGAATTTAATTTATCTTTTTGTCAAAGGGTTCGTGAACTCGCGTTTTCAGATTCTGCTGAGGAGCGTACCTGGTTCGTTTTGCCTCGCCCGAGTAGATTGTGTTCATGAAGGGTCGTCGCCGGGCTTACGAGCTACGAACTGGTTTACGGTGCGGTCAAACTCCGCCGTTCCTGAGATGGACTCGACCTAGTGTTGTCAGAGACAGCCAGACCCAGGCATCAGGACCTTGAGTCTCTCTCCGATTTAATCCGATCCTTACTCATCATCGGGCGGAGCATATCCCAAGAACTCTCTCTTGCGGCTCGCCGTCGCCCGTTTCAATCCGGTTGGGACGGCTTGGCGTTCGTAGGTCTACGAGGCGTTCCTAGATCAGCGGCCTCAAGACCCGGTCGTGTTCGAAGCTGCTCCTTCTGATGGCTCGCCGCACCGCCGGTTTCACCTAATCCACACTCGCCGCTGCAAGCATCGCCGCGGCGCGCAGCACGTGGCGGCCGGGGTCGAGAGCGGGGACGAGCCGATGGTCAACAGCCACCCCGGCGCCGCGGAGCGCCTCGACGTAGGCCGTCTGCACCGACCACGAGACGACAGCGTCGTCGGGATCGGTCAGGGCGATGACCCGGCGCGGCGGATGGCGGGCGACGTCGGCCACCAAGTCGATGGGATCGACGAAGTCCGTGAAGCCGGTCACGTCGGCGTCGCGACCAGCCTCCCGGTTGCGCAGGCCGATCGCGACATTACCCGATGCGATCACCGCGCAACCGATGTCGGAGCGCCGGCCCATCAGGGCCGCGACGGTATGACCGCCACCCGAGAGCCCCGCCAAGTCGATCCGGTCCCAGCCGAACGCCTGTTTCAGCCGCGACAGGGCGGCATCCACCAGGGCGACCTCGCGGGGGCGGCGCCGGTGCAGGTGATTGCCCGACGACCCGTGGATGCCGGGTCGGGCCAAATTCACGAAGGTGCGGCCGATCGACAGCGCCACCTGTTCGGCTTCGCGCTGCATGAGGGCGGGCGACGATTGGGCGTAGCCGTCGATGGCGACCCAGCCCTGCGGGCCCGGGAGGATGATGCGAGGCGATCGACCCGGAACGTTGGGCCCTTTCCGCGCGATCACGTCACCCTCGAAAAATACGAGCGGCGCCCGGCTCGCTCTCCCGACCCGGAGGCCGTAGAAGCGCAGCGAGTCTGCCGAGCCGTCCACCTCGACCCGCAGCCATCCCGGCTCGTCGGGTCCCGGCGAGACCGCCTGTTCGGAAAAGGTCGGCAGGTCCTTCAAATCCGCCAGCCGCGCGAAATCCACCATGACAGCTTCGACCCTCGTCCTCGTCCCCTTCGCGCCGCCGTCCTTCGCCCTGCTCGCCGGTTGGTTCTCGAGCGAGCGCGACGCCGTTCAATGGGGCGGGCCGGGCGTGTCCTTTCCGCTCGACGCGAAACAGTGCCAAGCCATGCTGGACGAAGGCTCGGGTACGCCGCCCGGTCGGCTGTGCTGGATGGCCGAGCGGGACGGCGTGCCCGTGGGTCACACCCAACTTCGGTTCGACTGGCGCAACGGCAACGCCGCGCTGTCCCGCATCGGGCTCGCGCCGGAAAGCCGCGGGCAGGGTCTCGCGGTGCCGATGCTGCGGCTGGTGCTGGGCGAGGCGTTCGCCTGGGCCCACGTCGAGCGCGTGGAGCTCAACGTCTACGACTGGAACGAGGCCGCGCGGCGCACCTACGCCCGGCTCGGCTTCGTGGCGGAGGGAGTCCGGCGCTCGTCCGCGAGGGTGGGGTCCGAACGCTGGAACACCGTCGTCATGGGTCTGCTGCGGGCCGAGTGGGACGCGGGCGCTACCGCTCGCTGATCGGCCCGTAGTCGCGGCGCGTGGCGCCCACGTAGAGCTGGCGCGGGCGGCCGATGCGCTGCCCCGGGTCTTCGATCATCTCCTTCCACTGGGCGATCCAGCCGACCGTGCGGGCCAGCGCGAACAGCACGGTGAACATGGAGGTTGGGAAGCCCAGCGCCCGCAGCGTGATACCCGAGTAGAAATCGACGTTGGGATAGAGCTTGCGCTCGATGAAATACTCGTCCGACAGGGCGATGCGCTCCAGCTCCACCGCGATGTCGAGCAGGGGATCGTCCTTGATGCCCACCTCGCGCAACACCTCGTGGCAGGTGCGCTGCATGATCTTGGCGCGCGGGTCGTAGTTCTTGTAGACGCGGTGGCCGAAGCCCATCAGGCGGAACGGGTCGTTCTTGTCCTTGGCGCGGGCGATGAACTGCGGGATGCGCTCCACGGAGCCGATCTCCGCCAGCATCTTTAGCGCCGCCTCGTTGGCGCCGCCGTGCGCGGGACCCCACAGGCAGGCGATGCCCGCCGCGATGCAGGCGAAGGGGTTGGCGCCCGAGGAGCCCGCAAGCCGCACCGTCGAGGTCGAGGCGTTCTGCTCGTGGTCGGCGTGCAGCACGAAGATCTTATCGAGCGCGCGGCTAAGGACCTGGTTGACCTTGTAGTCTTCGCACGGAACCGCGAAGCACATCCGCATGAAGTTCGACGTGTAATCGAGGTCGTTCTTCGGGTACACGAAGGGCTGGCCGATCGTGTACTTGTAGGCCATCGCGGCCAGCGTCGGCATCTTGGCGATCATCCGCATGGAGGCGATCATACGCTGCGTGGGATCGGAGATGTCGGTCGAGTCGTGGTAGAAGGCCGAGAGCGCCCCCACGGAGGCCACCATCACGGCCATCGGGTGCGCGTCGCGGCGGAACCCCTGGAAGAAGCGCGCCATCTGCTCGTGCACCATGGTGTGGCGCGTGACGCTGTAGTCGAAGTCGGCCTTCTGCACCTGGGTTGGCAGTTCGCCGTAGAGCAGCAGGTAGCAGGTTTCCAAAAAGTCGCCGTGCTCGGCCAGCTGCTCGATCGGGTAGCCGCGGTAGAGCAGCACGCCCTCGTCGCCGTCGATGTAGGTGATCTTCGACTCGCAGCTCGCCGTGGAGGTGAAGCCGGGGTCGTAGGTGAAGACGCCGGATTGCGCGTAGAGCTTGGCGATGTCGACCACGTCCGGACCGATGGTGCCCTTGCGCAGCGGCAGGTCGATCGACCTGTTGTCGACGATGATGGTGCCTGAAACCTCAGCCATGGACGTGCTTTCGAGGACAGCGGAAGGGCTGCACGCAAAACCCCGGTCCCTGCGTCGGGACCGGGGTTTTGTGCGCTGCGGGGAAGCTAGCGGAACGCCGAAGGGCGTCAAGCGGGCGCGGTGGTTCGGGCTCGGCGAGTGTGCGGTGGAGGGCTGGTGGTCGTTCGCGATCGGGCGCGGTGGTCGAAACGGGTCCGGTTCTGATCGCCTCGATCGGCCGTCACCAGCCGATTGCTCACTTCAGCTTCGCCCCTCCTGTCGCGGCAGAACAGACCGTCTGCGACCAGTCTCTGACACTCAGCAGGTCTACTTACTGGCAGTGGAGGTGGCCGCGAACGACCAAGCATTTTCGGCAGGCGAATTGCGGTTCCAAAAGGCTGCGGATTTGGAAACGTCCGCGGTCAAAGATCACGAAGAATGAAGCGGCGCGGGCGAACATTCATCCTGCTAGCTCGCGGTATGAACGACTAAACCCGCTCCTTGTAGCGTATTTCTGGGACAAGCTAAAAGCGCTGGCGGAGTAGTTGCCGGTCACCCATAAGCATGATTTTGCGGTCTAGATCCCGGTAAAAAGGCCGACAGCCGTGTATCGCCAACCGTAAACTAATATCCGACATCAGTCTTTTCGCGTTTGTCTATCTTTTCAGCAGCATACTCATGCCGGATCTTGAACAAGAACTCTGCCATCTGCTGCTGTCGTACATTTTCGCTATTCGAGTGTCGTTTGAGAAGGACATGAAGGAAAAACAAAAATGCAATTGGCACAATAATGCCGATAGCACCAATCGTAATTGTTGCCTGATTGAGTATGTAGCCATCGTAAGAGTGCATTACGCGACACTTTCAATCAGAAATTTCATCATAGCGGCAAGCTGTTCGTAGACGTGCCGCTCTTCATCCAAGCGAGAAGCGGCAAAGAAACCTTGCAGGGCCATCCAGCCTCCACCAACAACTGGAATCAGAGCAATCAACGGAAAGGTTGCGGCCGCCGCTGCAACGATGCTTCCGCCTACCAAGCCAATGCCTCCCACGACACCTAGCTGCACAGTTAGCTCTTTGTGTAGCTTGCGCTTCTCGCAGCGTTCCTCGATGTGCCTTCGAAGCCGTCGCATGCGAGCCAGCAGGTCGCTCAGCACATCGGGATCGTTGATACCTGCCGCGTACCTCTCCAACGCATTCTTGAATGCAGGATCATCCAGGACATCACGAAACTGCCGCAGTTCGTCGGTGTTCGGCAGTTCCTTAAGCGCATCTTTCAAGCCCTTGAAAAATCCGCCAACGTCGTAGGTCAAGTAGCGCTTTCCTGAGCCTCGTGCCGTCGAGATGAGTATGCTCCGTTTGATCGGCGTTGGCTAGCAGCTGCACATAACAACCGCGTACAGTGTTGGATTGCAAGCCGAGCGATGACTACGATGGCGCTGAGCCCGACATCCGGTTTCGGGCGGGGAGCCAACTTCTGCTCACCAGCCCAAAGCAGCTGTTCACCTCTCCCCTATGACCTCAGAGTCCGGAAGCACTCGGGCCCAAACCGATCGCGGATCAACCGGCTGAAGGACTTCTGCGAAGGATCGGGAACGGCCGAAAGGCAAGTCTGACCCCGGGCCAATCCGCTAGCGCCAGTGCCTAACCCGCAGTCCCGCCCAACCGGTCGTCGATCCGCCCCAGGCTCTCGGCGCGGCCCAGCACCTCCAGCACGTCGAAGATGCCGGGCGAGGTGGTACGACCGGTGAGCGCCGCACGCAGGGGTTGGGCGACCTGGCCGAGCTTGGTGCCGGTTTCCTCCGCGTAGGCCCGCACGGCCGCCTCCGCCGACCCCGCGGTCCAGATGTCGAGCGCGGCCAGTCGCGGGCGCAGGGCCGCGAGATGGGCGGTGCCGCCCTTCGCCAGGAGGTCGGCCGCCTTGGCGTCGGGGGCGAGCGGCCGGTCGGCGTAGAGGAAGGCCGCGCCGTCGAGCAGTTCGACCAGCGTCTTGGCGCGCTCCTTCAGGCCGGGCATCGCGGCCAGCAGTTTCGCGCGCAGCGTCGCGTCCAGCTTGGCCTCGAGCCTCCCGCCCTCGGGCAGGTAGGGCAGGGTGTCGACCAGCTGCGTTTCGAGCGCCGCATCCGCCGCGTCGCGCAGGTAGTGGCCGTTCACGTTCTCCAGCTTGGCGAAGTCGAAGCGCGCGGGCGAGCGGCCCACACCGCCGAGCGCGAAGGCCTCCACCATGGCGTCCGTGTCGAAGAACTCGCGGTCGCCCTGGCTCCAGCCCAACCGCAGGAGGTAGTTGCGCAGGGCGTCGGGGAGGTAGCCCATGGCGCGGTAGGATTCGACGCCGAGCGCCCCGTGCCGCTTGGACAGCTTCGCGCCGTCCGGCCCGTGGATCATGGGAATGTGGGCCATGGTGGGCACCGGCCAGCCGAGCGCGTCGAAGATCTGCACCTGGCTCGCGGCGTTGGTCAGGTGGTCGTCGCCGCGGATGACGTGGGTCACTCCCATGTCGTGGTCGTCCACCACCACGGCGAGCATGTAGGTGGGCGTCCCGTCGGAGCGGACGAGGATCCGGTCGTCGAGGTCGGCGTTGGCCCAGGTGACATGGCCCTGCACCTCGTCGTGCAGCACGGTCTCGCCCTCGCGCGGCGCCTTCAGCCGGATCACCGGCTTGGCGCCGCTCGGCGCCTCGGCCGGGTCGCGGTCGCGCCAGCGGCCGTCGTAGCGCGGCGGCCGGCCCTCGCGGCGCGCTTCCTCGCGCATGGCCGCCAGTTCCTCGGCGGTGGCGAAGCAGCGGTAGGCGCGGCCCGCGGCCAGCATCTGTTGGGCGGCCTCCGCGTGCCGGGCCGAGCG
This sequence comes from uncultured Lichenihabitans sp., assembly GCA_964243405.1. Classification (GTDB taxonomy): domain Bacteria; phylum Pseudomonadota; class Alphaproteobacteria; order Rhizobiales; family Beijerinckiaceae; genus Lichenihabitans. The sequence continues at coordinate 6,642 of CAXTFJ010000123.1, read as the reverse complement.
GGCCGCCTGGTAGACCACGTCGCCGTGCCAATCGAGGCCCAGCCAGGTGAGGCCGTCGATGATGGCGTCGATGGCGGCCGTGGTCGACCGCTCGCGGTCGGTGTCCTCGATGCGCAGCAGCATCGTGCCCCCGTGCTTGCGGGCGTAGAGCCAATTGAACAGCGCCGTCCGCGCCCCGCCGATGTGCAGGTAACCCGTGGGGGACGGGGCGAAACGGGTGACGACGGGAGTGGGCATGGCGCTCGCGGCCTCGGGGCTTTGCGGGAAGACTGTCGATTGCGGCCCGAACGGCTTATCGCATCGGCGGCGCTCGTCTAACATGGGGCCCGGAGCTCGCGAAAGGCGTCCGGAAACATGGGGGCGTTCAGGGGGACGGCGCTGGCCGACGCGGTGGGGTTCGCCCGCTTCCGCGCGCTGTCGGCACCGCGCACGGGGTTCCGCGAAGCGCTCGCGGACGCTTTCGAGTTGGAATGGGAGCACCGCCGCTTCTTCCTCTGGGTGCCGGTGCTGGCGGGCGTCGGCGTGCTGCTGTTCCTGGGGGCCGACCACGAGCCCTCGATGGGGGCCTCGGGCACCACGACCGCCGTGCTCTGCGGCTTGCGATCCGGCTGCGGCGCAAGCGCGCGGCCCTCATGCTGGTGGTCGCCGGGGCTGCCGTGATGGCGGGCTTCACGGGCGCGGGTTTGCGCAGCCGGGTCGTGGGGGCGCCCGTTCTCGACCGCATCCGCATCGATACCCTCACCGGAACGGTGGAGGAGGTGGACCATCGCAGCCTCGGGAGCCGCTTCGTGCTCGTGCTCGACGGCGCCGCCGCGCTCGATCCCGCGCACCGCCCAGCCCGCGTGCGGCTCACCACCCGGCGCGACGAGCCGATCGAGGCGGGTGACCGCGTGACGGTGACGGCCCGCCTGCTGCCGCCCGCCCAGGCCGCGCTGCCGGGCGGCTACGCTTTCGCGCGCGACGCTTACTTCATGGGGCTCGGCGCCGTGGGCTCCGTGCTGGGCCGGACCAAGCCGGCGCTCCCCGACCCGGAGGTAGGATGGCGGCTGCGCTTCGACGCCGCCGTCGACCGCGTCCGCAACACGCTCGCGGCGCGGGTCAGCGGCATCCTGGGCGGTGACCGCGGGGCGGTCGCGGCCGCCATGGTGACGGGCAAGCGCGATCTCCTGTCGGCCGACGGCCGCGAGGTGATCCGCGAGGCGGGCATCTTTCACATCATCACGATCGCTGGCGTGCAGATGACGCTGGTCGCGGGGCTGCTGTTCGGGGCCGTGCGTCGCGGGTTGGCGCTGAGCCGCACGCTCGCGCTCACCCGGCCCATCAAGGCGTGGGCGGCGGTGGTCGCGATCATCGGGGCGATCGGCTACGATATCCTGACGGGCTCGCGGATCGGCACGCAGCGGGCGCTGTTCATGACCCTGATCATGCTGGGCGCGGTGCTGGTCGGCCGCCGCGGCTTCACCATGCGTAACCTGGCCCTCGCGGCCCTCGCGGTGATCGCGGTCGAGCCCGAAGCGATCACGGGCGCGAGCTTCCAACTCTCGTTCGCGGCGGTCGCGGCGCTGGTGGCTGTGTACGAGGCGCGCGAGCGGCGGCGCGCCGCTGACCCGGAGCCCTCGTCGCACCCGCGGGACCGGCTGGGACGCGCCTGGGCCCACGTCCGCGACCTGTTCGTCGCGACCGTGTTCGCGACATCCGCCACCGCCTCGTTCATGGCGGCCAACTTCCACGAGCTCAGCCCCTACGTGTTCGTCGGCAACCCGCTGACGCTGGCGGTGATCGAGTTCTTCGCGGTTCCGGGCGCGCTGATCGGCTGCGCGCTCTACCCGTTCGGCCTCGACGGGCCGGTATGGCACTGGGTGGGCGCGGGGATCGGCTTCGTGCTGTGGGCCGCGCGGCTGATCGGGCAGGCGCCCGCCGCCACCCTCCACCTGCCCGCCTTCGCGCCCTGGGCACTGCCCTTCCTGGCGCTCGCGGTGCTGTCCGCCGTGCTGTGGCGCAGCTGGACGTTCCGGCTGACCGCCCTCCCGCTCGCGCTGATCGGCCTCGCGGGCGCGGCGCTCGGGCCGCGCGACGACCTGCTGGTCGCGGGGGCGGGCGACGTCGTGGCGGTCCGTGGGAGCGACGGATTGCTCGCGCTGGCCGGCAAGGTCAACGGGTTCGAGGCGGAGCAGTGGCTCGGGGCCGACGGCGACGGACGCGCGGCCGCGAGCGTGCCCCACGCAGGGCGCTGCGACGCGCTCGCCTGCGTGGTCCCGCTGCCCGGCGGGCAGATGCTGTCGCTGGTGGCCGACGCGCGCGCCTTCGAGGAGGACTGCCGCCGCGCCGACGTGATCGTGACGCGTCTCTACGCCCCCGCGAGCTGCGCGGCGGCGCTGGTCATCGACAAGGGCAGCCTCGCACGGACGGGCGCGCTCGGCCTATCCTTGGTGAACGGCGGCTGGGTGCCTCGCCCGACGCGCCCGCCGCTGGAGGACCGCCCCTGGTGGCCTGCTCCGCCCGTGCCGCGCGCGCCATACCGGCCCCAGCCCCGGGTCGATCCCGAAACCGTGGACGTTCAGCCCGCCGCGCCGGACCTGCAGGACACGGCGCATCCCTGACGCCCTTCATTCGCCAGGGATCTTGCGTGGATCTGGGCCTTCGCCGAACGTCCGGCCCAGCCGCAGACGGCCAACCGGGAGGATCGTGGGACATGGGCAAGGCACGCGTTGGGATCGGCCTGATCGGCTCGGGCTTCATGGGCAAGGCGCACGCGCTGGGCTTCGCGGTGGCGAGCCGGGTGTTTGACCTGCCGGTCGAGGTCGACCTGGCGGTGCTGGCCGACGTTGATGCGCCAACCGCCGCGCGGGCCGCGGCGCAGCTCGGCTTCCGCCGGTCGACCGGCACCTGGCGCGACCTGCTGGCCGACCCGGACATCCAGGTGATCGATATCACCACGCCCAATAGTCTTCATCGCGAGATGGCGCTCGCCGCGGTTGCGGCCGGCAAGCATGTCTACTGCGAAAAGCCGCTCGCCCCTTCCGGAGCCGAAGCGCTGGAGATGGCGCGCGCCGCAGCCGCGGCGGGCGTCGTGACCCAGGTCGGGTTCAACTACCTGAAGAACCCCATGCTGGCGCTCGCCAAGCGCCTGATCGAGGCGGGCGAGATCGGCGAGGTCCGCACCTTCCGCGGTGTGCACGCCGAGGACTTCATGGCCGACGCGCAAGCGCCCTGGACGTGGCGCCTCGATCCGGCGGGTGGCGGCGGCGCGCTGGCCGACATCGGCAGCCACATCCTCGCCGCGGCCCGCCACCTGGCGGGGCCGATCACGGCGCTGATGGCGGACGTCGCGACCCCCATCGCGGCGCGTCCCGTGCGGGCGGGCGCGAGCGAGACCCGCGCGGTTGAGGTGGACGACGTCGCGCGGCTGTTCCTCCGCTTCGCCAGCGGCGCGACGGGAAGCCTGGAGGCGAACTGGGTCGCCACGGGGCGCAAGATGCAGCTCGACTTCGAGATCTACGGTTCCAGGGGCGCCATCACCTTCACCCAGGAGCGCTTCAACGAGCTCGGGGTCTACACCACCGACGACCGCACGGGCCTGCGCGGCTTCCGCACGGTGCTGGCTGGGCCCGAGCACGAGCCCTACGGCGCGTTCTGCGTCGCGCCGGGCCACCAGATCGGCTTCAACGACCTGAAGGCCATCGAGGCGCGCGACTTCCTCCTCGCGGTCGCGGGCGGCCCGCGGGTCGGGCCGGATTTCGCCGAAGGCTACGAGGTGCAGCGCCTGGTCGATCTCGCCTACCGGTCGGCCCGCGAAGGGCGGTGGCTGAGCGTGGGCGGGCCGGACTGACCCCGCGCCGTCAGGCCGGGCGGCGCGCGATCAGGTCGATCTCCACCAGCGCGTCGTAGGCGAGCCCGGTCACGCCCACGCAGGTGCGCGCCGGCAGGGCACCGGCCGCGAAATAGCCGCGGTAGGTGTCGTTCATGGCCGCGTAGTCGCGCTTGAACTCGGTCAGGTAGACACGGGCCATGACGACCTGCCCGAAGCCGAGGCCCAGGCCGCCCAGCACGGTTGCGAGGTTGGCCATCACGGCGCGGGTCTGGGCCACAATGCCGTCGGGCAGCACGCCGGGGGTCGCGGGCGTGTCGGGCATCTGGCCCGTAACGAACACGAAGCCGTCGCTTTCGACCGCGTGGCTGAACGGCGCGACGGGCCTGGGGCCGCCCGCGATCATGTGGAACTGCATGCGGTGACCTTTTCGGACAGTAGACGACGGGACTTCGCCCTCACGAGCAGGTGAAGACGCTCTTGCGGATCGAGCCGTGCACGCCCCAGTTGGCGTCGACCACCTGTGTGACGCCGAAATCCGCCGCCACCGACATTAGCGCGATGGCCTCGTCCTCGCTCAACCCGTGGACCGTCATCAGGAAGCGGCGCAGCTTGCGGAAGGCGTCGCGCATGGCCTTGTCCAGGCTCGCGTGGTTGGCCACCTCGGTCTGCGCGTTCGGTCCCAGTTCGGCGAGGTAGTTGGGAAAGGTGAAGCCGTAGACCGACCACTGCGCGTCGGTCTCCAGCATGGGGTGGGTCAACCCCTCAAGGGAGGTGCCGCCGAGGTCCCGCGCCTTGTGGAGGATGAATTCGAAATCACCGGTCAGCGACGTCTCGATCGCGGTGCCGCCCAGTTCGCTGTCGCCCTGCGCCGCGTGCGGATCGCCCACGGAGAAGAAGGCGCCGTCCACCGCCACGGGATAGTACATCCGCGCGCCCTTGCCGATGCGCCAGTCGTCGATGTTGCCGCCCGTGTAGCCGGGCGGGATCGAGCTCACGAAGTCCGCTTCCGAGGGCGCCAGGCCCATGGTGCCGAAGTGCAGGCGGGCCGGCACCCTGACGTTTCGCAGGATGTTCTCGCGCCGCCGTACCGTCGCGGGGTCGACCGGCACGCCGGGGTAGTCGATGGTCGGATGGACGATGCCGTCCGGGTCGGTCTGCGGCGTCCAGACGTAGTTGTAGACCGCGCGCGCGAAGGGCTCGCCCGCCGTATCGAGTTCGAAGATGGTGACGACCTCGCGCGGGCGCGGCTCCTCGATCAGGTCGTGGTAGTGGAAACCCCAGGACGCCGCCGCGTTGGAGCCGAAGCAGCGGCCCGCGTGGCAGGCGTGGCAGCTCGGGCGCGGGCGCACGTCGAGCACGCGCACCTCCAGGATGTCGCCCGGCTCGGCGTCCTCGACCGCCACTGGACCCGTCATCAGGTGCACGCCCAGGCCCTCGCCCGAGCCGCGCTGGAACGGTCCCTGCGTGGGACCCGCGCCGCGGCGCCCCACAGCCTTGTGCTCGCGGCTCCAGTGGAAGACGCTTTCCGCGCCCGGATCGCCCGCCACCATGCGCTCGTAGTCGTCGCCCGCGTGGTGGGTCAGCGTCTCGATCGTGGCCCGGTCACCCGAGCGTAACGTCAGCGCGGGTGCCACGACCTTGCTGAAATAGCCCCAGTGGACGGTCGCGGGGGACACGGGAAGCGAGTGGTGCCGCATGGGTCGATGTCCTTGGCGGCCCGGCGAGCCGGGCCCGGGGGGGGGGGGAAGGCGCTGAGGCGGAGGCTTCCACGTCGCGGTCGACCCCGACCGAGCGCAGGAAACGGATCGTCTGCGGGTCACGGGGCCGGGTCAGCACCTCGTGGGCGGGGCCTTCCTCGCGGATCGACCCGCCGCTCAGAAACACGACGCGGTCGGCCACCTCGTCGGCGAAGCGCAGCTGGTGCGTGGAGATGATCATAGTGAGGCCGTCCTCCACCGCGAGGCGCCGGATCACCTCCAGCACCTCGCCCACCAGTTCCGGGTCGAGCGCGGAGGTGGGTTCGTCGAGCAGCAGCACGCTCGGGTTGGGGGCGAGCGCGCGCGCGATCGCGACCCGCTGCTGCTGGCCTCCCGAAAGGTGACGCGGCAGGGCGTCGGCGCGGTGGCCGAGGCCCACCCGCTCCAGGAGGTCGCGGGCGCGCCGGTCGGCATCGCGGCGCGACACCCCGTGTACCCAGCGCAGCGGGCCGGCGACGTTCTCCCGTGCCGACAGGTGGGCGAACAGGTTGAACTGCTGGAATACCATGCCGACGCCCACCGCCGCTCGCTCGTTGGCAACCGCGCGGCGGTTCAGCGCCCGGCCGTCCTCGCGCAGGCCCAAGGCACGCCCACCCACCCGCACGGTGCCCCCGTCCCAGGTCTCCAGGTGGTTGATGCAGCGCAGCAGCGTGCTCTTGCCCGAGCCGCTGGGGCCCAGCAGCGCCACGACCTCGCCGACCCGGACCGTGAGGTCGAGCCCGTCGAGCACGGCCTGGCCGCCGTAGCGCTTGCTGAGGGAGGCGACCTCCACCGCGAAATTGTTGCGGGCGAGGGTGGCGGCTCGCTTCGCCCGGTCGGCCACGCGGGCGGCCCGGGACGGCGGCGCGAGGGTGTCGGGGCCGGGCGACGCGGGCACCTTGGTAGCCGCCACGGGAATGGTCGGACGGCGCCAGGGCAGCAGCCGGCCGAGGCGTTGGCGCGGCGACGGCCGGTCGAGGTCGAGCAGCGCCTCGGTTACGAGCTGGATCGCCGCGACCGCGCCGGTGAGCGCGAGGTAGATGAGGCCCGAGGCGAAGAAGATCGAGAAGAAGTCGAAGGTCGAGGAGGCGAGCT
>CAXTFJ010000122.1:0-13682 GCA_964243405.1 uncultured Lichenihabitans sp. | reverse complement strand
GCGATGATGCCGCGCGGCTTCCAGATCATCATCACCACCATGCCGAAGCCGAAGATCAGCATGCGGTACTGGGCGGGGTCGAAGTTCGAGCCGAACACCGCCTTCAGGAAGTCGAGCTCGCGCAGGATCTCCGTGCCGCCGATCATCACGACCGCCGCGATCGCGACGCCGATCTGGCTGCCCATGCCGCCCAGCACCACGATGGCCAGGATGGTGGCCGACTCGATGAAGGTGAAGGACTCGGGGCTCACGAAGTTCTGCCGCACCGCGAAGAAGGAACCCGCGAAGCCGCCGAAGAAGGCGCCGAGCGCGAAAGCGGTGAGCTTGGTGTTGACCGTGTTGATGCCGAGCGACCGGCAGGCGATCTCGTCCTCGCGCAGCGCCTCCCAGGCACGGCCCACAGGCAGGCGGCGCAGGCGCAACGTCACGAAATTGGTCAGCAGCGCGAGGCAGAGGATCAGGTAGAACAGGAAGATGGTGCGGTGGATGGGCGAGTATTCGAGGTGGAACAGCGCCGCGAAGCCGTCGTCGTCCTCCGTGAAGGGAATGCCGAAGAAGGTAACCTTGGGGATGGACGCGATGCCCGCGTAGCCGTTGGTCAGGTCCGTCCAGTTGATGAGGACGACGCGGATGATCTCGCCGAAGGCCAGCGTCACGATGGCGAGGTAGTCGCCGCGCAGGCGCAGCACCGGGAAGCCGAGGATCATGCCCCAGAAGGCCGCCAGGATGCCGGCCAGCGGCAAGCAGATCCAGAACGACAGGCCAAAAGTGGTGGACAGCAGCGCGTAGGAATAGGCGCCCACCGCGTAGAAGGCGACGTAACCGAGGTCGAGCAGGCCGGCCAAGCCCACCACGATGTTGAGGCCCCAGCCGAGCATCACGTAGATGAGGATCTGGATCCCGTAGTTGTTGATCCACTTGAGCGAGCCCTGCGGCCCGAGCAGCCACAGCATCGCCAGCGGGAAGACGAACAGGGCCGCCACCACGATCACGCCCGTATAGGCCTTCAGCCCCCGCTCGGCGCGGGACTCCTTGCGCAATTCCTGCGGACGCGCCGCCTGCCTGACCCGGCCCGCGTAGGTGCGGTAGGCGATCCCCACCATGCGGGCCGCGAACACGGCCGCGCAGGCGACCGCCGGCCACGACCAGCGCGGCTCGACCACCAGCGTGTTGGAAATGTCCTGATGGGTCTCGAACAGCAGGATCGGGATCGACAGGCCGAGCGTGACCAGTGCCGCGAATCCCGCGTCCTTGACCGCCGCGGCCCAGTCCATGGCGGGATGGGCGACGGCTTTCGTCCCGTGCGCGGCGGGCACGGGTTGGGTGGCCTCCATGCGCATCGGCTCAGACCTTCTCGATCTCGGGCCGGCCGAGCAGGCCGGAGGGCATGAAGATCAGCGTGATAGCGAGGATCGAGAAGGCCGCCACGTCCTTGTAGTCGGTCGAGAAGTAGGCCGACCAGAACACCTCGATCAGCCCGATCAGCAAGCCGCCCAGCACGGCGCCCGGCAGCGAGCCGATGCCGCCCAGCACCGCGGCCGTGAAGGCCTTGACGCCGGGGATGAAGCCGTCCGCGAAGTTGACCACGCCGTAGTAGCTCAGGAAGAGCACGCCCGCGACGGCGGCCAGCGCCGCGCCGATCACGAAGGTGAGCGAGATGGTGCGGTCCACGTCGATGCCGAGCAGCGCCGCCATGCGCCGGTCCTGCTCGCAGGCGCGCTGGGCGCGGCCCAGCGACGTGTATTGCACGAGGTACCAGAAGCCCGCGAGCAGCACCATGGTGACCACCACGATCAGGATCTGCTTGTAGGACAGCGTCACGTTGTAGTCGCCGCCCGAGGTGATCGGGATGACGCCATCGAACAGGGAGGGGATCGTCTTGTTGCGCGGGCCCTGCACCACCTGCACGAAGTTCGACAGGAAGATCGACATGCCGATGGCCGAGATCAGCGGCGCCAGCCGGAAGGAGCCGCGCAGCGGGCGGTAGGCCACCCGCTCGATCGCCCAGTTCCACAGCGCGGTCACCAGCATGGCGCCCACCAGCATGACGATGAAGGCCAGCGCCACGCTCGAAACACCGAGCACCTGCGTGACCACCAGGAAAATGATCAGCCCCACGAAGGCCGACAGCATGAACACGTCGCCATGGGCGAAGTTCACCATGCCGATGATGCCGAACACCATCGTGTAGCCGATGGCGATCAGCCCGTAGATGGACCCGAGCGTTACCCCGTTGATCAATTGCTGGAGAAAGATCTCCATTCGCGCTCCCCGGCGGACCCGTGCCGCTGTTTTCATCATCCATGACCGATCCTGCTGGGATCGATGAGGATTAGTCATCGATTAGCAAGGCGCATGCCGGGGATCAATCGGGACCGTCACCGAATTGACCAAATCTGCACTTCGGTTTGTCCCGCCGCCCCGCGCCGTGGTAGCGGCGATGGACGTTAGTCCGCAGCCGGTGCCCCAAGCCCATGATCCCCCGCTATTCCCGCCCCGCCATGGTGGCCGTCTGGGAGCCGCAGGCGCGGTTTCGCATCTGGTTCGAGATCGAGGCGCACGCCTGCGACGCGCTGGCCGAACTGGGCGTGATCCCGAAGGAGGCGGCCGAAGCCATCTGGACCAAGGGCGGGCACGTCACGTTCGACGTGGGGCGCGTGGAGGAGATCGAGCGGGAGGTGCGGCACGACGTGATCGCCTTCCTGACGCACCTGTCGGAATTCCTCGGTCCCGAATCGCGCTTCGTGCACCAGGGGCTCACCTCGTCCGACGTGCTCGACACCTGCTTCGCGGTGCAGCTCACCCGCTCGGCCGACATGCTGATCGCGGACGTCGACGCCCTGCTGGCCGCGCTGAAGCGGCGCGCCTTCGAGCACCGGATGACGCCCACGATCGGGCGCTCGCACGGCATCCATGCCGAGCCCGTCACCTTCGGCCTGAAACTCGCCCAGGCCTACGCGGAATTCACCCGCTGCCGGGCGCGGCTGGTGTCGGCGCGCGCCGAGGTCGCGACCTGCGCGCTGTCGGGGGCGGTCGGCACCTTCGCCAACATCGATCCCTTCGTGGAGGAGCACGTGGCGCAGGCCATGGGGCTCACCCCCGAGCCGATCTCCACCCAGGTGATCCCGCGCGACCGGCACGCCATGTTCTTCGTGACGCTCGGCGTGGTGGCGTCCTGCATCGAGCGGCTCGCGACCGAGATCCGCCACCTGCAGCGGACCGAGGTGCTGGAAGCGGAGGAATATTTCGCGCCGGGCCAGAAGGGCTCGTCGGCGATGCCCCACAAGCGCAACCCCGTGCTGACCGAGAATCTGACGGGCCTCGCGCGCCTGGTACGCGGCATGGCGGTGCCCGCGCTCGAAAATGTGGCGCTGTGGCACGAGCGGGACATCTCGCATTCGTCAGTCGAGCGCGCGATCGGACCCGATGCCACGATAACGCTCGACTTCGCGCTGGCCCGTCTCACCAACGTGATCGACCACCTGGTGATCTACCCCGAGAACATGCTCAAAAACATGGACCGCCTGGGCGGGCTCGTGCACTCGCAGCGCGTTCTGCTGGCGCTCACGCAGGCCGGGCTGTCACGCGAAGACGCCTACCGGGTGGTGCAGCGCAACGCCATGCCGGTGTGGCGGGGCGAGGGCGCCTTCCTGCCGCTGCTGCAGGCCGACCCCGACGTGTCGGCGGCGCTCAGCGCCGACTCGCTCGAAGAGCTGTTCGACCTCGACTACCACACCAAGCACGTCGACACGATCTTCCGCCGGGTGTTCGGGGACGAGGGTGTGGCCTGACCGACGCTCGACCCGCGTCCACCCCTCATCGTCATTGCGAGCGGAGCGAAGCAATCCAGGGGTGAGCCGCGACGGTCGCGGCCCTGCTCGCACCCTCAAGCTGGATGGCGTCGTCGCTCTGCTCCCCGCAACGACAGGACCGGCCGGCGGGCCAGCCCCTGCCCGCCCTGTCCCCCAGCGGCGATGCTAGTGTCGCCTGCCGTAGCGGTGCGCGATGTCGTGCCGCTTGCGCTTGATGTAATGCCCGACGCTCGACCCCTTGGTCTTGCCCGCGCCGTCCGGAACGGTGAGGAACACCGAGCCCACCGCCAGCACCCCGAACGCGGCCAGGATCAGGAAGGCCGCCGGATAGCCGAGGGCGTCCGCGGCGCGGCCGCCCACCGCGTTGCCGAGCGTCGCCCCCGCCGTGATCGCGATGCCGAAGAAACTAAGGCACAGGTTGAAGCGGTTGGAGCCGCGCGTCAGGTCGGCCGCCATGATGGGCAGCGACACGCCGAACACCGCGGCGCTGATGCCGTCGAGCAGTTGCGCGCCCACGATAGCGTAGGGCGCCCAGCCGTCCAGCATCACGCATCCCGCGAGCAGGACCGCGCGGACCGGCACCGCGGCATAGCCCGCCATGAGGATCCAGCGCACGCCGCGCCGCTCCTCGTTGCGGCCGACCCAGGGCGACAGCCCCGCCACGATGACCTGCGACGCCAGCCCGCCGGCCGAGATGAACAGGTAGGTGTTCTTGCCGACCTCGCGGGCCATCACGGTGCTGGCCAGCGGGAACAGGGCCGCGTTGCCGAGATGGAACAGGCCCACGCAGAGCGCGAAGGCGAGCACGCCCCTGTGGGTGGCGAGGTCGCGCAGGTCGCGCACGAAGGCGCCCACGTCCGTCTTCTTCGGCTTGCCCTCCGACGCGTCCGGCAGCCCGGGACCGGCGCGCGGGTGCGGCAGCCGGAACAGCAGGAACACGCCGGGGATCGCGAAACAGGCCGTGAGCCAGAAGATGGAGCGGGCCGACACGTAGGAGCCCGCCGTGCCCAGCAGCACCGTCGTGCCCGCCGTGCCGATCGCCGCGTAGCGCGCGTTGCGCCCCAGCCGCTCGCCCAGCGCCTTGCGGCCCACCAGCGCCAGGCTAATCGCCGCGATGGCGGGGGTCAGCATGGAGGTCGAGAAGCTGTGCAGCATCTCGGCCAGGTAGACGACGGGCCGGTTGGGCGCGACCGCGAATATGACCGCGCCCGCGGCGAGCGCGATCCAGGCGATGGCGGCGCCCCGCCGCTTGTCGTGCAGCCGGTCCACCAGGGCGCCGGCGGGCAGCAGGCTGAACAGGGCCGCCAGCGTGCCGAGGCCGAGCGCGTTGCCGATGTCGGTGGAGGACCATCCCTCGCCCGTGAGGTAGCCCGCGATGTAGGGGCCGAAGCCCGTCTGCGCGTCGGCCACGAAGAAGTTGAGCGAGTCGAGCGTGCGGCGGCTTTGGCGCCGGTGGTCGGGCTGCGGCTGCTCTTCCGGCTTCGTTTCAGTCGCGACCGCGCTCATGCACGCCCTTGATGTCCAGCCGGAGGTGCGCGGGTCCGCGCGACGGGAATCCGGGCCTATAGGGAGGCGGATCGTCGGGCAAGTGCGGCGAAACGAGCCGCCCCGCGGGCACCCTCAGCCCGCCGCGCGTGCCCGGCAGCGCGGGCACAGGCCGTTGAAGGTCAGCGACACGTCCGCGATGGCGATGCCGTGCGCGGCGTCCAGACCCGCGAGGTCGGCCGGAGGAATGGCGTAGTCGATGTCCTCCACCTGCCCGCAGCCCTTGCACAGGAAATGGGCGTGGCCGTGCCGCGACGGCTCGTAAAGGGCCGAGGCCGTGCCGGGCACCCGCACCTCGTGCACGAGCCCTTCGAGGCGGAGCCGGTCGAGCGCGCGGTAAACGGTGGAATAGCCGATCGCGGGTTGCCGGCGCTTGGCTTCCGCGTAGATCTCATTGGCGGCCGCGTGGCGGCCGGGCGCCTGGGCCGACACCACGTCGTGAACGATCTGGTAGTTCTTGGGCAGCCTCCCGGGCCGCTTGGTGGTCTGCATTCCGGCACCCATGATCGTCCCCGCACGCGCAAGTCAAGCTTGCGCGGCGGTTTGAATTGAATATGGTTCCCACTCTCAGTCCAGACCGCGTCTTGAAAATGGTCCAATGCGGGCTCAGTTTCCGACCCGCATAAAGAGGAACGCCACCATGAGCGACAATCCCATTCTCACCACGCGCCAGGGCCATCCGGTCCGCGACAACCAGTCGACCCGCACGGTGGGCGAGCGCGGCCCGGCCACGCTCGAGAACTACCAGTTCATCGAGAAGATCACCCATTTCGACCGCGAGCGCATCCCCGAGCGCGTGGTCCACGCCCGCGGCACCGGCGCGCACGGCTATTTCGAGGCCTACGGCACGATCGGCGACGAGCCGGCCTCCAAGTACACCCGCGCCCGCGTGCTGAACGAGACGGGCGTGAAAACCCCCGTGTTCGTCCGCTTCTCTACCGTGATCGGCTCCAAGGACTCGCCCGAATCGGCCCGCGACCCGCGCGGCTTTGCGGTGAAGCTCAAGACGGTCGACGGTAATTGGGACCTGGTGGGCAACAACCTGAAGGTGTTCTTCATCCGCGACGCGGTGAAGTTCCCCGACATGATCCACGCCTTCAAGCCCGACCCGGTCACCAACCGGCAGGAGCCCTGGCGTTTCTTCGACTTCGTGGCCGCCCATCCCGAATCGCTGCACATGGTGACCTTCGTGAAGTCGCCCTGGGGCATCCCGGCCAATTATCGCGAGATGGAAGGCTCGGGCGTCAACACCTACAAGTTCGTCAACGACCAGGGGCTCGCCTACCTGGTGAAGTTCCACTGGCAGCCCAAGCAGGGCGTGCGCAACCTCACCACCGCGCAGGCGGAGGCCATCCAGGCCAAGGACATCGGCCACGCCACCAAGGACCTCTACGACGCGATCGAGCGCGGCGAGTTTCCCGAGTGGGAGTTCTGCGCGCAGATCATGTCCGACGGCCCCAACGACCACCTGAGCTTCGACCCACTCGACGACACCAAGCGTTGGCCGGAAGACCAGTTCCCGCTGCTGAAGATGGGCCGCATGGTGCTCGACCGCGTGCCCGACAACTTCTTCGCCGAAACCGAGCAGTCGGCCTTCGGCACCGGCGTGCTGGTGGACGGCGTCGACTTCTCCGACGACAAGATGCTGCAGGGCCGGACGCTCAGCTACTCGGACACCCAGCGCTACCGCGTGGGCCCGAACTACCTGCAGCTGCCCGTCAACGCCCCGCAGGACAAGGCCCGCGTGAGCACCAACCAGCGCGACGGGCAGATGTCCTTCACCGTGAACGGCGGGCACGACAACAAACACGTCAACTACGAGCCGGGCCTGCTCAACGCCGGCCTGAAGGAGGCGCCCAAGCCCGCGAAGGAGTATCACCAGGAGGTGGCGGGCCACCTGGGCCGTTTCCGCATCAGCCGCGTGTCGGACGATTACCAGCAGGCTGGTGACCGCTACCGCGCCTTCGAGGCGTGGGAGCGCGACGACCTGATCGCCAACCTGGTCGACGACATGAAGCAGTGCCCGGAGCCCATCCAGCTGCGCATGGTGTGGCACTTCTGGCACTGCGACCCGGACTACGGGACCCGCGTGGCGCAGGGCGCCGGCATCGACCTCGCCAAGGCCAAGGCCCTGCCGCCGCTGCCGGGCCTGCCGGCTCCCGGCGAGAACCGCGACGCGCCATCCTACACGGACGGCACCCGCGAGGAGCCGATGCGGACGGCGGCCGAGTAGGTTCTTCCTCGCTGACGACGCGAGCCCGGCGGGTGATCCCCGCCGGGCTTTTTTGTAGCCGTTTTGGGAGCGGCGTGCGGCCCGCAGCGTCGACATCCATCGCCGTCATCGCGAGCGAAGCGAAGCAATCCAGGGGGTGCAAGCGAGGCGGTTTGCGGCTTTGCCGGAGCCGCCGGCTGGATTGCTTCGCTGCACTCGCAACGACGACCTAGGGCCACAAACCGGGCCATGGTCGCAGGATGAAGACGCGCGACCACAAACTGAACCCGCGTCGTTACCCGAACCTGTGCAGCCCCGCCCCATTCGCCTTCAGCCAGGCCTCGGCTACAACGAGGTCGGGCGCGAGCCGCTCCGCCACGGCCCAGTAGGCGGCCGAGTGGTTCATGTGAACCAGATGGGCGACCTCGTGGGCGGCAAGGTAGTCGAGCACCAGGGGAGGTGCCAGCACGAGCCGCCACGAGAAGTTCAGCGCACCCCGCGCCGTGCAGGAGCCCCAGCGGCTGCGGGTGTCCCGCAAACTGATGCCCGCCACGCGCCGGCCGACGCTGGCGGCGTGGCGGCCGACCGCGGCCTCCAGGTCGCGGCGGGCCTCGCGGCGGAGCAGGTCCAGGACGCGGGAGCGCTGCTGCTCCGGCGACCCGCCCACGACGATGACGTCGTCCCCATCCGCGGCTTCGATCCAGGCCGTAGCACGCAGCGTCGGCCGCCAAACGATAGCCGTCTCGACGCCCCGCAGCGGCACGGTCGAGCCGGCTTCGAGCGGCACCTTGTCGGGGAGCCGGTCGAGCCGCTCGCCGATCCATTCGGCATGGCGTTCGGCGAAATCGCGCGCGGCGCGCAGCGACCCTCGCGCGGGCATGGTGAGAACCGCCTCCAGGGTCGCGGCGCGAACTTTAAGGGTCAATCGGCGGGCCTGGCCCACGCGCTTGACGGCCACGCGAAACGATCGTTCCCCGTGCGCGACCTCGAAAAAGGCCGGCGGTGGCGTCAGCAGTTTCGGCACGGAACGAGACATGACGCACGACGCCAGATTGCCGAGAGCCTCGGACACGCGGACCAGCAGCGGCGCTATGTGACCCAATCGCGGGCCCGCTGCCAACACGGTTGCGGCGCGATCCTCAGCTTTCTTGCGAAATCGTTAATCCGGCGTCGATGCGACGAGTGAAGTCGACGATGCGCGGCGCGATGTCCGAGCGGAAGCGCGAGCCGTTGAACACCCCGTAATGGCCCACGCCCATCTGCAGGTGGTGCGTCTTGAGCGCGTCGGGCAGGCCGGTGCACAGATCCTGCGCGGCCTGCGTCTGCCCCACGCCGGAGATGTCGTCCTTCTCGCCCTCCACCGTCATCAGGGCCGTGGCCGTGATGGCGCCGAGGTCGATGCGCCTGTTGCGCGACACCATCTCGCCCTTGGGCAGGGCCTGGCGGACGAACACGGTGTCGATGGTCTGCATGTAGTATTCGGCCGTGAGGTCCATCACGGCCATGTACTCGTCGTAGAAGTCCCGGTGCTTGTCGGCGGCGTCGCCGTCGCCCTGAACGAGGTGGCCGAACATCTTGCGGTGCGCGTCGACGTGCCGGTCCATGTTCATGGCCATGAATCCCGACAGCTGCAGGAAGCCGGGGTAGACCCTCCGGCCCGCGCCCGGGTAGGGCAGCGGCACGGTTTCCAGGCAATTGCCGCGGAACCACTCGGTGCCGCGCTCCTCCGCCAGGCGGTTGACGGCGGTCGGGCTGCGGCGCGTGTCGATCGGGCCCCCCATCAGGATCATGGAGGCGGGGGCCCGGGGATCGCGCTCGGCTCCCATGACGGCCGCTGCCGCGATCAGCGGCACCGCGGGCTGGCAGACGCCCAGCGTGTGCAGCGGGCCGCCCTGCCCCGGCTGGCCGAGGAAGCGGCAGATTTCGAGCAGGTGGTCGATGTAATCATCGAGGTCGAAGTCGCCCAGCGCCAGCGGCACCATGCGGGCGTCCGCCCAGTCGGTGACGTAGACGTCGTGCGTGGGCAGGAAGGCGTCCACGGTCCCGCGCAGCAGCGTCGCGTAATGGCCCGACATGGGGGCCAAGATCAGCAGCTTGGACTGCGCCCGGGTCTCGACCGTGTCCGGGCGCGCAAAGCGGATCACCCGGCAGAACGGCCGCTCCCACACCACCTCCTCGACGACGTCCAGACTGCGCCCGCCCACGACCGTGTGGTCGAGCCCGAAGTGCGGCTTGCCGTAGCGGCGCGTCATGCGCTCGAACAGTTCCGCCGAGGCCGCGACGTTGCGGCCGTATTCGGTGAAGGTGAGCGGGTTGAGCGGGTTCTTGAACCACAGCCGCGTCGCGTCCGACATGGCACGGGCGGGCGCCATAGCGAGATGGGACCACTCGTACATCTGATAGGACAGTTTCATGGCGACCGTGAGCTGGCGAAGGCGGCGGGATGGAACCGCGGCTCCACCGCGGGAGAAGGCGTCTCACCCGGGCCGTGCTGCGATGCAACAGGTAAGCAGATGGGGCACGGCGGCGCAAATTGCGAGCAGGCGACGTGCCGCCCTGCCTATTCCCCGAGCTGAAGCAGCGTGCCCGCGCGGCGCGCCGAGCGCAGCAGCAGCAGGAAGGAGGCGAGGCCGGCCCCGAACAGCATGAGGTTGATGGCCAGCGCCTCGGCCATGAGGTCGGCACGGAATACGTGGTCGGCGAGCAGCGCGCGCAGGCCTTCAAACACATAGGTGGGCGGCAGCACCCAGGCCACCGGCTGCAGCCAGACGGGCAGCACGGCCACGGGATAGTAGACGCAGGCCAGCGGCAGCAGCACGAACATGAAAGTCCAGGCCAGGTTCTCGGCCCCCAGGCCGTTGCGCAGCAGCAGGCCGCACACCAACAGGCCGACGCTCCAGCTCGTGAGCAGCAGGTTGACGAAGAAAAACCCCAGTCCCAGTCCCAACCCCCACAGGTTGAAGCCGAAGAACACCACCGCGAGCACGGTCACGGGCAGCACGCCCAGCGCCAGCCGCAGCACGCTCATGACGGTCAGCGCCGCCACCCATTCGAGCGGCCGCAGCGGGCTCATCATCAGGTTGCCGACGTTGCGCGACCACAGCTCCTCTAGGAAGGAGGCCGAGAAGCCGAGCTGGCCGCGGAACAGGATGTCCCACAGCAGCATGGCGCCGATCAGCGTTCCCGCCGCGACGGCCGCCCGCCCCGTCGCGCCACCCTCGCGCGTGGCGTGCGTCACGAAGGTCTGGATGAAGCCCCAGGTGATCATCTGCACGGTGGGCCAGTAGAGGAGGTCGAGCACGCGCGGCCAGGAGGAGCGCAGCAGGTAGACGTAGCGCGTCACCAGCGCCCCGACCCTCCTGGCCGAGAAGCCGCCCGTCACGTCGGCAGCCAGGCTCACGAGGCGTTCCCTTCTTCCAGGGCGGGCAGCCCGGCTTCCGCCTCGCCCGCCACCGCGCCACGCCGATCCGCGGTGTCCCCCGCGCCCCGGCGACCGCGCGCGACGTCCAGGAACACATCCTCCAGGGACGTCCGGCCGAACCGGCCGAGGATCGCGGGCAGCGTGTCGTGCGCGATGATCTCGCCGTGGCGCATGATGATGACGCGGTCGGCGAGCCTTTCCACCTCGGCCATGTTGTGGGACGCGAGCAGGATGGCGGCGCGGGCGTCCCGCTTGTAGACCTCCAGCCGGGTGCGGATCCAGTCGGCGGTGTCGGGGTCGAGGGAGGCGGTGGGCTCGTCGAGCAGCAGCACCTCGGGCCGGTTGACCAGCGCCTTGGCGAGCGCCACGCGCGTCTTCTGCCCGGCCGAGAGCTGGCCCGCCTGCCGGTCGAGGAAGTCACTCAGCACCAGCTCTTCGGCGAGCTCGGCCACGCGGCGCTTCGGGTCCGGCACCCCGTAGAGGCGGGCGAACACGCTCAGGTTCTGCCGCACCGTCAGCCGGTGCGGCATGTCCACGTAGGGGCTCTCGAAATTCATGCGGCCCAGCGCGCGGTGGCGCTCGCGCGCCATGTCGTAGCCGAGCACGCGAACCTCCCCCGCGGTGGGCGAGATCAGCCCCATCACCATGCCAATCGTCGTGGTTTTTCCCGCGCCATTGCCGCCCAGCAGCGCCGTCACCGTCCCGGGGCGGACCTCGAAGGACACATCGTGCACGGCAGGCGTTGCACCGTAGGCCTTGGTGACGCGGTCGAGCGCGATCGCGGGCACTTCGGCCGTTGGACGAAATCGCTTGGTCTGGGCTGGGATCACAACCTGTCCGACGTGCGTTGAGCCCCGCTACAATCCCCCAGCCCGCTCGCGAGTTGCGTGATGCCCGACGTGAAATCCATCGACCTCGGACGGCCGGCCCGGCGGCTCCGGGTCGACACGCTGGTGCGGTTGCGCTGGCTGGCGGTCACGGGGCAGCTCATGGCTCTCCTGTTCGTGCACTACGCCATGAGCTTCCCGCTCCCCTTCGGTCGCGCCTTCCTGGTCATCGCGGCCTCGGGTGTCCTGAACATCTTCCTGCGGCTCCATTTCGGCATCAGCCACCGCTTCGAGGATCAGCCCGCCATGGCGCTGCTGGTCTACGACGTGCTGCAACTGTCGCTGCTGCTCTATCTGACGGGCGGACTGGAAAACCCGTTCTCCATGCTGTTCCTCGCGCCCGTGATGATCTCGGCGGCCTCGCTGTCGCCCCACCGCACGCTAGCGCTCGGCATCCTCACGGGTGCGGCCGCGACGTTCCTCGTCTTCCACCACCTGCCGCTGCCCTGGTTTCCAGGCCAGGATCTCTACCTGCCCTTCTTCTACATCGCGGGCGTGTGGGTCGCGATCGTGTCGGGAACCGCGTTCACGGGGGTCTACGCGTCGCGGGTGGCCGAGGAAGCGCGCCAGCTGTCCGACGCGCTGGCCGCCACCGAACTCGTGCTGGCACGCGAGCAGCACTTGAGCCAGCTCGACGGGCTCGCGGCCGCGGCCGCCCACGAACTCGGCACGCCGCTCGCCACCATTACGCTGGTCGTCAAGGAGATGATCCAGATCTTCAAGCGCGACGCCGCCCCGCCCGACGCAGCCCAGGTGCGCGACGACCTGCGGCTGCTCGACCAGGAGGTGCGCCGGTGCCGCACCATCCTGGGCAAGCTGGCCTCGCTCGACGGGGCGGACGGGAGCCCGCTGCAGGACATGACGCTGCCCCACCTGATCGAGGAGGTGGCCGAACCGCAGCGCGACTTCGGAGTGGCGGTCAAGGTGACGCTCGACGGCGAACCGCCCGAGCCCGTCTGCCCGCGCAACCCCGGTATCCTCTACGGCCTCGGCAATCTCGTCGAGAACGCCGTGGATTTCGCCCAGACCGAAGTCCGCATCGCGGCCGCCTGGACCCGCGACACAGTGTCCGTCACGATCGAGGACGACGGCCCGGGCTTCGCGTCCGACGTGCTCGCGCGCCTGGGCGAACCCTACGTCACGACGCGCGGTTCGGGGCGGCGGGCGAAGTCGGAGGAGGGCGCGGGCCTCGGCCTGGGGCTGTTCATCGCCAAGACGCTGATCGAGCGGTCGGGCGCGACGATCGTCATGTACAACGCCGCGAGCCCCGCGAGCGGCGCGGTCATCCGGGTCACCTGGCCCACGTTCGTCTTCGAACGCGGCCGGAGCCCTCGAAAACTTGAGAGCACCGGCCTATCTCACGCCTTATCGACGTAGAATGGTTCCAACGTTCAGGATCGACCCCATGAGTCTCGCGCAGGACGTCTCAACCCACAACCCGCCCCCCGTCATGCCCGACGAGGATCGCTCCCTGCTGCTGGTCGACGACGACAAGCCCTTCCTGACCCGCCTCGCCCGGGCCATGGAAAGCCGCGGCTACAGGGTAGAGACGGCCGACTCGGTCGCGGCCGGCATGGCGGCCATCGCGGCCCGGCCGCCGGCGTTCGCGGTCATCGACATGCGGCTCGCCGACGGCTACGGCCTCGATGTCATCTCGGAACTGAAGAACCGTCGCCCCGACGCCCGCGGTGTCATCCTGACGGGCTACGGCAACATCGTGACCGCCGTGACGGCCGTGAAGCTCGGCGCCTTCGACTATCTCGCCAAGCCAGCCGACGCCGACGAGATCACCAACGCCCTCATGG
>CAXTFJ010000121.1:0-13840 GCA_964243405.1 uncultured Lichenihabitans sp. | reverse complement strand
GAATTCGTCGATCTCGTCATCCTTGGAGGTGAGGAAGATGACGGGCAGGTCGGACTTCTGGCGCAGCCGGCGCAGCAGCTCCATGCCGTCCATGCGGGGCATCTTGATGTCGAAGATGGCGAGGTCGGGCGGGCTCGCCTTCAGCCCGTCGAGGGCCGCCGCGCCGTCCGTGTAGGTCTGCACCCGGTAGCCCTCGGCCTCCAGGGACAGGGACACGGAGGTGAGGATGTTACGGTCGTCGTCGACCAGGGTGATGGCGGGCATGGGTTTCTACCTCGAAACGGAACGAACGACCGAGCTGGCGCGGACACGGAAGGCCGACTGCGGCTGAAATGCGACAGGGTCGCGCGAACGGGGTCTCACCTCGCTTTTTCCATCGTCTGTGTCCTCACTGCATTATCAAGGGGTTGTCGCGGGACATCAAGTCCCGGTTTGGCTCAGGGTAGGTACGGCCCGGCGCGGGCGTCGGCGTCGGGGGCCGCCCGGCGATCTCAGGCATTCCTCTTGCTTCGCGAGGGGCAAGCCGTCTTGATCGCCGACGCACCCCGGAAGAGAGGTCCGCGCCTTGACCCAAACGTCCACCACGGCCCTGTCGGTGAAGGACCTGCGCAAGAGCTTCGGCGCGCTCGAAGTGCTCAAGGGCATCTCGCTCGAGGCCCACAAGGGGGACGTCATCTCCATTCTGGGGTCGAGCGGCTCGGGCAAGAGCACCTTCCTGCGCTGCGTCAACCTGCTGGAGATACCCGACGCCGGCGAGGTCACGGTGGGCGGGGAAACGATCGCGATGCGCCGCCGCCGCGGCGCGGCGGAACCCGCCGACCGGAAACAGGTCGACCGCGTCCGCACCCGGCTCGGCATGGTGTTCCAGAGCTTCAACCTGTGGTCCCACATGACGGTGCTGCAGAACGTCATCGAGGCGCCCGTCCACGTGCAGAAGCGCCCCAGGGCGGACTGCGTCGCTGAGGCCGAGGCGCTGCTCGCCAAGGTCGGCATCGCGGAGAAGCGCAACCTTTACCCCGCGCACCTGTCGGGCGGCCAGCAGCAGCGCGCGGCAATCGCCCGCGCGCTCGCCATGCGCCCCGACGTGATGCTGTTCGACGAGCCCACCTCCGCGCTCGACCCGGAACTGGTGGGCGAGGTACTGCGCGTCATGCGGGCGCTGGCCGACGAGGGGCGCACCATGCTGGTGGTGACGCACGAGATGGGCTTCGCGCGCGAGGTGTCGAACCGCGTGGTCTACTTCGACCGCGGGCTGATCGCCGACGACGGGCCGCCCGCCACCCTGTTCGGCGGGGGCGCGTCGCCGCGCTTCCGGCAGTTCATCTCCGGGGCCGCGCGGACGTGACGGACGGGCCCGCCGAGGCCTACGACGCGCTGCGCGAGGCCAAGACCCTGCTGCGCGCGACCCGCGCCGGCACGCTCGCCACCGTGGGCGCCGACGGCGCGCCCTTCGCGAGCCTGGTGAGCGTCGCGACCGATCCCGCGGGCCACCCCCTCCTGCTGCTGTCGCGCCTGGCGGCCCACACGGGCCAGGTCGAGGCCGACCCGCGCTGCTCGCTGCTGCTCGCCCGCCCCGGCCGCGGCGACCCCCTCGCCCACCCGCGGCTGACTCTGGTGGGCCGCGCCACCCGCCTGGAAGGCGACGCCCGCACGGCGGCCCGCACCCGCTTCCTGGCCCGCAATCCGAAAGCCGCGCTCTACGCCGACTTCCCCGACTTCGGCTTCTTCCGGATGGCGTTTTGGGAGGCGTCGCTGAACGGCGGCTTCGGCCGCGCGGCGCGGTTTTCGGGCGCGGACCTGCTCGCGGCCACCGAGGGGCTCGACGCCCTGCTCGCCGCAGAAGCGGGCGCGGTGGAGCATATGAACGCCGATCACCGCGACGCGCTGAAGCTCTACGCCACCGTGCTGGCGCGCGCGGGAGAGGGCGACTGGCGGGCGAGCGGGCTTGATCTCGAGGGGATTGACCTTGTCTGCGGGGACAGGACCGCGCGGGCGTGGTTCGAGGCGCCGGTCGCGAGTGCGGGGGAGTTGCGCCGGGCGCTGGTGCAGCTGGCGGAGGTGGCGAGGGAGTTAGCTGTCTAAGCCAAGTAATCTGAGCCAGAGGAGGCTGCGCGCGCACTACGCACATTAGTGCGCTTGGTTGAGAATTTGCAGAGAAGGGTGGACTGCGGACAATTGATGACGGACCGGCTTAAGTCTGCTTCGCGTCCTGAAGTGGAGGATTAAGGTTACTATTTCCAACGGGATGTCGGAGAGCGAACGCTGTGCGTCCGCTGCAAGCCTGCCTCGTCAAATAACGCAATGGTTGTACCCTTGACCGCTCCGGATGCGGTGAGTCATGCAGTTATGATGCAAGACCTGCCAAACGCATTCGTTACCCGCTCCTTCTTGCGCTCCGTTTGGGCTCTGGAGTTTGAGGCATTCAAGGGCACGCCCAACGAAGATGCGCTCCGGGATCGTCTTCAACGTTGGGCGGATCGAACTTCTCTCAAGGAGAAGGCTGCGGAGGCCGCGTTCATCGAGGAGTTCTTCCGCCAGACCTGGGGCTACGTGCAGACCGGGCAAGCGGGCTCGGGGACCACCTTCACGCTCTGGCCTCAATTCCTGATTGCAGGTGCTGGTGCGAAAGGCGGCACGGGGGCGGCCGACCTTGCCATTGGTTACTTCAAGGGTGATGCGCCGTCCTACATCCCGCAGGTGCTGTGTGAGTTCAAGGATATTCGCTCGGGTCTCGATGCGGAACAGAAGCGGAAGGGCAACACGCGCTCACCTGTGCGGCAATGCCTCGATTATCTAGCCCATGCTCGCAAGGGCATGATCGGCAGCGAGCCAATCGTTCCCACCTGGGGGCTCGTAACAGACATGAACGAGTTCCGCCTCTACTGGTATGATCGGGGCCACCAGCAATCTGTTCGGTTCGTGATACGCCCAAAGGACCTGTTCTAGGGGCGTGGGCTGCTGGGGACGGACGAGGTTGCGCGGTTTGACCGCTTTCTTTTCGCCAAGATATTCCATCGCGACACTCTGCTGACCACGGGCGGCATCTCGCACTTGCGAGAACTTATCAACAAGCGCCGGTTTCGCGACCAAGAACTGGAGAGTACTTTTTATGCCGAATATCGAGTTTTTCGAGATCGACTTTACACTGTGCTCTTGGAGCGTAACCCGGAAGGCACCTCGCGCTTTCCTGGCACGCGTGGCCGCTTAGTCCGCCTCGCTCAAAAAGTCCTTGATCGGCTTATCTTCATATTTTTTTGCGAAGACATGGGCCAAGCGCTCGCCTTTCCACCGAAGCTCCTTCAGGACTTCCTGATCTCCCGAAGCAACGACACCTATTTCGATCCTGATGCGACGACAATCTGGCAGGAAATACTACGGCTGTTCGATGCAATGAACGTTGGCAAAGCCTTTGGTGGCAAGACCATCAATCAGTTTAACGGCGGTCTTTTTGCATCTGACGCTGGTCTCGAAACCCTCCATGTTCCGAACAGTATTTTCTGCCAACAGATGCAAGGACAGAACGAAGCAAGCGTCGCTGCCCATAAAGAAACAGTTCTTTATTTTTGTGCCACCTACAATTTTGCTTCCGACCTCGGGGCCAGCGGCGAAGGAACTAAGAGGCTCGGCCTGTACACCTTGGGCCGCATCTTCGAGCAATCCATTACAGAGTTGGAAATCCTCGAAGCCGAGGCAGAGGGCCGTCCATCGCTGAATAAGGAGGGCAAGCGTAAGCGGGATGGCGTCTACTACACCCCAGAATGGGTAGTGGAGAAGGTGGTTGATGGTACCCTCGGGCCGCGCTTGGCCGAGATCAAGCGTGAGTGCGATTGGCCTTCGGAGGGCGATGGTCTACCGACGTGCAAGGCCCTGGACGCCTACCTTGAGCGTTTGAAGACCTTTACCGTGCTTGATCCAGCCTGCGGGTCGGGAGCCTTCCTCATCACGGTTCTGCGGTTCCTAGTGGACGAGGCGAACCGCGTTCGCCTGACCCGCCAGGAGATTACTGGCGAGAAGTGGGTGCCAGATGATGCCGCTCTGGTGCGGGACATCCTGCGATCGAATATATACGGCGTGGACATCAACGCCGCCTCGGTTGAGATTGCGCGCCTAGCACTCTGGCTTCACACCGCCCGAGGTGACAAGCCTCTCTCGTCCCTGGACACGACCGTGCGGGAGGGCAACAGCCTGATCGGGCCGAACTTCTACAAGGGGCAACCCAGCTTATATGGCGAAGAAGAGCGTGAACGGATCAACGCCTTCGATTGGGAGGCAGCCTTTCCCGAAGTTTTCGCGCGCGGCGGGTTTGATGCCGTAATCGGCAATCCACCTTACGTCAAACTCCAGAACTTCCGCACCGTTCACGCCGACATGGCCAACTACTTAGTTCATGGCCCGCAAGGCCTCGATGAATACCCCTACGAAAGCACCCGGACGGGCAATTTCGACCTTTATCTTCCTTTCATTGAAAAGGGGTTGGCACTCCTGAACGGCGGAGGGCGACTCGGTTATATCGCGCCTAGCCTCTGGACAGTGAACGAATATGGCGAGGGCTTGCGGAAGCTGGTCGCCAAGGGACGCAACCTGGACCGCTGGTTGGACTTCAAATCCTTCCAGGTCTTTGAAGAGGCCACCACCTACACGGCGCTTCAGTTTTTTACGAAGGCGCCCCGAGACGGCATCTGCGTGGCGGAGGCGCCCGCGGGTGTGGTGCCGCCCAACCCGTTCATGGACGCCGGGCGCGCGCTACCCTACGGCCGTCAGGAGTTCGGTACGCGGTGGCTTCTGCTCACGGGCGACGAACGTGATCTGATCGACCGCCTTGATGCGACCTGCCACCCTTTAAGCGACGCCTCTCACACGACCCACATCTTCCAGGGTCTAATTACGAGCGCCGATGCCATCTATCACCTGCAGCGGATCGGCCCTGACCGCTATCTCTGCTCACCGGACGGCGACCCGAAGCCATTGCCCTACGAGGTCGAGATTGAGGACGCAGTAATGAAGCCTCTCGTCTCCGGGGCGGAGGCCAAGCGTTACATTGAGCCCGCGACCGAAACCTACCTCCTGTTCCCCTACCAAAAGACACAGGGTACAGTCGAATTAATCGGCGCGGCCACGATGGCGGCAAGCTATCCAAGGGCCTGGGCTCACCTAAACACCTTTAGCAACATCTTGCGCCTTCGCGAAGCAACGCGGGACAAGGCCGGCGTCGTAATTGATGCGCCATTCGATAATGCCCGCTGGTATCGCTTTGGACGGCACCAAAACCTTGAGAAACAGCAAATTACGAAGCTTATCGTTGCTCAGACCGTTCCAAATCTCCGCGTGTGCTGCGACCTAGCTGGGAGAAGCTATCTCAACAACGTTCGCGTGAATGGTATCCTGGCGGCCAAGAATGAGGACATCTGGTTCCTGCTTGGCATTCTGAACGCCCCCGTGGCTGACTTCGTGTTCCGGCGCATCGCCAAAGTGAAGGACGGCGGCTACTTCGAGGCGAACCGCCAGTTCATCGCACCTCTGCCCATCCCGCCGGCGACGCCCGTGCAGCGCGAGGCGGTCGGAGTCGGAGCCAGAGCGCTTCAGACGGCGCACACTCACCGCCGCGACCTGCTCGGCCGTCTCGCCCGACGCTTGAGGGGAGCAAACGCCCGCAAGCGCCCCGAGACGTGGCTGTTCCCCGACCTAATCTCGAAGCGAGATCGTCTCGCCGACGCGCCGAAGACTTTGAACGCCTCCGACGCCCGCTCCTGGTCCGCTGAGCGCTACACCTCAGACATTAACGCCGCCTACGGCCGCCTCGGCTTACGGCTCAAGCCTGGTGTGGCGCTGAACGCCGAACTCAGCGATGGCGAACTGGTGTTTGTGGTTGACGGCATTCCAGCGGTGGAGCGGGTATTCGTCATGGCGGAGGAGGCCCCCTTCCTACTCGCACAGTGGAAAGTGGTGGCCTCAACCTTCTCAGTGACGGAGAAAACCACGGGCAAGAAGCTCGCCGATGCGCTTCGGGCTCTGGTGCCGATGATAAACCCTGGCCTTGTCCAACAGGTTATCGATCTGGAACGCGAGCTTGCGACCTGCGAGGCTGAGATTACCACCCAGGAGACAGATATGAATCGTCGAGTGGGAAATCTCTATAGACTCACGCCGAAGGAAGAGCGCCTTGTCGCTAACAGGAATGATTTGCCTCCAACATTGGAGGGTACAGTTCTTACCAAAATTCCGGCAGCAATATAAATTTACTAGATTATCGATATCGCTGATCTGTATCGACTGGTTGGCGTCTTACCCAACATAACAGGGCGATTAGCTCGAAGCGGATATTCTACTAGGCACCTCTTGGTCAAAATCTGACATAAAATCCACCTCTGTTCTACACCCCCGCCAGCGCCGCAAACCGTCCCCCCGCGGCCTCCAGCTCCGCGGAAGAGCCCACCTCCACCACCCGCCCGCCGTCGAACACCAGGATGCGGTCGGCGCTGCGGATCGTGCTCAGGCGGTGGGCGATCACGAAGGTGGTGCGGCCGCGCGTGGCTTCCCCCAGCGCGCGCTGCACGGCGCGCTCGGTGGCGGGGTCGAGGGCGCTGGTGGCCTCGTCCAGGATCAGGATGGGCGGGTCCTTCAGCAGCGCGCGGGCGATGGCGAGGCGCTGGCGCTCGCCGCCCGACAGCGACCGGCCGCGCTCGCCGATGGCCGTGCGCAGGCCGTGCGGCTGGCGCGCCACGAAGTCGGTCGCCTGCGCGCGGTCGAGCGCCCGCTCCAGCTCGGCCGGGGTGGCGTCCGCCTTACCGACGAGCAGGTTCTCCTCGATGGTGCGGGCGAGCAGCATGGGTTCCTGGAACACCACGCCGA
The DNA here is from genome assembly GCA_964243405.1 of uncultured Lichenihabitans sp. GTDB lineage: Bacteria > Pseudomonadota > Alphaproteobacteria > Rhizobiales > Beijerinckiaceae > Lichenihabitans. The sequence continues at coordinate 6,991 of CAXTFJ010000121.1, read as the reverse complement.
CGTTGCGGCGCAGGCCGCCGAGCGTCATGTCGCGCAGGTCGATCCCGTCGATGGTGATGCGCCCCCGCGCGGGATCGAAGATCCGGTGCAGCAGGCTCAGGGTGGTGCTCTTGCCCGAGCCCGTGGCGCCCACCAGCGCGACCGTCTCGCCCGGCTCCGCCGCAAATGTGAGGTCGGAGACCGCGTCGCGCGCGCCGTCGTAGGAGAAGCTCACGCCCTCGAAGGCGACGCGACCCCCGAGCCGGCCGGGGTCGCGGGCGCGCGGGGTGTCGCGCACCGCTGGCACCGTGTCGAGCACGGCGAAGAAGTCCCGCAGTTTCGGAGCCTGGAGGAACAGCGCGTTGGTGAAGGCCACCGCCTGGTCGAGCCGCGCGATCAGCAGGGTCGAGACGCTCATGAAGGCCACGATCTGCCCCACGGTGGCGAGCCCGCGGAAGTGCAGCGACAGCCCGAGCGCGAAGATGGCCAGCAGCGTGAGCGTGGAGGACGCCTTGGTGGCGACGGTGGCGAGCGCCCACCACGACAGCACGGGGAGCTGGGCCGCGAGCAGCCGGGCGATGAGCGCGCGGACGGCCCCCGCCTCAGCCTCCACGCGCGTAAAACTCTGGATCACCGGGACGTTGCCCAGGGTGTCGGCGGCCCGCTCCGCGAAGGCGGTCTGGTAGCGTTCCACGCTCCCCTGCAGGGCCTCGGTGCGGCGCAGCACAACCACCGTGAGCGTCCCGAAGGCGAGCACGAGCGCCACCAGCAGCGATCCCAGGCGCCAGTTGAGCAGGAGCGACAGCGGCATCAGCACGGCCAGCGCCACGAAGGCCGCGCAGGTTTCGCGGAAGAAGGGGAGCCACAGCGCCGCCATGCCGTTGGCGCCCTCCAGCATGACCTTCAGGAGCCGCCCCGAATGGGTCGCGGCATGGAAGCTGTGGGGCAGATGCAGCACGTGGTCGAAGAAGCCCGCCATCACGCCCAGGCGGTTGCGGTGGGCGAGACGGTCGGCGTGCAGTGCCACCAGCACCGCGCAGCCGATCACGAACAGCCCGAACGCCGCCCAGGCGAGGCCCAGCGGCGCGACATCCGCCCAGGAGGCGGGATGGCCCGACGCGTCGCCGCGGGTGAGCGCGTCGACGATGCGGCCGAACAGCACCGGCTCGGCGAACTGCGCCAGGGCCAGCGCGACGTTGGCCGCGACGAGCAGGATCGCGATGCGCGCCTGCGGGCGCAGGACGCCCAGTGCGCGCAGGAACAGGGACAGGAAAGCCATGGCGGGGTCAGGTGGGCCTTGGGGGGCGTCCTGCTTCGCGGGGGCGGGGCGGAAAAGCAAGGGGCTCCGAATCGGCCGAGGTCCGCGACATATCGCGCCGCAGGCGGGTCTCGTTCGATTCCACCGACCTCGCGGTGAACCGTAGGAGGGAGGTCGCGTTTGGGGAGTCTTCGCGGGGCGGCAAAGGGCCGAGCCGCGGCTCAAGGGCGCGGGTGCGCCCGTCCGAACAGGGGGAACCGATCCATGGCCGCCAAGCAGAAGACGCTCACCGACGCGTTCTACGAAACCTTGAAGGACGTCTACTTCGCCGAGAAGCAGTCGGTCCGCGCGCTGACGAAGTCGGCCAAGGCCGCCAAGGCCACCGACCTCAAGCAGGCCTTCGAAACCCACCGCGACGAGAGCGCCAAGCAGGTGGAGCGGCTGGAAGACGTGTTCGAGATCCTGGGCAAGCCCGCCCGGGCCAAGACCTGCGAGGCCATGCAGGGCATCGTGCACGAGATGCAGGAGGACCTCGAGGATTTCGGGGACACCGAGGCTGCCGATGCCGTGCTGATCGGCTGCGCGCAGGCGGTCGAGCACTACGAGATCGCGCGCTACGGCATGCTCAAGACCTGGGCCACCCAGCTCGGCATGGCGGACGCCGCCAAGCTGCTCGACGAGACGCTGCAAGAGGAGAAGGCCACCGACGAAGCGCTGACGCGGATCGCCGAGGCAAGCGCCAATTTGGCGGCCGGAAAGGGCGAGGCGGAGAGCGACGACGACGAGGAAGACGAGAACAAGGAAGCGAACGCGAAGCTCGCCCAATCCAGGAAGGAAGCCGACAAGGCTCCCAAGACCGCCCCGAAGCGGACGGAGAAGGCCTGAGCCTCACCCGATCGGCGACGAGGCGGTCGGAGCCGCGTGGCTCCGCTGCCTCAGTCCGGTGAGCGCAGATGCGTCGGCGGCTCGCGGAGCGTCACGATACCGAGCAGCCGCGCTCCTGCATGCGCTTGATGTCGGTCTGCTTGACCGCATCCGTGAGGCCAGGGCGGGTCAGGTAGCCCTGGTAGAAGGTACACCATTCCTCCTTCGACATCTTATCGAGGGGTTTGGGCGCATTCACCGTGGGATCGTCGGAGTGGCAACCGCCCAGGGCGAGGCCGCTCAGGATCAGGGCGCAGACCGCCAGGTTTCGCATCGCACTCCTCGTCCGTTCGTTCGAGCCGCAGGACCCGCGTCCGCAGGCCGCCTGTTCCTACAGCAAAAGCGGTTCGGGGCGTAAGCGGGTCGCGCGCGAAATTTGACAGCGTCGCGGCGGCCCTCGATCACGGCGCCCATGATTCTCACTCTCGCCACACCCGCGGATGCGTCGACCCTCGCGGCTTTCGTCAACGCGGCCTACCGGGGCGAGGGAGCCAGGGCGGGGTGGACCCACGAGGCGGACCTGCTCGACGGACAGCGGACCGACTCCGAAACCTTGCGCGACGCCCTGGTCGGCGGAACCCTCATCCTCCTCCACCGCGCTGCGCCCGAGGGTCCGCTCAGCGGCTGCGTGTCCCTGCAGCCCGCGGAGGACGGTTCGACCTGGAAGCTCGGGATGCTCACGGTCGCCCCCGGCCTTCAGGGAGCCGGTCTCGGACGGCGCTTGCTGGAGGGTGCCGAGGACCACGCGCGGGCGCAGGGCGCCACCCGCCTCCGCATGACCGTCATCCAGGTTAGGGACGGGCTGATCGCGTGGTACGCGCGGCGCGGCTACGGCCCCACCGGAGAAACCGAGCCGTTTCCCTACGGCGACGAGAGGTTCGGACGCCCGGTGCGGCCCGACCTTCACTTCGTGGTCATGGAGAAACGGCTCTGAGTCAGACGGTGCGCGCCAGGTCGCCCGCGTATTCGGGGTAGAGGCAGGTCACGACCTCGACGATGCGGGCCACCTCCCCGGTCGACAACATCTGGCGCCAGCGCTCCCGCGGCCGGGCCGTCCGTGCGTTTCCCCGGGAGATCGGCAGCCGAACGGCCTTGCGGCCGAGCCAGCGGGTCAGGTCGGCGAAGCGCCGCCCGGGGTCGGCCACCACGTCCTCGAAGCGGACGATGCGTCCCCAGGGTTCGCCCGCCAGGGTCAGGTCGGCGAAGCGCTCCGTCACGGCCCAGACGGCCGCCATCCTGGACAGCGCGTCGGTGTCGAACTCGCTCAGGAGGGCTTCGCCGATCGGGTAGCCGGGTGGCAGCCGGTCCGCCACGCCCCGCATCAGGTCGACCAGGCGGACGTGGCCGAACGTCGCCTCCCCATCCGCCGCCAGCAGGCTCGCGACCGTGGCGCAGGGGTGGCGCCGGACGTGGACGACCGGCACGCCGTAGCGGCCGTGCACGCGGCCGAGGTTGAACTGCAGCCGCACGTCCTTGACCACGATGCCGCGACGGAAGGACTCGCCGACGTGCCTCCGGCAGGTCAACAGGGAGGGCCCACCGGACCGGCCTGTGACGGCGCCGTCCAGGGAGGCCCAGAGCGCGTCGCCTTCCATTCCCGGACCGGGGATGTAGGCCCGCGCGGCGGCCTCATCCCCCGGAAACCGCTCCGCCAGCGCGGCCCCGCGGCGCGGATCCTCGGGCGAGAGCGGCTCGAACACCGTCTTGGCACCGAGCGCGTCGGCCAGGCGCTCCTGCACGAAGGTCGCGCCGCTCCGCCAGAAACCGCTGACCAGGAGGACCGGTCGGGCGAGGCCGAAGCGCGCCATGGCCCTGTCGAGAAGGAGGGCCGCGCGGACGGCCCCGTCGTTGCGGACCATGGTCCGCGGCGGGCCCTCGCCGGGGCCGAGCCGCCCGGCCCGTTCAGGTCGTGGTGCCGACATGTCCAGAGCCGCCGCACCCCTCAACCGAGGCCACGATCCTCTGTGTGCCATGCCGGGCTGGGCCACGCCAGGGGACAGAGTGCCCCGCCCGGCCTCAGGAACCCGCCAACCCGCCGGGCGTTGACCGGCTAAACCGAAGGGGAACGAGGCGATGCGGGACGAGCGACTGCCGGATGCGGCGACCGAAGGGGCCACCACCGGGGATACCAGCCCGGAGCGCGACGACGGCAAGCCCAAGCCCAACGCGGGGCTCGACAGGCGGCAGGACCGCAACAGCGCGCTGACCGAGAAGGCTCAGCAGGAGCCAGCCGGCCAACCCGACTCCGCCGCACCCGACCCGGGGAAGCGCTGAGGCGCCGGTCGGCCCTGCCTCAACCCTCGTCCTGACCGACGTCACGAAACAGCCCAACAGGATCCCTCGCGCTCCGACATCGGCCTTGCTTTTCCGCATCCGACCCCGCTATCTGACTCGTCATAAGAAGAACGGTCAGGGAAGGCGCGGAGGTGAGCGTAAACGCGAGTGCGCGGGCGGCGGAAACCGTCCCGGTCCTGCAATTGTCGGGCGTCGGCAAGGAGTTCGGCGCCATCCGGGCGCTGCACGACATCGACCTCACCATCAACCCCGGTGACGCGGTCGGCCTGATGGGCGACAACGGCGCGGGCAAGTCCACGCTGGTCAAGATCATCGCGGGCAATTTCCGGCCTACCCACGGCACCATCCTTTTCGACGGCGCGGATCGCCATTTCGAGCGCCCGCTCGACGCGCGCACGGCCGGCATCGAGGTCGTCTACCAGGACCTGGCGCTCGCCAACAACGTGACGGCAGCGGGCAACGTATTCCTCGGGCGCGAGCTGGTGCGCAAGGTCGGACCCTTCCGGTTCCTCGACCACAGGGCCATGAACGCCCGCGCGGGGGAACTGTTCGGCGAGCTGAAGTCGGAAACGCGGCCCCGCGACCTCGTCAAATCCATGTCGGGCGGGCAGCGGCAAGCGGTGGCGATCGCCCGCACCCGGCTCGCCAACGCCAAACTGATCCTCATGGACGAGCCCACCGCCGCCATCTCGGTACGGCAGGTGGCCGAGGTGCTCGACCTGATCCGCCGCCTCAAGGACCAGGGCGTGGCGGTGATGCTGATCTCCCACCGAATGCCGGACGTGTTCTCCGTGTGCGACCGCGTGGTGGTGCTCCGGCGCGGCGAGAAGCGGGCCGACAAGCTCGTCAGCCGCTCGAGCCCGGAAGAGGTCACGGCCCTGATCACCGGCGCGATGGAGCACGCCTGAGATGTCGCAGAACGTCGCCCAACCGCTATCGTTCAGCAACGTCACCGAGGCGCGCTGGTGGCGGCACGCCCTGCTCAACTCGCAGACCGCCTACGTGGCGGGCGCCTTCGTCATCATCACCGCGCTGGTGGCCGCCTTCGCGCACAACTTCGTCACGCCCGGTAATTTGATCAATGTGTCACGGGCGTTCAGCTACACGGCCATCGTGGCGCTGGGCTCCACGCTCGTCATCATCACGGGCGGGATCGACCTTTCGGTGGGGTCGGTCATGGCACTCACGGCCGTGGTGACCGCCATCCTGATGAAGGCGTTCTCCCACACGGTGCTGGCGAGCGTGCCGTTCGGCGTGATGGGCGCCGCCATGCTGTGCGGGATGGCGGTCGCGGCCCTGGTCGGGCTCGTCAACGGCACGCTGATCTCCGTGATCGGCCTGTCGCCCTTCGTGACAACGCTCGGCACGCTCTCGATCTGCCGCGGCATCTGCTACGTCGTCACGCAGGGGCGCGGGCAGGCGCCCACGGGTCCGGGCGTCGACACGTTCTACTCGATCACCGACGGCCGCATCGGGGGCGTGCCGGTGGCCTTCATCTACCTGCTGGTTCTGGCCGCGATCATGGGCATCGCCCTGCGCCACACCCGCTGGGGGCGCTACGTCTTCGTGCTCGGCGGCAACGAGCGGGCCGCGGCGCTGACCGGCGTATCGGTCAACCGCGTCAAGATCTCGGTCTACGTGCTCTGCGCCATGAGCGCGGGGCTGGCCGCGATCCTGACGCTGGGATGGTTGGGCTCGGCGCCCTCCAACCTGGCGCTCGGCTACGAGCTGAAGATCATCGCGGCGTCCGTGATCGGCGGCGCGGACCTGCAGGGCGGCATCGGCGGCCCGGTGGGGGCCATCATCGGCGCGGCGCTGATCGAGGTGATCCGCAACGGCCTGGCCCTGTTCGGCGCCGACACCTACTGGGAACAGGTCTTCGTGGGCTCGATCATCATCCTGGCGGTTCTCGTGGACAAGATCCGGACGCGGCAGCCCGAGTGACGGAATCCGGTCCGGGCAGGTCCCCCGGCGCCGCACAGGACATCAAAGGACCTTTGGAGGGTAAACGCGTGAGAAGCATCCTGCTGGCGGCCGTTTCGGCCTTGTCCCTCGTGTCGGTCGCCAAGGCCGCCGACACCTTCGCGCTCATTCCCAAGGGAATGGACAACCCGTACTTCGACCTGTCGCGCGACGGCTGCATGGCGGAAGCCAAGAAGATCGGCGTGACCTGCATCTACAAGGGGCCCGCCACCCACGAGCCCGCCACCGAAGTGCAGATCATGCAGGACTTCGTGACCCAGGGCGTGAGCGGCATCGCGATCTCGGTCGCGGACGCCGACTCGGTCACGAGCGTCATCAAGCAGGCCCGCGACGCCAACATCCCCGTCATCACCTTCGACGCCGACGCGCCCAATTCCCAACGCCAGGCCTACGTGGGCACGGACAACACGGAGATGGGCCGCGAGCTCGGCCGCCAGCTCATCAAGGCCCATCCCAAGGCCGGCACCTTCGCGACGCAGTCGGGCGGCCCCGCGGCGCAGAACCTCAACGAGCGCCTGGCCGGCCTCTACGAGGTGCTGAAGGGCGCGGGCT
>CAXTFJ010000120.1:0-14275 GCA_964243405.1 uncultured Lichenihabitans sp. | reverse complement strand
GTCGACAAGGGAAGAAGGGGAGGACACCTTCCCGACCGCGCGATGTGATTGAGGCCTGGCACCGCGGCCGACGCGAGCCGCAACAGCCGCGCTCAGGCCATCGCGACCAAGTATGCGGGCGCACTGGCGTACTCGCGCACCTGCAGCGATGATCAGGTGATGCCCGGCAGCGTGCGCACCGTGACGATCGGGCGGACGTCATCCCCATTCCCAGCCGGGCCAGCCCGAAGCCTCATCGCCGCCGCGACGTTGGTGTTAGCAACGATTGTCAGGACGACCACCTCGTTACAGGGACGGGGATCGGGTAGGGGGTGACCGGAGATCCCTGCGCCCGATCAGTCGGCTGCGGCGCGACCCCCGCTACCAGGACGGAACGCCAAGCCTCGCCCGCTGGAATCCCCGTGTTCACACGGTGCTCAAGGCCGAGGCTGATGTCATATGGATAGTTGTCCAATGGTCTGAAACGAATGTCGGCATGAGCTATCGCCGCTGCAAGAAATGCTTTGCCGCTCAACTCTACATAAATCTTGTGTGATTTAAGCATCTCGTTTGAGCGGTCGCAGTAGATGCTCAATGAAATATTGTCGACAAGTTCCTTGGTGCGACCCAACATTCCGACGGCTCGGAAGGCCGCAACGAACCTGCGGAACGGCGCATCGTCGGTTTCGAGACGACCCGGCATCTCTGTTAGCTTGGGGTAACTCTCAAGAACTGTTTTATGAAGGCGCTCCAGCTGGTCCATGGCGGGCATCGCGAACGCAAAGCCCGACGCGTACGTGGCGATGGTCGCGGCGGGAGGCGTATACGTTTTGGCGGGAGTAGCCTGGGGAGGCCGGAGCGCGTCGAGGTCGGCCCGGATGCGGCGGTTCTCCGCTTCAAGGGCGGCAAGGCGATCTGAAGTACTGGGCATGTTGATCCTTTCAGGTTGGAGGGTGGTGGCCGGGTTTCGCGCCCGCGTGCGCTCAACCCTCGCCGCGGCGCTTCTTGCCGGCGGCGATGATGCCGGCGGCGGTCGCGTGGTGGCCGTATTGGAGAGGTGCCGATTGAAGAGCCTTTATCGGCTTTTCGCCTCTCGCCTTGGCGCCAGCAGCAAGGATCGCCCGGACCGTCACCTCGGCTGTGTCCTCGGGGCCGGGCCGACCGGATGCCTGCTCCACCTGGGCGACCCTCGTGGCCCTGATCGCGGCTGCGATCTCGGCACGCTCGGCAACTTTCGCCTTTCGCTCTTGGGCCAGTTCGGCCGCGGACGGGGCGGTGTTCTCAGAGTTCGCGGACGGTCGTGAGAGATTGGCGAAGGGGTTCGAGTAGGGTCGCATCGGTTTTCCTAAGGTTGGTAGGTTGACTGGGCAGCAGAGTAAATCTGGGGTTTACTATTGGAAGCCGCTGCAGGGGCCTCTGTGATTCTAGGATTTGGCGAAAAAATATAATGATTACAGAGGTCTAAGATTTTAGAGCGGTCGAGCCATCGACCGTATTTCAGTGTTCGATATCAAATCCAATTTGAAAAATTTGGAGCGAGTGGGCGGATACGGTCCCGCGTTACCCTCTATTAAGAGTGCCGTCGGAAGGACCCAACCATAAGTTGTGTTCTTCAGTCTCGATGATGCACCGGCCGATGCGACTGCTGTTCGAGCAGCCAAAGCATCAAAGCCGATCGCGTGGCGCAGACGGACCGGCCCACGCGAAAAGTTGGTAGTCGACCGGTTCGGGCCAGGTAGGCAACTTGGGTTGGTGAGCCGCCGACAAACCCTGAAATCGCTCTGTTTCCAACAAGTAGTTCGGCCCCGTTCGCCGGGTCTTTCCTGGCCATGAGGTAACTCTGATGATGTGGCTGGCGCCGAACGCGAAAAGCGCCGGGCAACGAGCCAACGGCGCTTTATCTATACGGTATGTCCAGCTTGTAAATGTGACAATCCTCCTAAGTGCGATGGATGTCAAGCAGGAAAATGGCGACAAGCAGCAGATTTTCTGTGCTGAGCGGTGCTTCATCAGTACAGTTAACAAATCGTTGCCTTCGGTCGCCGCAGGGTGCTGTATTCTCGAAGGTGTTATGGGGCGAGTGGGGCGCTTTGGGGCGCTTTGAGGCGCGTTTTCCGTATGTACCTCTGGTGTGCGTGCGCGCGTGTGGAGCCACAATAGGAAGTGCCGCCCCAAAGCGCCCCATCCGCCCCATTTACAACGAGGCTACTTCGGAACTGAGGTTGCGGAGTTCGATCCCAGTGAACCCTCGAACCCTTCCTGATGATGTTTGCACGTGTTTGCTCGGCACCAGCCCAAGGTTCTGTAGCTTCGAGCATAAACCCCTCATCGTTCCGGCTGGCTCGCTGTGCATCCTCGCGAACGCTGACCAGCTATCGAAGAGAGCCTGAGAACTCGTCCGTCGCCTGTCGTTGCCTATCTCGATGAGGCAGCGCTCTTGCAGCCAATCGGCCGCCGTGTCCTGCTCCTCGAAATAGTCGTTGGTGGCCATGGTCACGCTCGCCGGTTGCACCAGCCCATTCTCTTTCCAGTCGAGGCAACCGGTGATCATCCATCTCAAGATGCCAGGCCACTCTCTACGAAGGGTCTGCTCAAGACTTCGATCAGGCTTGGCGGGCTTCTGAGTGAATGGCAGCATGTTGAACCGCCGTCTCGCCGCATCGTCGACGTTGCGCAAAAGCGGCTTGTGATTCCCCGCGATTGTGAGCTTGAACGTCGGCCGGAACGTGAAGTTGTTCTGGCGCATAAACCTAGCCGTGATGGGCTCCCCGCCGGTGAGCGCCTTGATGCGAGCCTCGGCCCACGCTCGACCCTCCTCCGTTTCTGAGGCGGTCACCAGGCGCGCGCCCTTCAACATCGCGAGGTCGGTAGTGTGCTTCTCGCCGATCGAGGCTGTGAACGTCTCCATCGCGCTCGTGACGGCATAATCGGCCATGATGCCGGTCAGCACGTTCAGGAAGACGGATTTCCCATTCCCTCCGCTGCCGTAGACGAAAGCCAAGGCGTGCTCGCGCGTGTCGCCGGTCAAGCAGTACCCCGCCCACTGGGCCAAGAAGCGGATCAGCCCAGCGTCGCCATCCGTGGTCTCGTCGAGGAACGCAAGCCACCGTGGACAGTCCTGTCCGGCCGATGGTGTTGCGCCGGTAAGCTTTGTGATTCCGTCGACGGGCCGTGCTGGCCTCAACACGCCCGTCGCCAAATCGACAGTGCCTCCCGGTGTGCCCAAGAGCCAGGGGTCCTGATCCCAATGCTCGCCCGTCACGGCGAAGATCTGGTCCGCCCGCGCGTATCTTTCTACTGCATCAGCGAATGCAGCCTTGCCGAGTGTGACTCTTATTTTGTGATCTTCTCCTTCTGCTAATCGACGAACGTGTTCTCGGGCCCAGTGAAATACAAGCTTCGTTCGGTTCTCTTTCCAATGCGTCCCGGTCCACTCGAACCAGGCACCGTGATCATAGCAATACCGAAGGACATCACGCTTCTCATCGACAAAGCGGATCGCCGCCTCGTCTTCGGTGATCGTGACTGCATTGTCGCCGAGCCTTGGTTTGGACGACATCTCGCCGCTGGGAGCGGCGCTCGTGTTTCCCGACGCCTGAAGCACGTACACGCCGTCGACCAGGGCCATCGTTCCGGTTCGTTGGTCGGCGTCGAACCAGCTCTCCGCCACGAACGCTTTGGACGGGGCAACCCACCCAGGCACCGCTCGGCCCGCCAGATAGCGCAGGGTGCCGAATCCGATCCGATCTGGCGGGTGGTCGGTGATGTGCGCCCATCGACCTTCGGTGCCCTCTCGATCGTACTTACGGTGCTTTTCAGACCACGCGTCGAAGGCATCGAAGCCCTCCATCTCGCCGTCGCTAGCGGCCCAGGTCGCGAGCGCGACGTGGTTCCAGTCGTCCCACTCATCGCTGGTATTCGGGATCACCTCCAGCGCGGCCCGGATGTCCTCTATCAGCGCCGTCTTTCGCGGATTCGACTTGCCCCTGATGACGTTCGGGGGCCGCACGAACTCGCTTGGCGGCAGGTCGCGGAAGAGCTGCAGCGAGGCGTCGAGGTCGATTACATTGTCTTCGTTCGAGCTGACGATGCGGGCGAGCCGAGGCTCGCCCTTGCGGTGCCAAGAGCCAGGCCACCTGATCGGGTGGACGATGGCCTTGTTGGTGGCGTCCGATCCAACAAGGTCCGAGGCGTAGCACCGCAGAGCACGGAGGCCGACGTGCCCCTGCAGCCCCGTCGTCGGCTTGCTCAGCTTCCAGTGTAGGTGAAGTTTGGGCTGGATCTCGCCTGTGCCTGGATCGCACCAAAGGCCACCTGACTCGATGACGAAGGTTGGTGGCCCCAAGAGGGCGCTCAAGCGTTCCAGCGCAGCCGCGGGGCGTGCGTCGCATTCGACCGATAGTGCTAGCCCGTTGGCTAGATTCTGTTCCTTCGCGCTCAGTTCGGTGCGGAAAGTTGCCACAGGCGGTGCATAGACTGCGGGATCGGGGAAGTTGGCCGCCTCGCAAGCGCAGGCGTAGGCGTAGTTGAGCCGTTCGGGCGACCCGACGCGCATGCTCCGGATGATGAGGGGAGGCTGGTCGCGCTTCTGGTCGCCGAACACCCGGAAGCTGATGTAGGTGTCGGGGTCCGCGTCGCGGAACATGACGTCGATGAAGGTCTCGATGTCGGTTCGGTGGGCGAGACGTCGCGGGACCGTCATGGCCGCACCTCCCACCACGCGAGCGCGGCCACGAGCTGGGCGCGGGTCGGCGTCAATCCGAACCGGCGCCGGAGCTTTTGTGCTTGAAAAAGCGCGAAATTGGGGACAATATCGACTGAAGCTGGCGAGCTTACCTGATCGACATTGACCCCCTGCGACCTGACCGGTCGCGGGGGTTCGTGTTTCTGGTACATGCGATCAGGCCGCCTCGCTCTGCGAGGTCTGCCCGAACAGCCAGGCCTGTACGTCGCCAGCCGCATAGCGTGGGCGACCCTCAACGACGGTGAGCTTCGGCCCGCGTCCCGCGACTGCCCACATCTTGAGGGTTGGCAAGCTGAAGTTGGACAGGCCGCACACCTGTGCACGTGTGAGCAGAGCCGTGCGGGGCAGGGCGTCGAGATCAGGCAGTTCACGTGTGGCGTGAATACGTTTTAACTTGGCAACTTCGGGCATCGGGCTCTCCTATGCGGAGGCCGAACACGCGCGGTTCGACCCTCCGCTTCTGCGGGGTAAGGATCGAACAAGTGAACTGCGCCTAGCCACGGACCCGGGGGCCACCCGAACCATAACGATACTAGAAAGCCTAAAGGCGCGGCATCCACAAATTCTGGCTACCAGTTAATTAGCCTAGTGCGCCGAGTCTTGCAAGGCTAAAAAGCAGAAAAGTCGATGCTAATCTTTCGTTCATTTTTGTCGTACGACACTACACTTTGTCGTACGACAACGTGACTTGCCCAACGCTCAAATGCGTCTCTCAGTGCTGTAGTGGCTTCGTCGCGGTTATAGCGGGCCTCTAAATTGCTGCGGGCGTGCCCCAGGGCGAGTTCCGCGGTCTCGGAACTCACCCCGAGCCGCGATAGGCCGGTCCGCACGCTTCGCCTCAAATCATGCAGCTGGAAATCTACCTTCGACAGGCGCGCAAATTTCTTCATCTGCGGCGTCCAACCGCTCATGCATCCGCCGGTCTTCGCGGACGCAAACACCAAGTCGGACCGCGCATCACGGGGGCATGCGTCGAAGATCGCCGCAAGGTCAGGGGTGATCGGTACGGTGTGACCACGCCCCTGTTTCACGAACGCGGCAGGAAGATTGATCAGCGCTGCCGTCCGGTCGACCATCGCCCACGTCAAACCGGCACCCTCACCACGACGGCAGCCCGTCAGGAGTAGGAAGCGGATGTAGCGGTGAAACACCGTGCTGGGTTGGGCGGCCTCCCACACCTGGGCCACCTCCTCGTCGTTCAGGGCGCGCCCGTGCTGCTGCTGCCCGACACGGTCGAGGCGGGTTGCCCGCTGCTTCCGCTGGCCTGCTAGCGGATTGGTTGCGAGCACCTTCGCCTCAGCAATGCACCATGCGAAGAAGGCACCGGCGCGCGACCTGAAATCCTCGGCAGCGCCGACCATCCCGGCGCGCCTCGCCGCATCCATGATGTTTGCGACGTCCTCGCCGGTGACGTCGCGGATGTCCGTGTCGAGCAGGGCCTTCATTCGCGACCTAAGCCCGGCGACCACGACCTTGCGGTTGACGTACCCGCGACGCTCCAGGTCGGCGTCATACCTGTCTAGGAGGACGGCCAGTTTTGACTGCGACCGCTTCTTCGCCGCTTGACGATCAGCAGACGGATCCCCACCCGCGGCCACACGACCGAGAGCAGTTCGAGCCTGCGTGCGAGCCTCAGCGGCCTTCATGCTGGGATGAGCGCCAAGTCTCAGCGGTTTCGGAGGCGCGGCCCTGCCTCCGCCTAGGGGCCGGTAGCGCAGGATCCACGACTTCGCGTCGCCTCTGACTCGGAGTTCGAACCCGACCACGTCGGTGTCCGACAGAACGAATTCGGCCTTCCCAGGCGGGACGACCGCCTTGGCTGCTAAGGCGTCGGTCAGTCTCAAGCGCGGCACGGCAAGGCTCCCTGGGGCTACACCAGGGCTACGCAATTTCCATATACCGCGCTAGACCGACAGCGACCTTATAAACCAAAAATCTGAGAGTCTGCAGAACGTTAACTTATCAGGGTAAGCGGTGCTCAACCCCGCTAAGCCCCTTAAACTCTCCCTTGACATGGGAGGGGTCACAGGTTCAATCCCTGTCGTGCCCACCACTTCGTTTTCTCGATGCGCATTAGGCACTTGCGCCTCGGTGTCGAGTCGCCCGCCGAGGCGGCCTCAGCCTAACCTCCGAATGGCAATTCAACAGCGAAGTCGCTTCTCGACGGGAGCGTGCAACGAAGCCGACCACCGGCGCCAGACGCGAGCGCGGCCGCCTGTTGGTGATCGGCATGCCGCAGAGTCTTGCGGGCACAATCGGCGACGTCCGGCCTGCGTTGTGCTGGACGAGGACACCCGATGCGGCTCAACCGCAACAAGCTGACGCGCCAGACGCTCCGGCGCGTCAACCTCAGCTCCGTCGACGACCTTTTGGCCACCATCGGGCGCTCCATCGACATCGCCGTTGACGCTTCAAAGCTCCTCGCGCCGACCGCATCAGCCGCTACCGGCAAAACCAAGCTCAAGATGCACCATGCAAGCGAGGCAGTGCACGATCTTCGGCGCTGGTTTCACCCCTGTCTATTCAACAGTGATAGATATGCCTGTAATCTTTTGTGTTACGGATCCAAGACTCGTAGATGTTCACCATTCCGACATTTCCGCAATCCTGGAACGCTTCTAGCATCCGTGATTGTTCGTCGACAGCGTCTTCCACTTTGTCGCAAGCCGTTTCCCGATCGCCATGTAGAGCTGCGTCATGTGCATTATCGAGGATCGAGTCGACCGTGATCTGTGAAGTAACCTGCTCTTGCAGGGGACATCCAGTTTGCGCAAACGCCGGATGCGCCAGCGACAATGCAGCGATCAGAATAATTGAAGACTTCATCGTCGCCACCTATGGTGAGGGCGGGTACCAGCAATCGTGTATGTCGTAATTGGGCTGCCCAACCACCGCGCTCGGGCCGCCGCTCCCAGCCTTCCCTGGATAAGCGCAAACAGCTATTTGAGGGCTCTGAGATCCTGCAATCGGGCTGTCGTAGCTGATACTTACTTGACAGCAGACTAGAAGCCGGCCGTTATTTTTCAGTGTGACGGAATATCCTATTGTGCCGTCTCCGTTGTTTATGAAATGGGCCGAGCTGGAAACATCTCCATCCTGCGCTCGCGCTACCTCGTCAGAATCTTTATACACGATGATCAAAGCTGCCGTTAAAGCAATAAATAGTTTGAAAATACAATTGAGCGAAAACGTGACTTGCACTTGCCTCGGCATGCAATAACCCCGGTGAAAAATATCCCCGATACTAATCTTCGTCAATCCTTACAATCAATCGCTCCCGCGGAGGGACACTTGCCCGAGGGGCAGCAGAAGCCGGTTGATCCAGCGCTGAAACAGCATTCGTTATCGGTGGTGCAGTGGTTTAGCGCATTGCACGTTTCAGCAACGATCACGCCCGATCTGGGCGTGAACAGATTATTGCTTCCGAGTGTTGTATACCTAATATGAAGAGGCGCGCAATGCCGCAAGATCGAGTCGCTGGCGGCGAGGACCTGTGCGGGGAGGAGAAGGCTGGCGACGGCGAATGTAAGCAGGCCAAGAGTCTTCACGGCAAACTCCGTTTCCTACCCCGACATCCAAAGCTTAGCACGCATACCAGCCGGTTCAAGCGAACCGGCATCGGCCTGCCCAAATGGATCGTTTGTTTGCACGAGGGACCGCGCCTTCCAGATGGGATTTGATACCGCTCACTCTTCAACTGGACAAAGGTCCACCAGACCTGTTGAAATCCGGATGGAGATTGGGCATCGAAGGTGCAATTCTCGCCTTCAGCCTACCTTGCTCCACATCCCTGACCTGACCGATCGTGCCGCTGCGGCCAACGCGGACCTGTCGCGCTCTTCCGACCGAACTCTGGGCAGATGCTCGCTCACCAAGCAGGGCGGCCTCTCGTCGGCGACCGCCTGGCGTGCTGTCGAGAACCGCGGTTGGGCGACGCATGGTCAGGTTCGCCGGGGTTGCTCAGCCCGCTTCGCCGGCTCGACACCGCCCGTCATCAGGCCCGCAGCGACAACAGCGGCAGGCCACGTCCTTCAATCGTACGCCAGGGCCCGTTCAATGTTTCGAAAAAGATTGAAGCTGGCTCCGATCACGCCCGACGTGAGGGCCGCTCGCAGGGCGACCAATCGTGGTCCGCGACACCGCACCGGGTGACCATCCGGAAGCACCCCCATGTGCGCTAACTTACACCGAGTTGCCCTGAGCAGACCCTGTTTGCAGACGCCGTCCTTGCGAGCGTGAGCCGAAGCAATCCAGGGGCCCGGGCTCGGGGACCGGCGTTCATGCTCGGACGAACCGGCTGGATCGCCGCGCTTCGCTCGCGATGACGAACCGGGATTCGACGAGGTTTGATCAGCGCAGGTCGTCTAAGTTAGCGCCTGTGGGCGCACCCCCGGTCATGTCTCTCGGCTACGTCATCCGCCCTGCGCTTCTTGACGGAAGCCGATCGCGGCATGGGGCCGAGGACTGAACCGGCTCTGTTCAACAGACCTCAAGATTGTCTGCAGATTTCTGCGTCATTTGGTGGTTCGGTTCGTCGGGTGCTGTGCGCCGCGGGATCGCGCGGCATCTTCGCGGCGGCGAAATGTCGTGATCACAGGTGCGGTCCATCCGTCACCCCAAGGGGTGGACGGACCGCCGACCGATGGGTCCCTCGATCCTGCTCCAGGCTCGTGCGGAGTCGTCGCACCGAATGGCAGTCGAGCCCGGACCCGGTCCGAGCGTGGCGGATGATCGCTACGCCACCCTGCCGCGCGCCGGAACCGTGACGGCGGGGGCCGCCTGGGCGGTCGCCTGCCGCATGGCCTGCAGGACCGCGTGGGCGGGCGAGTCGTTGCCCAGCGCCGCCATGACCTTGTCGTGGAACAGGGCTGTCAGGCATTCGGCCTCGGCGGCGTGCTGCCGGGTGCGGTCGGCCGTGATCTGGATCGTCTCGGTCTGGCTTTCCGCCTTGGTGGCGCGGTCGCCCATGGCCTGCAGGTCGCCCTGCACGCTTTTGATCTTGGCCTGCAACTCCTGGATGATGGTCTGGTAGCGCTGCGCCACGAGTTCGGCCGCCTCCATCTCGGAGCGCGCCTTTTCCCGCGAGTTGTTGAGGTCGCTTTCGAGCTGGCGGCAGCGCGCCATCAGCACGGGGATGACGTTGGAAGCCTGGTCGAGCAGGTCGAAGGCGCTGTGCGAGTTGCGCTGAACGGCGGTGGTCGGCGCGTCCATCTTGGCGGGCTCGGGGGTGAGGACCGAGGCGCTGACCCGGGCCATCGACCGGAAGTCGGCCGCCGCCCGCGGCTTCTCCTTGCCGGGAGCGTCGGGGAAGATGTTCAGGACGGAATTGCGGGTCTGGTCGTTTCTGAGCGGCAAGGACATGGATCAACCCCGGTGCTTGATCCGTCCGTTTTCCGCCGACAGCGTTAATTTTCGATTAAACGCTGTTCCGAAACGGGATGCCGACGCTCAGAACGGCGCGTGGCGGCGAACTTTCTTGAAGGCTTTGGCGGCGGCGGCGACAAGCTCCGCGTCGTCCGGCGGCGCGGCGGCCAGCACGCCGGCGGCGAAGGTCGCCCGCTCGTCGGCCGCGTCCCCCGACCCCTGCCAAGCGAACACCTCGGCGCGCAGCAGGTCCCGTCTCGCCTCGCCGTCGTGCAACCGGCCCAGGGCGCCCTGCAGCGCTTCGAGCCCATCCTGCAGCGCCCGGTAGTCCTTAGCCTTGCCGAGCCCCGGGGTCGCGTCGAAGAAGGCCAGCGCGTAGCGGAGCTTCTTGGCCTCGATCCGCAGCAGGTGCCGCTCGTGCGGCGTGGCGGCCTCCAGGCCGGCGCCCATCCGCACCACCCGCTTGCGGCGCTTGCGCAATCGCGTCCGGAGGAAGTCGCCGAGGCGGCTCGACGCGGCCTCGGACTGCCGCCAGCTTCCCTCCGCCAGCCAGGCCACGAGTTCGGTGGCGGCCGTTCGCCAACGCGGCGATGCGAGACCCGCCGCCAGCGCCTCGCGCGCGGCCCTGCGCTGGCTCCGCATGTGCTCCGCCAGGTCGTGACCGCCGAGGATCTCGCCCCGGGCCGCTGCGGGATCGAAGACTTCGGCCTGCATCACGTCGCGGTCGCGGGCGGTGCCCAGCAGGCCCGACATCCACGTGAGCGCGTCGCGCAGCGACGCGAACCCGTCGTCGGCCAGCACGGGCTTGAACAGGGTCATGGCGGCCCGCAGGCGCCGCAGCGCCACGCGGCTCCCGTGCACGGGTTCCGCGTCGTCGCTCGCCGGATCGAGGCTCTCGACCGCGAGCAGCACGTCGCGCAGGCAGGCCTGGAGGATGGCCTCGACGGCCGCCGCGACCGGCAGGCCCGGCGCGAGAGCCGTGGGAGGATCCACGGCGTCGCCGAGCAGGCGGTGGCCGCGTTCGGCCTTGCTGACGAGGCTTGGCATCAGGGCCACGTCGGCCACCAGCGCCCGCGCGAGCCCGAACAGGTCGGCGACCTCGCCGTGTTTCAACTCGAGTTCGACCTCGTGGACCGGCAGCGACCGGAGGCCCGCGCGGATCGACCCCCGGTCGATCGCGGCCTCGATCTCGGCCGAGCCGTGGGCGAGGGTGAAGGTGGTCCGCTCCACGTCCACCGTGAAGCAGGGAACGAGGTCGCGGCCGACGCGGCGGCGGAAGGCGCGGCGCAGGGGCGTTTCCGCGATCCAGTCGAGCGAGGGGACGGTGCCGTCCGTTTCCGCCTCCCACTCGCCGCGATCGATCGCGGAGGTCCCGGCCTGCTTCAGGGTCTGCGTCCTGCGCCCATCCGCGTCGCGCACCCGCAAACTTATGCCCCGGCGCCACAATTTCCGGTCGGGCGTGTCGAAATAGGTCGCATTCAGCTTGGCCGTGGCGGGCGGTGCTCCGGACGTTGCGAAGAGGGGGTGGGCCATGAGCCCGGCCACCTCCTCGTGACCGATAGCGAACTTCAACTCGACCTCGCGACCCTGCGCCAAACCCTGTTCCGATCCTGTTTCTCTGTGCGGGACCCGACGCTATGTAAGGAAACTGTCACATTCAACGTGAACATCCGGCCGTGGCGGCGCGCCCGGCCGCCCTGTGCCGAGGACCGATCCCATGGTGAGACCACCCCGCCGCACGAAGGACCCGTGGGACGCCGCCGAGGCGGCTTTCCGCCCCGCGCCCCAGGCCGCGCCCGCGCTCCCTGCGAAGCCCGCGATCCCCGGCGCGAAGGAAACGGTGTCGCTGCGCCTCGACCAGGACGTGCTGGAGGCCTTCCAGGCCGAAGGCCCGGGCTGGCAGGACCGCATCAACGCGGCCCTGCGCGCCGCCGCGGGGCTGTGAGCCGGGCGGTTCCGCACCATGTCGAGCGGTCATCCAGCCCCGCCCAGTTCCCAGGTGGCGTGTCTCGACCTGTTTGACAGGTGGGGAACGCCAT
Source organism: uncultured Lichenihabitans sp. (assembly GCA_964243405.1). Lineage (GTDB taxonomy): Bacteria > Pseudomonadota > Alphaproteobacteria > Rhizobiales > Beijerinckiaceae > Lichenihabitans. The sequence goes on along the minus strand of CAXTFJ010000120.1, from coordinate 2,149 downwards.
TCCGAGGCTCGTTGTGGATTCGGGATGATCAGTGTTCGGATCGTGCCGGAGGTCCGCCGTCCAGTGCCGGGCTGAACCAGCGATGGAGCGCGTCCTCCAACCCGTCCGTGCCGTTCTCCTCGCCGACCCAGGCGATGCAGGCATTGGGACGGATCAGCATCGAAGGTCCTGCCGCGACGGCAGCGCAATGGACTCTCCGCGTGGTGGCGGCAACGAGCTCGGACGCCGTCCCCCCGGCCGAGGCATCGAGAAGAACGCCCGCGCCGTCCTGCATGAGATCGTAGAGCGAGACGTCGGCCTCGCCGTGGCGGATCGGCCTGTCGCCGATCAGCCGTCCGACGTCGTCCAAGTCCGACCCGAGATCGTATCGGGTGGAAAGGCCGTTCATCATCTCGCCGATGTGCCGGTTGACGGCATCGACCTGCATGAGGTCCGCCACGATGTCCCGCATCGCGCCCGCTTGCGGATCGGGCCGCATGATGGCGGTCTGGGCCAGGGTGTTGGCCAGCACGGCCTCGGCGACGGGTCGCCGCTCGGCCGTGTAGGTGTCGATCAGGCTTTCAGGCCTTCCGCCGCGGATGACCGTGGCGAGCTTCCAGCCGAGGTTCGCGGCATCCGCGAGCCCGAGGCTCATGCCCTGACCGCCGAACGGCGAATGGATATGCGCCGCGTCACCGGCGAGCAGCACGCGGTCGCGGCGGTAGGTGTCGACGAGCCGCGTGTTGTCCGTCCACCGGCTCCCGCTTCGGAGGGCCGTCACGCGCACGTCCGCGCCGCTGATGCGGCGCAGCACGGCTTCGACCTCCTCGCGCGTGACCGGAGCCTGCCGGTCCTCGGGCGGACCGCTGAAGTCCAGCATGAACAACCGGCCGGAAAACGGCCCGTAGGCGAACACGCCGCCCGATGTGCGACGCCAGCCGATGGGCAGCAGGCGCTCGGGATGATCGATCTCGGCCATGGCCGTGTACATCGTCGACGTCGGAGCCGTGCCGGGAAAGTCGAAGCCGGCTTTCTTGCGGATGGAACTGCGCCCCCCGTCGCAGCCGACGAGCCAGGAGCAGCGGAGGCGGCCTTCGCCCGTGGGGGAGGCCCAGTCCAAGTCGATACCGTCGTCCCTCTGGACGAAGGTCGTCACCTCGCACGCGCGGCGCACCTCGATCCCGAGCGCTCGCGTTCGAGCGGCCAGCATGGTTTCGACGGCCTGCTGGTCCACGAGGCGGGCCCGCCGCTCCGGCTCCTTCTGCGCGTCCTTGCGGATGAGGGACAGGCCGGCGAAATGGCCGCTGAACCTGGATCCTCTTCCACGCGGGTCCGGTCCGTTCCCCCCGGTGAACGCCTCGATGGTCGCAAAGCTCTGCGCCTCCGCGGCGGCGATGGCCGCGGCCATCCCGCGACGTTGGAGCGCTTCGCTTCCGAGCGGGCCCACCGACAAGGCCTTCATAATCACGCTCGCGGCAGCCAGACGCTCCAGCACGAGGACGCGCACGCCGCCCAACGTCAGCTCGATGGCAGCCAGGAGTCCGACCGGCCCGGCTCCCACGACCACGACATCGACCGTTTCCATGGATCAGATCCTATTATATACTCAGTATAAATGTATTTGTGCTATCAGGATCTCCATGTCAACGCCATCCGACCGCCGGTCTCGTAAGCGCCTCGCCACGCGACAAGGTATCTCCAACGTCGCCACGCGCCTCTTCATGGAGCGGGGCTTCGATCGCGTGACGGTAGACGAGATCGCAGCCGCCGCCGACGTCGGGCGAATGACGGTGTTCAACCATTTCCCCCGCAAGGAGGACATGTTCTTCGATCTCGACGAGGAGGTGCGCGAAACCCTGCGCGAGGCCCTGCGGCAGCGTGATCCGCGCGTCGCTCCGATCGAGACGCTACGCCTGCTCGCCCATCGGCTGGTCGCGGAGCGGAGCCCCTACGTCGAGTTTTCCGCCAGGAGCCAAGGCTTCGTCGCGACGATCGAGGCCAGTGAAACCCTCAAGGCTCGGACCAGGGCGATCCGCGACGAGTTCGCGCAAGTCGCGGCCGCGGCACTGTCCGAAGGCGTGGGGCGAGACCCGACCGATCCCGACGCCCACCTGGCGGCCGGTCTGCTTCTGTCGACGTGGACGGTGTCCCTGACCCACGCCCACCAGAC
>CAXTFJ010000119.1:10978-14362 GCA_964243405.1 uncultured Lichenihabitans sp. | reverse complement strand
CTCGGTATGAGCGGCGGACCGGGCGAGCGGGTCGGTGAGCACCACCACCCCGTCGTCCCGCTCCATCCAATTTGAGGGCCCGGCATCCCACCGCGCGCCAGGGAAGGCCGCCGCGGCCGCCCGCAGCATCGCGGCCTCGCTCGGGTGGGCCGTCTCGATCAGCGCGGCTAGGCGCAACGGGTCGCGCTTAAGCGTCCGGTCATCCTTCATCCACCGCGCCGCGAGCAGCGTCGGGTGCAGCCGCTCGATCAGCCCGACGAACGCCGCAGGGAAGCCGTCATGGACCAGCACCTCGACGCCGCCGATCACCGGCAGGTGCGGCCCGGGGTTGGCTTGGCACCAGCGCGCCCAGAGCGGCCAAGCGTCATCGCCGTCGTAGCCGAGCTTGAGGGCCCAGCGCGTGCCGCAGGCCAGCACGAGCGCTGCGTCGCCGGAGCCGAGCCACGAGCGTCCGACCGCGGCGAGGCGGCGGGCGAGGTCGGGGGAGATGTCCATGGGCGCCTCCGGCCAAGTGGGGAGAGGCTGGATCGGCATGAGGCGGATTAATTGCTCGTGGTGACGTTCACGTCCCCGCTCACCCACTTCCAGACGCCGTCCGCGCCCATGTAGGCCGGACGGTTGTTCCGGTCGGAGACGCGGAGCGTGGACCCCATGTACTGGCCCTGCCCGTACAGGGCGCCGCTGGACACGAGGGTGGCGACGGTCGTGGGTGGGGACCGCAGGGTCGCGGCCAGGACGTCGAAGATGCCTGCGTTCGTGGCGCTCAGTATGCCAGGAAGCTGAATGGGCTGGCCGGGGCAGAACACCGTCGTGTCAGCCAAAAATGTGAGGGGCGCTACACTGGCGTTGAGGAGCTGAGTCCCAATGATGAAGTTCCGCGGACCCTGGAGGCTGGCACAATAGGTTGCGCCCTTGATCCGGCCGCCAACAATGCCGCTATCGGCTCCATTGAGACTGATGGCTTCTCTTTGGAGCGAGTTGAGCGCCGTGTTGAGGCCGCTGTTGTCGATATCGGGATCTCAGACGATGGTGTGCGGAGCGGACGAGACTAGGCCGCGGCCCCCGGAAGCATTGACCTTGATGAAGACGATGATGCCGTCCGGGTTGTTGGCGGTGATGACGATCGCGTCCGTCTGCGGGCCCTGATTGGAGTAGACCCCCTCCTGCCCGGCCAGTTCGGCAAACCCCACGCGCAGAGAATAGGACACGCCGTAGCCGTCGATATAGGCCTCGCCCAGGCCATCCGTGCCGGCCACGTCGAGCACGGCGCGGATATCGTGGATCGGGATGGCCGCCGAGCCCAAGGCCCTGAAGCCGTAGCCGGCGTTCTGAAACGTCGTGATGGCACCCAACTCGCCGAGGATGATCTCGCTGTTGGTGACCGATCCGGGGTTGTAGGAGAACACTCGCAGCCCGTCGCGACCGTTCGTCTGCAGCAGCGTGCGGCCACTGGTGTTCCACTGGACACCACCGCCGCCCGCACCGTTGGTCATGGCCAGGCCGTCGTTGAGGTTGTTGAGACCCGCGAACTCGTGGAGCGTGCCCCAGGCGCAGCTCTTCAGCAGCGCGCCATTCCAGTTGTGCTGGGAAATGATCCTGTAGAATTCGCAGAGGTTCAGGGCGTCGCCGGTCTCGATCCCATTGCCGCCCTCGCCCGTGGTGGTCGATCCCGTCGCGGTGACGGAGCGGTCCAAGGTCATGTCGGCGAGACCGCACGACTGCGCGTAGTTCGCGACCATCAAGTGCGGCAGGTTCGCCGTCGTCTGAACGAGGGTCGTGTTGCCCTTGCTCGACCCTCGAAAGCGGGTGCCGGGGCTGGCCAAGGTGACCGTGGCGTTGATCGGATAGCTTCCTGGAGGGACCAGGATATCGAAGCCGCCGCCGCTCGACGTCACCGCAGACGCTGCGGCCCGAAACGCCCCGGCATTGTAGGAGTCGCTGGCCGAGGGTGACGCCCCCAGGTCGGCAACGCTGGGGAGGTCGGTGTTCAGTTTCTGGCCGAGCTTGCGAACGATGGCGGCCGAGGACGCCCACGGCGCGGACGCCGTCAGATCGTCGGGGATCAGGGTGATGCTGGTCCCAGCTCTGCCGTTGACGGTGGTTGGCGCGCCTTGCGCACCGACCGGCCCAACTCCTCCGACCGGCCCCCTGATTGGCCCCACATAAGTCCAGAGCGGCGAGCCGCCCGTGTAAACGTAGCCGTCACCTGCCGCGTAGGCCTGCCCTTGCGAGTCGGTGCCCGCTGTTTGCATCAAGTAGACGTCGCCCTTGGTGTCTCCAGACGTCGGGAGGGCGGCGTAGTTGACGACCGTGCCCTTGATGGTCGTTCCAGCGCCGGCCGGACCGATTGGCCCGATCGGACCTATCGGTCCCTGTGCCCCGACGCGGAGCGTGTAGTCGCTGAGATTGAGCATGGCGTCTCTTGGCGTGCGGAGTCGGCCGGGCGACGTGCGAGCAGCGCGCTGAAGGTCGGTGGCGAGCGATGGGCTGCCTGAACGCGACTGCGGAGTTCGAGACCTACAATTCCGCGGAGGCCGCGAGCATTCCCGGGATGATTGATGCGAACTGCCCGGCGGTAAGCCCGGAGAAGCCTCCGACCTGCAGGTCGAACGACCGCACGTTGCCGTGCGAGCCCGTGATCGATGAACTCGCGCCCGTGTAGCTGGTGGTCAGCGGAGGGCTCTCACCCTGAACGGCAGTCGTCAGCACGCTGAGGGTCGGCGCTACGCGCATCTGCGTCGGCATGTACCAGAGAACGGTGATAGCCGTGGCCGAGGCGGCGAACCCGTACAGGTAACCGTTGACGGTGTAGTAGCGCTGACACAGCAGCGTCTCCATCCCGATTGGACGCCGCGCGAAGGGCGTGGCGACGCTACCGAACTCCATCTGCACGAGACTGAGCGTGCCGGTTGAGAACTCGGCCGTCAGTGTCGACCCGGCTGTCACCCCGCTCAAACCGATTGAGGAAGCGGCGTAGGAGCCCGACGCCGTGCTCTGGTACATCCGCGCCGTCGCGGTACCCTGCCACGAGAGCCGATACTGGGTGCTCTCGACGTTGGCGCCCTCGACCACCTGCAGGAGCGTGCCGGCCGTGATGGTCAGCACCGTGTCGGCGCCGGACGTCGCGAAAGTGTAGGTGCAGCCGCCCACCCCGGCCTTCCATCGGTCGTGCCCGTAGGCCCCGGCCGCGAGGGTGACGGAACCGGAGACCGCCCGCTGGTTGATCGCGAAATTGCCGTTGATGATCCGATTGTGGAAACCGTCCAGCGGACCGCCGTTTAGCGAGGTGAACGACCCTGCGGCTGGCGTGGTGGCGCCGATCTTCGCGCCGTCAATCGTCCCGCTCTTGATCGCGGCGCGCACGGGCGTGCCCTGCGCGACGAT
>CAXTFJ010000119.1:0-10968 GCA_964243405.1 uncultured Lichenihabitans sp. | reverse complement strand
GCTGTAGGCGCAGCCGCCGGCGCCGGCCTTGAACCTGTCGTGCGCGTAGCCGCCGGCGGCGAGCGTGCTCCCCGAGCCGTAGCCGCGCTGGTTGATCGCGAAATTGCCGTTGATGATCGCGTTGCGGTTGGCGAGCTGCGCGGTGGTCGCGCCGGTGAAGTCGACGATGGTCCACTTGCCGGAGCCGTTCGACTCCAGCGCGAGGAAGTCGTTCGCGTTGGCGATTACGGCCGAAGCGGCGCCGTTGATCGTGTCCGTCCCATTCACCGCCAGGGTGAGGGTGAGGGTGGCCGAGCAGGCGCCGCTCTCGTCCATCACCCACAGAATGGCGCCGACCGGATAGGCCGAAGACGCAGGCAGCGTCAGCACCCGCGCGGCGGTGAGGGCGGTGACGGCCACGAGCCGGTCGGTCGTCAGGATCGTGTAGGCCGTGTCGGGAACCGGAGTGCGCGGACCCTGATCAAGCAGCGCGTCGGTCGAGGGCAGTTCCTGGTACGAGTTCCCGACCAGGACGAGCGGCTTGCGAACGGTCATCGAGCCGCCTCCCGGTAGAACTTAGGATCGGACGACGGGCGCCTGCGGGTCGAACTGAATCGATGTGGCCGAGAGTGCCATGCCGATCTGCTGAAAGGTGTGGCCCGCCGTCGTCGCACCCGCCGTCGCCGTGGCGCCCACGGCCGTGTCGGACAGGAACACGAGGCCGGGCACTTGGCCGGAGACCGCGTTGTTGATGCCGTTCAGATAGACGGTTGCGACCGCACCGGACGCAACGGCGATCAGCACGAAGCCGTCGGCCTGCTTACCTGTCGTTGACCCGTCGGCATTGCGGACCGCGAAGGCGCCCGAGTTGCTCCAGATGTTCACGAAGGCACCGGCCGCGATGGCTTCGGACGCGGTCAGGGTCTGGACGTCGGCCGCCACGCTGGCGGGCAGCATGGTCGTGTCGACCAGACCGTTCGCATTGAGCGCGACGAGCTGGCCGGAGCTCGCGGCCCCGGCGCTGGCGATCAGGGCGACGTATTCCTTGACCGTGCCGCCGATGAGGGCAAGCACGCGTTGGGTGGCGGCCATGGTGGTCTCCTCAGGCGCGGGTGACGAGCGGTTGCGGGTTGACGAAGATCGACGTCGGCGTGAGCGCGGTCGCGATCTGGTGCGAGATTCCCGTGGTGGGCGGGGTCTGGGTCAGCAGACCGCCGGGCGCGGCGAACAGGGGCGCGAGTGGCGTCCAGGACCAGGACGGGTCGGACAGCAGGCCGGCCAGGAAGATGCCGACGCTGGACCCCGGCGTGGCGGCCGCGAGGGACAGGCCCAGGAACACGTAGGGGGTCGTGGTCGGGTCGGCGGTGATCGCGGAGCCGTCGGCCGCCGCCATGAGCACGCGGTGGGCCGCGAGGGTCTGCTGCGTCCCGATCAGCAGGCCCGGCGCGGCAGGGCCTGGAACGCCGGGCTGTGCGGCGAGGGCCAGGATCGTCCAGCCGAGCGTCACGGACTGGTAGACGAGCTGGACGTAGTTGTCGGTGTAGTTGCACGACAGGTCGTCGGCGAGGCCCTGGATCAGGCTACCGTTGCGCAGGACCGTGAGCGGGTTCGTGCTCCACGAGTTGCCGTAGTCGCTCAGCGTGACCGCGTTGCCGGGCGAGGGGACCGCAGGCAGCGTGATCGCAAAGGGGCCGCCCCGGGTATCGACGAGAAGGTGGTCGCCATTCGCCGCGGTGGTGGCGGCCGAGACCTGCTTCCACGGGCTGAGGATGGTGAGGCCGGTCGGCAGGTCGCCAGCCTGCAGGCTGACGTTCCCGTTGGACGGGCGACGCCCGTTGAACGTGCGGACGCCCGGCCCGGACTGGACGAGACCGTCGAACATGGGCGGGTCCTGAGACTGGGGAGGCTGCCGTGCGGGCGGCTGGGAAGCGGCCTGACGGTGAGCGCTACGCGGGCCCGACGAAGGTGACGCCGGTGAAGGTGTCGCCTGCCGCGGTGCCGGAGATGCCGATCTCGTCCTGGATTACGTAGCCGTTCACGGTCAGCCCGAAGCCGTCGCCCGGCTGCAGCACTTCGCTGTGCAGCAGGCCAGCCGCGTTCTTGATCGCCACCGTGATGACGCCTGTGTTGGCCGCGCCCGCACGGAACGATCCGCCCACCCGGTTCGGGTCGGGCGGGATGTCGAGCGTGGTGGCGTTGGCGACCGCGATCGTCCCGGACCGGTCTGTGAAGGTCGCCGGCACGATGGCGGGCCCGGTGCGCAGCACGTTCGCCAAGCTGTAGGGGACGCCGTTTCCGTCCACCAGGACGTAGGCGATGGCCGCGGTCCCGTCCGGCAGGCTGATGAGCGACAGGTTCGCCTGCGCCCCGCTCGTGGAGCGGACGGTGAAGCCGGGCATGAGAACCTCGTGAGAATCGGTGGAGGCGCGGTCAGGCCGCGACGGTCGAGGCGGTCCCGGCGACCTGCCAAGCGCTGCCCGAGTAGGTCACGAGGCAGCCCGTGCCGGCGCCTGCGGCTTGAGTGTTGAGCGCTCCCAGCGTGCCGCCGGTGAGCGCTCGCCCGTTGCTGGCGTAGGCGAGCGAGCCCGCCTTGATCCCGGCCCCGGTCGGCAGCAGCGCCACCGTGTAGGTGCCGAGGTAGAAAGCGTCGCCCGCCTGGATCTGCTGCTGGATTCCGTCAGCGCCGACCACCAGCGGTGGACGCGAGGTGGCGGCCATGGATCAGCGCGCCCGCGGTCAGAGCAGGATGGGGGCCTGGATGTTGATCTCGAGTTCGGTCGATGAGATCGCGCGACCGACCAGCGTGTTGACGACGCCGGTGCCGGCGCCGCTCGGCACGGTGGTGGTGAGCTTGCCGACGTTCGCCGCGTCGAGGAAGTAGAGCGCGTTGAACGTGAGGCCGCCAGCCTCCCCGGTGACGACGGCGTCCCACTGCGCGGTGGTACCGACCAACACGCCGCTTTCCGCGATGTTGCCGTTCGCGCCCGCCGCGATGGTGGCGTCGAACACGAGGCCGATAACCGAGCCGGTCGTCTTGGCGTTGGCTTGCCCGCGCTTCACGGTGTCTGCGGCCGAGGCGTAAACCGGCATGCCGAACGCGAGGGCGGACGAGGACTCACCGTTCGCGACCGCACGGATCGAGGGCGTGTTGACCGGAGCGGAGATTGAGTCGCCCGGCTGCAGCTGCTGGGATAGCCCGTCGTTGCCGAGCACGAGCGGGATGCGGATCGTCATAGCGAGGTGTCCTCAGAGCAGGAGGGGATCGGTCGGGCTGACCACGAGCGTGGTGGGCGAGGCCGCGACGCCGACGCGGACTACGCAGGCCGATCCGGTCTGGATCGGCGCCAAGCTCAGTCCGCCGCCGGGCGCGAGGAAGTAGGGCTGGCCCTGGGCGAGCGCGGGTATGCTGGTCGCGGCAGTCCAGTCGTCGAGGGTGACGGCGCCGCGTCCGGGCTGGACCGCGAAGCCCTGTCCCGTATCGGCGGCGGCGAGGCCGGCCACAAAGGCCAGCGCGTAGGTGTCCGACCGGGCGGACATCAGCTGTCCGGTGGCGCGCGACACCGCCACGGGCATCCCGGCCGCGAGAGCCTGGGCCGTCACCGTGGCGATCCCGAAAGCGTCGCCGACCGGACGCGTCTTGGCGAACTCGGCCGCGAGGTAGGCCATGACCTCGTCGGACGAGGCGAAGGTCGAGTAGTCCCGCGCGCCCACCATTTGCCAGGGGATGGCGGTGAACAGGAAGTCGCTCTCAATCCGGCGTATCTCAATCGCGCCGTTGTTCAGCGTCGCGACCAGCGAGCCCGCGATAAAGGGCTGCGGGTAGGAGTCGATCAGGATTTCGTTGGTGGCGAAGAAGACCCGAATCGCGCTCACGACCCGCTATCCTGCGGGGCGAGCAGCAGGATGGAGGCGCCGACCTGAACCGGGACGGTACTGGTCAGGAAGAGCTGCGCCCCGTTGGTCGCGAGCAGGCTGGCCGAGGCCGCGATGAAGGACGAGAAGGACAAGGTCTGTATCTGCCCGGCTTGGCTCGGCAGCGCCTGGGAGAGCTGCAGCGCGGGCGGACCGCCCACGATATCGGCCTCGACCGCAAGCGATCCTCCAGCCACCAAGCCGGTCACGGTCAGGTTGAGCCGAAGGTCGATCACGTCGTCCTGGTGGACCGCTTTCAGCAACGCGCCATCCCAGAGCGTTTGCCCCAGGAACGGTGGCCGCAGCGCGAGGCGCGACGCGCCCGGATCGACCGTCATCAGCAGCCGCGTCTTCACCCCGGCGCTCAGGACCACGACGGGATCGCTCGCGGCCTGCACGTAGCGCGCGTAGCCGAAACCCTTGGCGGGCAGCACGATCGCCACCGCCGCGCCGGTGGTCGGGCGCGAGGCGGGAGCGACGGCCGCAGGTGCGCGCGGGGCCGCGACGGCGATGGCGCGCTGCGGCGGCAGGCTGACGATGACGGCCACGTTAGAACACGAAGATCTGCTGCAGCCCGACCGTCACGGCCCCTTGCGGCCCGACCACGCGGGGCTGGACGATGAGCAGCGCCTGGCTTGGGTCGGATAGGCCGTAGGGCTGCCGCGGGAGCTGCTGGGTCCGGCCGGCCGGGAGCGACAGCGCGATCACGCCACCCGCGGGGTCGACCAGCGTCCCGGTCGGGATGGGCGTCGCGGACCCGTGGGTCGGGTCGAGGCCCGGCGCGCTCGGGCTTTGCAGCCGCAGCGTCCCCGAGACCGTGTAGCCGGTGAGGTCGCGCGGCACCCCGGGCGTCAGCACCGTCACGCCGTCGGCGGCGAAGACCGGCGCGGCGCCGTAGACCGTGAACAGCAGCGCGTTGTCGCCGGTCCAGTCGTCTCCGGCGTAGCGGAAGTCGGGCGTGAGCCATGCCGGGGCGGAGAAGGGCATGGCGGACCTCTATCGGGCGAGGGTGTGGCGGTCGCCCGGAGGCGGCCGGCCGAGGTCAGATGCGCGAGAGCAGGTTGCCCGGCGCCTGTGCGATCTCGGGGTTGCCGATCACGACGACGCACGCCACGTCGCCGTCGATCTGGTACATCCCGGCTTTGGCGTAGCTCGGCCCGGACCCCTTGTAGCCCGTGACAACGCCCGACACGTCGAGCAGCTTCACGCCGTCCAGCCAGCCCTCAAGGCTCCCGGTCGGCTCGCCGAAGCCGTTGGTGAAGGCCATGACGGCGCGGTACCAGTGGCCGCGCACGAAGGGCACGTAGGCGGAATGCGTGCCCGTCTCGTCCAGGAAGCCGATCTCTTCGCCCGGCCGCCCCGTGACGGAGCGGACGTGGAGGCAGAGCGCGGGTGGCTTGGCCCCAAGGGCTACGTCGAGGTGATCCTGGAGCACGAGGACCGTGTTCGGCGGGGTGAAGGTCTGGCCCGGTTCGATCATGAACGAGAGGGCCATCCATTCCTTGGCGCCGTTCGGCAGGAAGGGTGGAAACTCGATCTCGTTCCGCTTCTTCTGCGGGTCGTGCGGGTCGTCGACCGACTGGCAACACAGGTCGCCCGCGCGGTGCTCGGCCCGGTAGAGCGAGCCGAACCGGGCGAAGCTGTCCGGCGCCGGCTGGCACTGGACCATCACGGCTTGGCCGTTGATCGTGATGGTCGTCTTGTCCGCGAGCGGGACGGCGGCGAAGGGGCTCACGGGACGATGAACGCGGCGATGGAATAGATGTCGATGGTGGCCGACACCGCCGCGCCGGTCGCGAACAGGTTCTTGATGCGCAGGAAGTTCGCGCTCACGTCCGAGGGTAGCACGATGTCCTCGGTGATCCAGAACCCGTTCTGAATCGGCAGCGTAGTGTCGATCGGGTAGCCGTTGTCCTGGCCCGCGTAGCCCACGAAGAACGTCGAATTGGACGGGTTGGCAGGGCTGTTCGACCGGTTGCCTTCGATCCCGATCTGGATCGACTGCAGCCCGGTCGCGCCCGCCGCGACATCGATCTCCGCCACGACACGGATTTTCGTGCCCGCCGGATAGGTGGTGGTCGAGAGCGTCTGCCCTAGGCCGTCGTACTGCTGGGAGCCGCCCGTGGGCGTGCCGGAATAGGCGATTCGCTGCGCCAGCCGCGGACGGCCCGTGAGCGGGTCCGTTTTCGCAAAACCCTGCGTGTAGGCAACGTTGAGCCCTGGCCGAGTGCTGTTGTTGTAGAGCGCCGACCAGCTCGTCGCGAGCGTGCCCGAACCCTGCGCGGCCGTGACCACGTTGCCGCCCGTGCCGGTGAAGAACGGGTTTACGCCGATCCCGCCGTTCACATTGGTGACGGCGTCGTAGAGGTCACCAGAGTCCTCGGGCACGTAGTGGTAGGGCCCGTAGAGCGGCATCAGCTGCTCGACCACGCATCGCGCGATCATCTGGAACCCCTTGCACGACGGATGCAGGGTATCGGCGAACGCGTAGCTCGAATCCTGGTACGCCGCGACCGACTGGGTCGGATCGATCAGGTAGGGCATCGCGTCGACGACATAGACGCCCGGCACATTGGCGAAGGTGGTCAGAATGTACCGGCGGATGGCGCGATGGTTGATGAGGTTCTGGCCGGAGAGCTGGTAGGCCGTACCGCCGGTGTAGCCGCGCGGCGTGTCGGTGCAGATCGCGATCGGTAGGCCGGCCGCCTGGCACTGCGAGACGATGGTGTTGAGCGCCGCCAGAATCGTGGCGAGCGAGGTGCCCGCCGTCAGGTCGTTGGTCGATGCGATCAGCATCAGGCCGGCCGCGTTGAGCTGCTGGCACTTGGCAATCGCCGCGCCGATACGGGCGGGTGTCGCCATGTTGACGATCGTGTCGCCGGAGAAACCGAAGTTCAGCGTGCCCGGAAAGCGGATAGCCCCCTTGGAGTAGACCTCGACCCAGAACGGGATGCCCGTGCTGCGCTTGCCAACCGGGGTCGACGCCTCGGTCTGGAGCAGGGTCCAGTTGGCGGTCGAGGACGCGAAACTGGATGTGCCGAGCGCGGCCCGGCTATCGCCGAACAGGGCCCAGTTGCGGCTGAGCGGGCGGGCACGGGCGCTGAGCGCGAGCGCGCGGGCGCCGTAGGAGGACGAGTACGGCATCGATTAGGCCTCCCGCGCGTACACGGGCTGACCGAAGGTCGTCCCGATCACGTAGATCGCCCCGGGCCCGACGTGGTGGGCCGGCGTGTCGGTGTAGTCGCCCCCGAAGATCACCAGCGAGTGGAAGTCGGCGGTCGCCTGCGCGATCGAGCTGACCCAGACGCTCTGGCTCGACTGGTTCTGGTAGGCGGTGTAGCGCCGGGTGGCGTTGGCCGGCGCGAGCAGCACGGCCACAGGTACGAAGGTCGGGGTGAGGGTGGCGCCCGTGCCGGAGCCGGAGGTCGCGGTCTGCGCCAGGGCGCCGGACGGCGGCTGGGTCGTGAAGTTCACTGGGGTGGTGGCCGTCACGGCCGTCACCGCGCCCGACGTGACCGCCGAGACCGTGAAGACGCCGGCCGCGTTGGTGATGGTGTCACCCTGCGCGTAGTTGGAGCCGCCCGCAGTGACTGAGGAGGTCTTGCCCGCAACCGCGGTCAGCGCGCCGCGATCCACAGCGCTCGCCGGGATGACGGTGTCGACCTTGAGAAGCCCCTGCAGCGCGGCCAGGATCGACTGGAGCGAGGTGTCCTTGGAGGCGCCGGTCGGCAGGCCGCGCTCCTGCTCGACGAGGTTGGCGGCCGAGGGTGCGGTGGCGATGGCCGCGCCCGACGTCAGGTCGTGCCAGTAGGAGGCGACGACGTTGTTCGCGGCGGTGTCATAGACCAGCACGCGGGCGATGACGTCGCCGCTTGAATAGCCCGTCCCGCCCGCGGTCGCGTCGAACAGCACGGTCTCGACGGTGCGGGTCCCGTTCGCGTTCACCGGCACGAGGTTGGCGACGGTCGGGGTCGCGGCGGCGCCGGCCATCGTCTCGAAGGAGACGGTGATCGTGCCGGTCCCCTCGTTCACCGCCTCGCGGCGCACGAAGAAGGTCGTGCCGTCGGTGACGAGGAGGTTGGCGAGGTCGACCTGCGCTAGGAGCGCGGTCTTGATTGCGACCAAGGTCGCGTCGGTCGCCGCGCCGTTCAGCGTGCCGAGGTTCACGGTGCCGGACACCGGCTGGGTGACACCCGAACCATCGGTCTTCACCGCCGTGGCGTTGCCGCCCGCAAGGCCCACCGTGCCCGACACGGCGACCGTGGTTCCGCCGATGCCGAGCAGGCGCGCGACGCCGGCCTTCATGACGGCCATGAGGCTGGGCGCCGCGGCCGCGCCGTCCCAGACCGCGTCGGCCTTAGCGCCGAGCGTCACGTTTGCGCCGTCGGCCAGGCCGAACCCAGGCCGCTTGACGGCGGTGCCGGCCGCGTTCGTGCCCTGGTCGGTCGACTCGGGCGCGAAGGGTACCGGCGTGGAGGATTGATCCTTCAGCAGAAGGTCGCTAGCGGCCATGGTTCTGGGTCCTCAGTTCGTCGCTGCGCCGAGCAGCCCAAAGGCCGCGTAGGTCGGGTGAAGGATGCCGGGGGGTGCGGCCTGAGCCCCCGGCTGCGCCGCGGGCTGGCCGGGCGACTGGATCGCGAAGGTCGCGGCGCGGTGGTGGGCGACCAAACCCGTGTCGGCGGCCTGGGTCGGTTGGGCGGCATAGATGCCGATCTTGGCGTAGGGGTAGGCCGTGGCGTTCGGGAAGTTGGTGGCGATCCCGGTCTGGTTGACGATCGTCACCCCGTCCCAAACGACGAGGATGCGGCCCGCGCCCTCGCCCATGTCGGGGACGAACTCGACGTGGACCGTGTGGTAGGCACCCCGGACGAAGGGCTGCGTCGTGAGGAACTGCCGCGAGGTCTGGTGATTGGCGGCCGACGCCGAATAGGAGTTGGCCCCGACGTTGACGACTTCCTGCCCGTTGACTGTCACCACCCCGAGCAGGAAAGGCGCGGCATAGCCCAGCGCGTCGTCGCCGTGCACCTGCATCAGCGACAGGAAGGCGCGATCCGTGAGGGTCCCGTTGCTCTCCATCATCACCTGGAAGTCGGCGACGAAGGTCGAGTAGGGAGCGATGGTAGTCCCGCCGAAGACGAGCTCGGACCGGTTCTTGCCGGCGACGTCGAAGTCCTCGTCGTTGTCCGTCCCGCGCACCTCGAAGCGCAGACCGTTGGCACTTGTTGCCGTGATCGGCCCGTAGGTCCCTTCGACGTTAAGGCTATAGGGCTTGACCGGGACGTGGGAGACCTGCGCCGTGCCGAGCAGGCCGCCGACGGTGATCTGGTTGCCGACCGCGAGGGCCGTGCCGTAGTTCGCAACCGCCGCAGCAGCGCTACCCCCAGCAGACGACGTCGGGGCAAGCCCCAGGAGGCCGAAGGGGAAATAGGCGGGGTCGATAGACGACGGCGAGGTCGTTCCAGGCGCGCCCGGCAGGGCGATCGTCGCCACGCCGTTGTTGAGCCAAAGGCCGCCTTGGGCCGGCGGGGACGTGGGCAGGATCGGGGCGAGGAGGAGGACGAGGTCGTCGAGGCTGATCGCGTCGAGCGGTCGTGAGGCCCTGGCGCCGAGCTGTTGCACAGCCATGGCGGCTTAGCCCTGGACGACGACGCGGACGGCACCGGACGCAGGGGCCGCGCCGAAGGTCAGCGTCACGACGTTGGCGCTGGTTCGAACCACGTCGGCCTCGACCGACTCGCCCGTCGCGACCAGGTAGATAGCGACCGACACATCGATGCTGTTGAGGCCGTGCGTGACCGGGATGCTGGTGGTCGAGCCGTCACCGATCGTGGTGGCGAACTTGTGCGAGCCTCCGCCGCTGCCCGCGGACAATCCCGCGATCAAGGACTCGAGTTGCCCGAGGCTGACCGCATCCGTGGCGACCGCGGCGGTACCGACGTTCTGGACGCGCTGCCCGGCGACATCGACGCCGTTGAGGAACTTACGAGCCATGGGCGATCATCCGAGGTAGAGGGTGCCGGTGAAGGGCGCCGCAAACGTCACGGTGACCTGCTCGCCCGCGTAGGCGACGTCGGTCTCGACCTCGGTTCCGTCCGCATCGGTGAGCCAGGCGCGAGGTCGGTAGGCGAAGGCGTGCGTCGCCGTGAAGCTCGTGGCGGCGCTGATCGCGAAGGTGAGGACGACGGCCGGGCTGGGCCCGGGACTGCCGCTTCCGGCACCCGGTTCGCCTTCCGGCAGCGTCAGGTCCAGGACGAGATTGGGTGCGGCGCCGGTGATCTCGGCTTCCGCCGGCGTTCCTGGCGCGCCCGTGGTGACCGAACCGATCGTGAGCGTCGTCGCAGGCCCGGGCGGCCCGCTGATCGCTGCAGCCGCCACCGCCGCCGTCACCAGCGCCTCGACCTGCGCGGCCGTCAGCGAGTTCGACGCGCCCGCAGGGCCCTGCTGGTAGGCGGTGAGGAGCTGCGTCGCGACCTGCGCGGGCACGAAGGAGGCCGCCTGCGGCAGGAGCGGCAGGAGCGGGATCGGGTCGTAGGTGTGTCGATGTCCAAGGGAGTCGACGACGGCGATCGACAGCGAGCAGGACAGCGTCTTGGTGAACGGGCTGGCCGGCACCACGCTGCCGGTCGCGGTCCCATTGACCAGTACCGTTAGGCCGCCCTCGGCTGGAGCCGTGACCGAGACGGAGCCGTTGGCGCCCGCGACGTCGATCGGGAACGGGCCGTAGAGCCGCGCCGTCACCGTGCTGCCGGTCAGGTCGAGCGGGTTGCCCAGCGTGTCGGCTAGCACGACCGGGATGGACCAGTCGTCGCCGATGCGCAGCAGCAGGGGCTGAAGCTGCGGGGCCGGTGGGCATCCTGGGCCGCTCGGGCCACCGGGTGCGCCGGGAGGTGCGTAGCCGAACCCGAGGCCGGGCGCCTGGACGGGATAGGGTCCAGCGGTCATCGGCGCCTCGCGGGGTCGGGCAGAGAGGAGGCCGCCCGGAGGCGGCTCGTCATCGTTGGCTCAGGCGAGCTCGGTCAGGACCAGGTGACGGCCTGGATGGCCGCGACCGTCGTAGCGGCGGCGACCTGCGCGTTC
>CAXTFJ010000118.1:0-14523 GCA_964243405.1 uncultured Lichenihabitans sp. | reverse complement strand
AGGGCGGATGAGGGGTCTTTCCGCGCCAATAAGACCCCTCATCCGGCCTTTGGCCGCCGTCTCCCCCGAGGGAAGAAGGGCAGAACCGGCCGTCGTTAACCTGAAGTCGAAGCCCTGCGGTACAGGCCGGCCAAGTTGGGCATCAACCTTGGGGCAGGTGCGTCGCCCTCGGCGAGTCCGTGCGACGGCCACCGGCGAACTTGTCCCGGCCTTTTTGGCCAGGCGAGAAAGCCAACGATCAGCGGCTATCGCGCGTGCCGAAGAGAGGTTCAACCTCCTTTGCCACGCGCACCAGATGGCGGTCGGAATAGCGCGGTCCCGTCAGTGACAAGCCGATCGGCATCCCGGCCGGACCGACGAAACCCGGCACGTTGACGACCGGAACGTGCAACAGCGTCCACATGGCATTCAGGGCGGCATCGCCCGTGATCGTGCCCAGAGGGGCCTCGCCCCGCGCGCTCGGCGTCAAGACGGCGTCGAAGCCTGAGGCGATCCCGTCGAACACGATCCTGCACTGCGCTGCCGCGTCGTAGGCCGCGACCAGGGCAGCCCTCGTGATGCCCCTGCCGTTCTCGGCCATGGCCGTGAGGTCCTCGTGGAGGAGCTCCGGGTGAGTGCGGATCTCGCTGAGGAAGCTGACGGCCGCCTCGCCGTACATCACGGCCCGATGGTGGTCGAGAAGGTCCGCGAAAGCAGGGGGCAGATCGAGGGGGACGACGTTGACCCCCGCGTCCCGCAGCAGGGCGACACCTCGCTCGAAGGCGTCCCGGGTCGCGGACTCTGTCATGGACCAAGCCGGCGAACGGCAGGTCGCGATGCGCGCGCCCGCAAGCGCGAAGGGCCGCGCGGGTTCGCGGTCCGCAAGCGCGAACACGTCCGCGAGCAGGTCGAGGTCGTCGGCCGATCGTGCGAAGAGGCCGAGCGTGTCGAGGCTCGGCGACAGCATCTTGAGCCCTTCCCGGCTGATGGCGCCCCAGGTCGGTTTCATCGCGTAGAGGCCGCAGAAAGAGCCGGGACGGATGGTGGATCCCGCCGTCTGGGTTCCGAGGCTGAGGGGGACCTGCAGGTCGCCAACGACCGCCGCCGAGCCGCTGGACGATCCGCCGGGTGTCCGCTCGGGGTCGAACGGATTGCGGGCGGTGCCGCCGCGCGTCACGGCCGCGAACTCCGTCGTGTCGGTCTTGCCGAAGATCAGGGCGCCCGCGGCCCGCAAGGTCTTGACGCAGGCCGCGTCGAGTGCGGGAAAGCTGTCCTGGTACAGCGGCGAATTGTTCCGCGTCGGCATGTCGGCCGTCAGGATCACGTCCTTCACGGCGATCGGAACGCCGTGGAGGGGGCCCTTGACCGTTCGGGCGTCGAGATCGCGCGCGTTGCGCAGGATGAGGTCCGGGTCGAGGTGGACCCAGCCCCTCACCGCGGCGTCTCGCTCGCGGATGCGCGCGAGGCAGGCCCGCGCCATCTCCTCGACCGTCAGTTCGCCGGATATCATCGCCGCGACGGCCTGCGTCGCCGTCAGCTCGTTGGGGCGGATCATTGAAGACCTCCGATGGACCGCAGGGGCCGAGGGCAACCCGAGTCAGTAGGTCGCGAAGATGCGTCGGATCTCATCGGGATCGCTGGTCACGGTCAGCGCCAGCGCCAGGAGGAGGCGCGCTTTCTGCGGCGTGAGATTATCCGCGGCCAGCATGCCGAGCGCCCGAAGCTTGGTCCCGTCCAGCGCGACGCCGCTGCCGGCTCGCGTCGCCAAGACGAGGGGAAGGCCCGCTCCGACCGCCTCCCTGATCGCCTCCGTTTCACCCGGCGTCACCATGCCCGGCGCGAAGCCCGCCACGATGATGCCTCTGGCCCCGGCGGCCGCGAAGGCCCGGATCGCCGACCCCTCGGACCCCGCGTAGGAATAGGCGATATCGACCCGCGGCAGCACGTCCAGGGCCCGCACGTCGAACTCGGTCTCGGGCGCGTTCCGCCGCTCCGTCCGACGGTAGTAGCGGACGAACTCTCCATCCACGCTTCCCAGCACGCCGAAGTCGGCGGTCCGAAAGGTTTGCAACCGGAAGGTCGAGGTTTTGGTGACGTCGCGCGCCGCCTGGATCTCGTCGTTGAGGACCACCAGCACGCCTCGTCCCCGCGACGCCGGGCTCGCGGCGGTTCGGATCGCGGCGACGAGATTGAGGGC
The DNA here is from genome assembly GCA_964243405.1 of uncultured Lichenihabitans sp. Taxonomy (GTDB): domain Bacteria; phylum Pseudomonadota; class Alphaproteobacteria; order Rhizobiales; family Beijerinckiaceae; genus Lichenihabitans. Next base: position 12,347 of record CAXTFJ010000118.1, on the reverse strand, counting down.
GGCGTCGGTGGACAGACCGCTCAGCGGGCGCTGCGAACCGACCACCACCACGGGCACCGACACTTTCAGCGTCAGGCCGAGGAAATAGGCCGTTTCCTCGAGCGTCGCCGTGCCGTGGCCGATCACGATGCCGGCCAGGTCCGGGTGGTCCAAAACGAGCTGCTCGCACAGCGCCACGAGCTCCTTCCATTCGGGGAAGTAGATCGCGGGGCTCGGGATGTTGCGGAACTTGACGACGACGATGTCGGCGACCTCGGCGACGGCGGGCACCGCCGCCAGGATCTCGTCGGCGTGCAGCATCGTGCCGTTGGCGGTGTAGTCCAGAAGGTCGAGTGGACCGCGGCCGATCGACGAGATCGTCCCGCCCGTGCCGATAAACGCCACCTTGCTCGCCATGAGGTCCGTCTACCTTCCGAAGGCATCAAACCCCGAGGCTAGTCGATCTGACGCTCCTTGCCCCGCCATCTTTTGTCCGCCGCCGATGAGAAATCGTCACTTGGCCTGAATCGGACGCCGGCCGAGGATCACGCTCCACGCCCGCGGGTCGCGACGCCCGCTCCGATGGTGGCGAGGTGGCAAGGGATAGCGGCCCCATGGACGTCGGTGTATTCATTCCGATCGGCAGCCGCGGATGGCTGATGTCGACGACCTCGCCCAAGACCATGCCGAGCTTCGACCTGAACCGGACGGTGGTGCAGCGGGCCGAGTTCTACGGCCTCGATTTCGCGCTCTCGATGATCAAGCTGCGCGGCTACGATGGCCCGAGCGAGTACTGGGTCCACAACCTCGAGTCCTTCACGCTCATGGCCGGTCTTGCGGCCGTCACCCAGCGGATCCAGCTTTTCGCGTCCGTGGCCGTGCTGACCATGCCGCCGGCACTCGTCGCCCGTATGGCGGTGACGATCGACTCCATCGCGCCCGGCCGGTTCGGCGTGAACATCGTGACGGGCTGGCAACCCAAGGAATACAAGCAGATGGGGCTCTGGCCCGGCGACGAGCATTTCGCCCGGCGGTACGACTACGTGTCCGAATACGTCCAGGTCATGCGGGAGCTTTGGACGACGGGGCGCTCCGACTTCAAGGGCCGCTTCTTCACCATGGACGACTGCGTCCTGAGCCCGCGGCCGTCGCGGCCGATCCCGATCGTCGGCGCCGGACAAAGCGACCGCGGCATGCGTTTCGTTGCCGAGCACGGCGACCTGAACTTCGTCGGCGCGACCGGTCTCAACGACACGCGGGGAGCCTCGGGCGTCGTCGATCGGGTCCGCGCCGCGGTGGCCGAAACCGGACGGGACGTCGGCGCGCTCCTGCTGCTGATGGTGATCGCCGCCGAAACCGACGAGGCGGCCTTTGCCAAATGGGAGCATTACAAGGAGGGAACCGACCTCCAGGCCCTGCAATGGCAGGCCGATCAGGCCTCCGCCGACGCGAAGGCCCAGGACGGCTCGACCGCGTCCAATCTCGCCAGCGTGATCCGGGACCCGCAGCCGACCGGCATCCTCAAGCTGATCGGCTCCTACGCCGAGGTCGCCCGCATGCTCGACGACCTCGCCGGTATCCCCGGCCTGAAGGGGGTCATGCTGACCTTCGACGACTTCATCCTGGGCATCGAGCAGTTCGGCGAACACATTCAGCCGCTGATGCGATGCCGTGTGAAGGTGGCCCCGGCGGCGCCCGCGTGATGGGAGGTCTTCGCCCAAGCGGGCGGCAGATGCCTCCGATTTCACCACGAGCTTTTCTCATCGCGCGATGAAATCACCTCGCTTGGTGGCCGACCGGCGCGGTGACACCCTCGCGGCCGTCGAAAGGGTACGATGATGACGGACCGGACGGACACGAGCGCTTCATCCATCAGCCGGCGCGGGCTTCTCAAGGCCGGCGCCGCGACAGCCGGCGCAGCGGTGGGCTCGGGCGCGATCACCGGCTTCCCGACGATCTGGGCGCAGAACATCAAGGACGTGACGCTGACCCACGTCGGCCAGTCCTTCTCGGTGATCCCGCAGATCGGGGAGCAGGCCAGCAAGGACCTCGGCTTCAAGATCGACATGCAGACGGTCGACTACGCGACCCAGCTCAACCGCCTGTTCACCCAGCCCGACTCGATCGACATCGCGGACCTGTCGATCAACGTCGTGCCCGACATCATGAAGCAGAAGATCGGGCTGCCGATCCCCGTTGCGAAGTACAAATGGTGGGACAAGACGCTGCCGCTCTTCTCCAAGGGCGAGTATCCCGATGGCCGGAAAGCCTCCGCCGAAGGCGGCGCGCCGATCAAGTTCCAGTATTACGCGGACAAGGACGGCACGAAACTGTCCCCGACCCCCACCGAATGGCTGGCCAGCATCCCGACTCTGACCAATGCCGACACGCTGGGCATCCGCCCCGATCTCATCGGCCGCAAGATCGAGAGCTGGGCGGAATTGTTCAACCCGCAGTTCAAGGGCAAGGCCGCGCTCGTGGACGAGTCGGACATCGGCATCCTCGACGCCGTCATGGCGCTCCAGGCGGCCGGCGAGATGACCTACGAGGACAAGGGCAACCTGACCAAGGCCGAGATCGACAAGACGATCGGCATGCTCGTCGACCTCAAGAAGGGCGGCCAGTTCCGGTCCTTCTGGCAGAACTTCGACCAGTCCGTGAGCCTGATGGCCTCGGGGGAGGTCGTCATCCAGTCCATGTGGTCGCCGGCCGTGACGGCGGTGCGCACGCGCGGCATCGCCTGCGAGTTCGTGCCCTTGAAGGAGGGCTACCGCGGCTGGGGCGTGACGCTGGTGCCCCTCAAGCACCTGTCCGGCATCAAGCTCGACGCCGCCATGGACTATCTCAACTGGTACAATTCCGGCTGGCAGGGCGCCTTCATCGCGCGCCAGGGCTATTACGGCACCGTGCCGGACACGACGAAGGCGTTCCTCGAACCTTACGAGTGGGACTATTGGTACGAGGGCAAGCCGGCCGCGCAGGACATCAAGGACCCGTTCGGCAAGCTCATGGAAAAGGCCGGCAACAAGCGTGACGGCGGCGCCCTCTGGGAGCGCATGGGCAACGTCGCCGTGTGGAACTGCCTCATGGACGAGCAGCGCTACCTCACGCGGCGCTGGAACGATTTCATCTCGGCATGACGGTCGCGGCGCCCTCGGGGCGGGACGCGCGGTCGACCTCGCTCGGGGCGCGCAGGGGCGGGCGTCCCTGGCCCGGTGCGGCCGTGTCCTGGCTGCAGGCCGCCCCGCTGGCGCTCGTCCTGCTGCTGATGTTCGTGCTGCCGCTCGCCTTCGTGGTGGTGGTCAGCTTCTTCGACTACGGCCGGGTCGACATCTACCCGGCCTTCATGCTCGACAATTACGTGGAGATTTTCACCTCCGAGGTGACCGGGCGGCTCTACCTCAAGACGCTCGAATACGCCCTCATCGTCGAGGCGATCACGCTCGTCGTCGGCTTCTTCGTCGCCTATTTCCTGACGTTCCATGTCCGCACGCTACGCTGCCGCATCCTGCTGCTGCTGGCCTGCTCCATCCCGTTCTTCACCTCCAACATGATCCGGATGATCTCGTGGATCCCGTTCCTGGGGCGGGAAGGCATCCTCAACGACGTCGCGGTTGCGACCCACCTCGTCGGGCAGCCGCTCGATTTCCTGCTGTTCTCCGATTTCGCGGTCGTCGTCGCCTACGTCCACATCTTTACGCTGATGATGGTCGCGCCGATCGTCAACTCGATGGCGAAGATCGACCGCAGCCTGATCGCGGCGGCGCGGGATGCCGGCGCGAGCGAGTGGATGATCATCCGCGACATCGTCGTGCCGCTGTCGAAGACGGGCATCGCGCTGGGTTCGGTGCTGGTGCTGACCCAGGTCATGGGCGACTACTACGTCGTCCGCGTCCTGAGCGGCGGCAAGAGCGCCGGCGTCGTGTCGGGCATCGCCACCGAACTCAACGCCTTCGAATACCCGCCGGCCGCGGCGAGTTCCGTGATCCTGCTGATCGTCGTCGTGGCACTCGTCGGCGGCATCTTCAGCCTCGTGGACGTGCGCCGGGAATTGGCCGGATGAGGCCGCGGCGATGATGACGGAGGTCGGCCAGCCCCGCCCGAAGTCCTTCTACCTCTTCGGCCTGTTCTTCCTGCTGTTCCTGGCTTTCCTGTACGGGCCGATGATCGTGATCGTCGTCCTGTCCTTCCAGGGGCCGGACGGCGGCATGAGCTTCCCGATGGTCGGGCACTCGACGCTGTGGTTCGAGCAGCTGCTGTCGGGCACGGGCCGGATCGGCGATATCCCGAGCGCCTTCGTGCGCTCGCTGGAAACGGCGCTTCTCGCAGCCGTGCTGACGGCCGCGATCTGCGTGTCGGCTGGCATGGCGTTCCGGCGGCGGTTTCCCGGCGCGGCCCTCCTCTTCTACACGGCCGTCGCGAGCCTGGTGATGCCGAGCCTGTTCGTCGGCTTCGGTATCGCGCTCGGCTTCAAGGAGCTGGGCTGGCGGACGGGCCTGTTCACCTCGGGCCTCGGCGCCCAGCTCACCTGGACGCTGCCGTTCGGCCTGATGATCACCTTCGCGACCATCGGGCGGTTCGATCGCCGCTACGAGGAGGCCGCGACCGACCTCGGGGCGAGCGGCTGGCAGCGCTTCCGCGACGTCGTGCTGCCGATCATCCTGCCGGGTGTGATCGGCGTGGCGCTGTTCGGCTTCACCCTGTCCTACGACGAATTCGCCCGCTCGTCCCTGACGGTGGGAACGGCCAACACCCTCCCTCTCGAGATCTGGGCGATGACGACGGCCGCGACCTCGCCCGTCCTGTTTGCCCTCGGGACGGTGACCACCGTCGTGTCCTTCTGCGTGCTGACGATGGCACTCCTGGCGATCGGCATCGTGGTGCGCCGCAGGAGCGGTGGCCGTGCGCCTCCACCGTCCTGACGAGGCGACGATGAACGCTCCTCACGCCGCCACCGCCGTCGCGACCCCGCTGCCCGATCGCGCGGCTCCCTCCCGCTACGACGTCGAGCTCGTGGACGTGACCAAGCGCTACGGCGGCACCGCCGCGGTGGAGGCGGTCTCGCTGCGGATCCCCCGGGCGAGCTATTGCTGCCTGCTCGGGCCGAGCGGCTGCGGCAAGTCGACGACCCTGCGCATGATCGCGGGGCACGAGCCGGTCAGCGCGGGAGACATCCTGATCTGCGACCGCAACGTCACGGACCTGCCCCCGGGCGGGCGGGGGACGTCGATGATGTTCCAGAACTACGCCCTGTTCCCGCACATGACGGCCGTCGACAACGTCGCCTACAGCCTGAAGGTGCGCGGGGTCGCCAAGGCCGAACGGCGCAGGCGGGCGCGCGAGTTCCTCGATCTCGTCAAGATGGGCGGGTTCGCGGACCGGCTGCCGGCCCAGATGTCGGGCGGCCAGCAGCAGCGGGTGGCGCTCGCGCGCGCCTTGATCACCCGGCCCAAGGTGCTGCTGCTCGACGAGCCGCTCTCGGCCCTCGACCCGTTCCTCCGCGACCACATGCGGGGCGAGCTCAAGCGCTTGCAGCGGGAGCTCGGCATCAGCTTCGTCCACGTGACCCACAGCCAGGACGAGGCGCTGGCGCTCGCCGACCTCGTCGTCGTCATGGAAGCGGGACGGATCCGTCAGGCGGCCTCCGCCCGGGACATCTTCGAGAAGCCCAGAACGGCGTTCGTGGCGCGCTTCATCGGCGGTCACAACGTCGTGACTGGGCCGGACGGGCCGGTCGCGGTCCGCGCCGACCGGTGCCGGACCGGATCAGCGCGGCGTGGAACGAGCCTGACCGGGCGAGCCAACACCGTCGAGTATCTCGGGCCGATGGTGCGCGTGTCGGTGACCACGCAGGAGGGCCTGGACGCGTCGGCCCTGATCCCCGACGAATTGTTCTTCGCGGCGCCGGTCGATGTCGGGCAGGTCGTCACGCTGGTCTGGTCGGATCGGGACGCCCACGCCCTGTCGGACTGAGGGGCACGCGGCGGAGCCGTCGTCGGCTTCCACCTCGGCCGCGAGCCAGTCCAGGAAGGACCTGACCGGCCGGGACGCGGTGCCCGGCTGACGCAGCGTGAAATAATGGCAGCGCTGGGGATAGGCGCGCTCGGTGACCGGCATCAGCCGCCGGTCGGCGATGGCGGGCGCGATGAGCCGGCCGCGGCCCAGGAGCATGCCGTGCCCGTTGATGGCCGCCTCGATCGCGAGGCTCGACTGGTTGAACCGCAGCCCGCTACTCAGGTCGCGCGTCACCGCTCGCGTGGCCTCGAAATAGCGCCGCCAGGTGGGGAAGCGGTCGTTCGCCTTGTCGTCGTGGATCAGCGGCAGGTCGTCCAGGGCAACGTCGCCGTCCCGAGCCGCCGGCGACACGAGGGCGGGCGAGCAGACCGGAAGGATCTCCTCGTCCATGAGGTGCTCGACCTTGCGGTTGGGATGGTCCTCGGTGCAGCAGATCGAAACGTCGTAGGCGCCCTCGTCGAAGTCCGCGGGCGCGATCACGGTCGAGATGCTGATGTCGATCTCCGGCGCAACGACGAAGAACCGTCGAAGCCTGGGCATCAGCCAGAGCGAGGCGACGGAGGGCGAAGCCGCGACCGCGATCTTCTGGCGGCCCCCGCGGCGGTTGAGCGACAGCAGCGCCGCTTCGAGCTTGTCGAACCCTTCCGAAAGGTCCTGCAGGGCGCTCGACGTTGCCGGTGTAGGCATGAGCTTGCCGCTTTTGCGCTCGAACAGCGGGGCGTCGAGGAAGTCTTCGAGCGACCGGATCTGGTGGCTGACGGCCGTGGGAGTGACGCAGAGTTCGGCGGCCGCGCGCGTCAGGCTGAGGTGGCGTGCGGCGGACTCGAAAGCGCGCAGCGCGTTGAGGGGGAGATAGGTCCGCATGCGCCAAGCTCCGATCGGTGCCGGCCCCCATCGCAGCGCTTCCTTCCCCCGGCGAGGTTACACGGAACGTCCCGCGGCACGAGGCCAAACTTTTCGCAAGGAAGCCAAGTTCGTGCGCAGCCTGCGCTGCGCGGAGGTCGTCCCGCTTGGCTGGCGTTCTTGCCTCTCTCGAACCACACCCGCGCGAGGACATCGGGCGGGCTCAGCGTGCCCGGGTAGGCCAAGTAGTCGTTGGACTTGCCCACCGGCACGGCCGGCCTCACCAGGGCCGGCAGGTCGTCGGGCATGAGGTCGACCGCGCGGGCCACGATGCCGGCGTTGATGGCGGCATCGACCCGCACGGGCGGGTGGGGTCCCTGCTGCTCGACGGCGTCGACCGGCAGGATGGCGACGAAGCGCCCGGTGTCGAGCGTCGCGAACTCGCGGGTCGACAGGTCCCGCCACCAGCGGGAGGATGGCCTGATCAGGCGGCGGCCTTCATCGAAAACGGGACATCGCGGTGCGGACGCGGGCCTTGAACCGGTCGCGCTGCCGGTCGCTCGCGACGTTCAGGTGGTACAGGCCGTAGTAGTCGGCCCTGGCGCCCCCCGTCAGCCAGCGGAGGTATCGGGTGACGAGCTTGCGCGGCGGGTCGGCCATCCACCACACCATGCGGCGGGGCCGCCCGTAGGTCACGATGCCGGCGATCCGCGTGACGTTGGTGAGCAGGGGCCGGACGTTGGCAGGGTCGCCGATGTCGAAAGCGACGCCCGGCATGAGCAGGCGGTCGAAGAAGCCCTTCAGCATGGCGGGCGGCCCGAAGCACCAGGTCGGGAACTGCACCACCAGCGCCTCGGCGCGCTGGAGCCGGTCCACGATCGCCTCCAGCCCCCGCCGGTTGAGCGACGCGTCGTGATAGTGTCGACGCCCTTCCTCGGTCAGCACGGGGTCGAAGCCCTCGGCATAAAGGTCGAGCAGGTCGACCGCGTGGCCCGCGGCCGCGAGTCCCGCCAGGGCTTCCGCGCGGAGGCCGGCGTGGAAGCTTTCCGGCAGGGGATGGCAGTAGAGGTAGAGGACGCGCAAGGCTCACACCGTCCGCGAGGGGACGAAGGAGCGCATCTTGCCCGGGTTCAGCAGTCCCATCGGGTCCACCTCGCGCTTGAACCCCAGCTGGTCCGCGTCGGCCCGCTTGTGCCGGCTGCCGTCCTCCAGCGTCACCACGTGCGGGTTGGCGATCAGCACGCCGTTCTCCTCGTGGATCGCGACGATCTCCGCCAGGCGCTCGGGCGTGGTGTAGCGCACGACGGGCAGCGCGCTCGCCGTGACCCGGCCGCCGAAGCGGATGAACTCGCAATGGGACATGATCTCGCCCGCGAACCGCTCCTCCATCGCCGCAACGGACGCGAGCAGACGGTCGTGCGGGTGGAGGCATTGCAGATAGGTGACGCCGCGGTCGACCTTCAGCGCCTGCAGCGTCGTATGGTTCCAGGTATACTCGTAGAGCGGAACGTGGCCCGGGTCGTCGCGGCTCGGCCGCTCCAACGTGATCGTGCCGCGCCCGCCGAGCAGCGCCTTGAAGCTTTCGACCGAGGGCTCCGCGATGGTCGCGATCAGCACGGCCCGACCGTCCGGGCAAGCGGCGCGGACCTGGGTGAAGAAGGACGGCAGGGGCCACGCGATCGGGCTCAGCAGCTTCTTGACGATCCCGTCCGCGAGAGCCGCCGCGTGGCCGAAGGCCATCGCCTCGCCGAAGCTGTCGAACGCCACGATCAGGTCAACCCAGGACCAGGCGGGGGCGAGCGGCATTTCGAGCGCCGTGATGATCCCCGTCGTGCCGTAGGCGCGGTTGACCTTCTGGGCGGCATCGCCGCGCAGTTCGAGCACGCGCGGCTCGGGTTCCAGCGTGACGATGCGGGCCGCCAGGATGTTGCCCGGCTCGCGCAGCCCCCCGTAGGTGACCGACCCCACGCCGCCCGAACCGCCCGCCACGAAGCCGCCGATCGTGGCCCTCCGCTTGGTGGAGGGATGCATGCGCAGCTCGAACCCATCGGGGCGGAGCGCCGCGTCGAGGTCGGCCATCACGAGGCCGGGCGCGACCCGCACGGCGCCGCCCCTGGACCACTCGATCGCCGTCAGCGCCGAACAGTCGAGCAGGACGCCGCCCGCCAGCGGCACCGCCTGCCCATAATTGCCGGTCCCCGTCCCGCGCGGCGTGAGTGGCACGCGGTGGCGCGCGCAGGCCGCAGCCACCCGGATCACCTCGGCCTCGTTGCGGGGAGCGGCGATCAGGTCGGCGCTCTTGCCGGCCAGTTCCACGTTCAGGATCGGACTGTACCAGAAGAAGTCACGCGACCGGCGCCGGACCACCGCGGGATCGGTGATGACCGGCACGTCGCCCAGCGCGACGAGGAGCGCGTCCACGTCGAAGCGCGAGGCCGTCTGGGAGCCCGTCGTCAAGCGAGGACGCGATGCGATGGTCGTGTCGGCACGGGTCGGGTTCTCCTGGTCTTAGAGGGACGGGCCGCCGGGCCCGCGGCTCGATCGGCGCGGGCGGGCACGACGTCCATCCCGAGGCGACCCAGCCAGCCGGGGGGGGATAGCGGACTAAATCGTGTCGTCCGGGCCGATCCGGAAGGCCTTGGCCCGCGCGGGATTTCGAAACCGAAGTTCATCACGGTTGCGGAACTCCTGGAGATACGCGGGATGAGGGGGCGACCTTGAGCCAGCAGCCGAAGCGGGACAAGGTGGCCGCATGTGTCGACCCGAACGGCCCCCTTTTGGCGATCCCTTCGTTTCGGGACGCGAGCCGGGGCAGGGTCGAGACCTACGGTTCACGCTGCCCGGCGGCGGCGCTGCAGATGGGCAAGGACAGGACGGGATGGCGCACCAGCGGAACAGCCACGAGGTTTGGGATCTGGCCGACGCCAAGAGCCCGGCCTTCTTCGCGATGAGCGACCGGATCTGGGGCACGCCCGAACTGAACTACCAGGAAGTCCGATCGGCGGCCGAGCACGCGGCCATGCTCGACCGGGAAGGGTTCGCGGTCGTGCGGGCCGTCGCCGGCCTCCCCACGGCGGTCATGGGCGAAGCGGGCCGGGGCGGGCCGGTGATCGCCATCCTGGGTGAATACGACGCCCTGCCGGGCCTCAGCCAGGAGGCCGGTGTTGCGGAGGAGCGGCCGCTCGCGGCCGGCGGCAACGGCCACGGCTGCGGGCACAACATGCTGGGCTCGGCGTCGCTGCTGGCCGCGACCGCCGTGAAGGACTGGCTGGCCGCTCACGGCGTCGCGGGGCGCGTCCGCTACTACGGGTGCCCGGCCGAGGAGGGTGGCTCGTCCAAGGGCTTCATGGTGCGGGCCGGGGTGTTCGACGACGTCGATGTCGCGATCTGCTGGCACCCGTCCGCGTTCACGGGCGTCACGGAGCCGATCTCGCTCGCCTGCGTCGAGGTCGAGTTCACCTTCCACGGCCGCGCGGCGCATGCGGCGGCCGCGCCCCACCTCGGGCGCAGCGCGCTCGATGCAGTCGAGCTGATGAACATCGGCGTCAACTACATGCGCGAGCACATGCCGTCCTCGGCGCGCGTTCACTACGCCCTGATCGACGCCGGCGGCATCGCGCCCAACGTCGTCCAGGCCAGGGCGGTCGTCCGCCACCTGATCCGGGCCCGCAGCTTGAGCGAGATGTGGGACCTCGTGCGCCGGGTGAGGGCCATCGCGGACGGGGCCGCGCTGATGAGCGAGACGCGGGTCGAGGCCAAGCAGCTCTCGGGCGATGCCAACCTGATCGGCAACCGCCCGCTGGAGGCGGCGATGTTCGCCAACCTGCAACGCCTGGGCGGCCCCGGCTTCGACGCCGCCGACCGCGCCTTCGCGGCCGAGATCCAGAAGACGCTGTCGAAGGAGGACATCCGTGCGGCCTACGCGCGCGCCGGCCTGCCTCAACGCGAGGGCGAGGCGCTCAGCGAGGAGGTCTGCCCGCTCGACGTCGTCGCGGACCACTCCGTCGGGTCGACGGACGTCGGGACCGTCAGCTGGGTCGTGCCCACCGTGCAGTGCCGCGCGGCCTGCTACGCGGTGGGGACGCCGGGCCATTCGTGGCAGCTCACCGCGCAGGGCCGGTCGCCCGCCGCGCACAAGGGGCTGGCCCACGCCGCCAAGGCCATGGCGGCGACGGCCATCGACGTCCTGGCGGATCCGGAACTCCTGCGGTCCGCCAAGGCCGCTTTCGCGGCGTTCCGGGCCGACAACCCGTTCGCGAACCCCATCACCGACGATGTCGACGTGCCCCTCGACATGGCGGCCCGGTGAGGGCGAGGAGCGGTCCTGCCGCGAAGGGCGTGGACGCGCGCTTGCGATTAGCTCGGTCTTTCGCTCACGCGGCTTCGTGAGACGAAAAGGCCTCGGGTACGATGGACCTTCCCGCGGATGGCGCGCGCTTTTAGCCCATCCGCAGTCGTCCGGCAGGCTCGCTTCAGGCCGCGGTCAAGGCCGGCTCGCGGTCGGACGAGTGGGATGGTGCGACGCCGATCCTGTTTCGTCCGGCCTTCTTGGCTCGGTAGAGGGCGGCATCGGCGGCGGCCACCAGCGCCTCGGCCGAGTCGTCCAGCATCGGATGCGTCGTCGCGACCCCGATGCTGACAGTCGCGATTGTCCAGAACGCGGTCTCGTGCGGCTGGGCCAAGGCGACGACGGACGCGCGGATGGTCTCCGCGACGGTCATTGCGCCGGCAACGTTCGTGCCCGGCAGCAGAACCATGAACTCTTCGCCGCCGTAGCGGGCCGCGAGGTCGCCGGGACGCTGGATCCCGCCGGCGATCGCCTGGGCGATGGCCTGGAGGAGGTTGTCGCCCGCCAGATGACCGTGGGCGTCGTTGTAGGATTTGAACTGGTCGGCGTCGATCATCAGGACCGACAACGGCGAGCCGATGCGGGCCGCCCGCTTCCATTCGGTCTCGAGCGTCCGGTCCAACAGTCGGCGGTTGGCGAGCCCGGTCAGGCCATCCTGCTCGGCCATGGCGAGCAGGGCGGCCTCGGCCGCGGTGCGTCGTCGCAGTTCCCGGATCAGGAACAGGCCGAGCGCGACGATCGTCCCGGCGCACGTCGCCAGGACCGTGCAGGTCAGCTCCGCCCTGCGCCACCAGTCGGCGTAGATGGTCCTCGTCGAGAGACCGACGAACTGGACCAGAGGGAAGTCGGCGATTTTGCTGAAGTGATAAAGCCGGGTCACGCCGTCGAGGGTCGCACGGATCTCGAACTCGCCCTCGGCTTCGGCGGTGCCCTGTCCGAATTCGTGCGGGAGGGACTGGACCTGTCCGATCTGGGCGGGGTCGTAGGGCTCCCGCATCATCAGCGTCCCATCCGTCCGGTACAGGGCGAGGGCGTTCTCGGGCCCTAGCTTCAACCGCTGGAACATGCCGTGGATGTAGTCGAGCCGCAGCGTGCCGACGACGACGCCGCCGAAGCTCCCGTCGGGTTTGTTGTACCGCCGGCTGAAACCGACGACCCACTG
>CAXTFJ010000117.1:14393-14781 GCA_964243405.1 uncultured Lichenihabitans sp. | reverse complement strand
GGCCGAGGTTGCGGATCAGCACGACGCCCATGTCCGAGGTCATGGTCTCGCGCCCGAACGTGAGGATGTTGTCGTGCACCAATGGTGAGGTGGTGACCGGGCGCAGGATGATCAGGCGCGCGCCGTTGTCCCTCAGCATCCGGGCGAGTTCCCCAAGATGAGGACGAAAATAGCGCTCGCTGCCAGCGCCGCTATCGATGACGACGGCACCCGTTTCCCCGCCGATCAAACGTTCGGCCGCGTCGAACAGAAAGCCTTCGAAATCCACCCTGGAGACGTCGAGCGCCTTGTCGGCCTCCGTGAGTCCAAACCTGGCGAGGTTGCGATTGACGAAGTCTGCGTCCAGCAAAAGCACGTGCTCGTTGTCGAGCTTCAAAGTCTCGTGGGC
>CAXTFJ010000117.1:0-14383 GCA_964243405.1 uncultured Lichenihabitans sp. | reverse complement strand
TCGCCGCCACGAGGTCTAGCCACCTGCTGCCAGGTTCGTTGAGATCGGCCGTGCGCGCGGCGTCGAGCAGCGACATCAGATGGACGGTCTCCGCATCCTGATGTTTGCGGCCAGCGAATCGCACCGCCGTGGGCACGATGACTGGCGTCATGCCCCGCCTTGCTCCCGAAAACGAGCCATCGTCACTGACCCATCGAGATCCGGCTCGGGCTTGGTTCGATGGAAACGAGGTATCGTGCGTCACCGGGCTTGCTCCTTGTTAGCCAGCTGGACGTCGTGACCGAGCGTCGGCGGAGGGTATGAAGCGGGGGACTGCCCTGCCACTCAGGACGAGCGGCGCGGGCCGAGGAAGGGGTTGGGGCTCATGCGGTTGGTATTGTCCGCCCCTTCTCCTTCACGCACCGGTGCGGGCGAGCGCGCTGTTGGCACAAGAGGCAGAACCGCTGCCCACGATGGGGGCTGGGTCGTAGGGACCTGCCCTGTCGGCAGGTCCACGCCCTCCCGGAGCATGGCCACGGTAGCTGCCCGCAACTCGTTCCGGGCAGCGCTGAGCGCGCAGGTCCGCGACACCGTCGAGCGCAGGGTCGCGAGCTTGATCCCGCGGTCGAGATAGGCTTCGAGCATTGCCTGGACGTGGTCCCATTTGTCCTCAATGAGAACCGCGGCGCGGATCTCGCGCCCGAGTGTGTTCACCAGCGCCAGGACCGACCCGGGGCGTAGGACGCCGTCGGGCAAGGTGAGGATACGCTGCAGGGCGATGGCGAGGACGGCTCTGGGATGCGTGGGTGGTAAGCCCGCCGCGATCTCAGCGAGCCGCTCCGTTGGCGGGAGAGCCTGGCGCTTTATCGAGGTGTCGTCTGGACCCAAGTCCATGGTGCTGGCCTCATCCATGTTGAATTACTAGCCGGTCCCGACTTCGAGCCACAGCTCAAATGTCGCGCAAATCAGGTCGATTCGATCTCAACGGAGATCAACGATTGATTCTGCATTTGATGCGGGATTGATAACGCTTGCGGCCTTTCGACGTAATTTTCATATTGCTTGACGGTTCTAATTGTCGTTATCGATTAGGCGCCAGTGACCCCAAGTATACCGCTTCGCGATACTTGGTTCTGGCCAGGGGCGCTTCGCCCCCGTGGACCCCCGAGCGCCTGTGGCGTGCGTCCACTTGCGTGGAAAGGACAGGATGATGCTGGTCATCAGCTTCAAGGTTACGGAGCAGGCCCAAGCGGCCATTGAAACCGTGGCGAACGGCCAGGGACTGCGGCCCGCGCTCTGGTGCAGGATGGTCGCGCTGCGGGAGGCAGGCGCCGCGGCCGAGCAGCCGCGGCTCGGCCGCCGCGTGGCCGATGCCGCGCTGCTGCGCGACATCCTGGCCGAGCTGGGCCGACAAGGTTCGAATCTCAACCAGCTCGCCCGCCGCCTGAACACTGGCGCCGGTGTTGCGCTGATCGTCGAGGACCTCGGCGCGATGCGGGGGGCATACGAGACCGCTTTGCACGCCGTCGCGAACGCGCTCGGCGTGGAAAAAGCGCCGTGATCATCCGCTCGCGGTGGCGGCGGGCCGGCGGGCTCGCGACCCACCTGGGCAGGACCGATACCAACAAGCGCGTCCGCGTGCGGGACGATCTGACCCGCGGTGTGCCGGGCGACACAAATCTGGCGCTGCGCTTGATCGCCGCCATCTCGCGGACGAACACGAGGACGGTCCGCGACCTCGTCCATGTGAAGGTGTCGCCTGGGAGAGGCCTGAGCGACGACGAGATCGCTCAGGTGCTCGACCGCCTCGAGCGGGAGCACGGCATCCCTGCGTCGATGCCCCGCCACGTCACCGAGCACAGCCGCGGCGAGCGCGCCGACCATTTCCACGTGGTGTACCCGATCGTCGACCCCGAAACCGGCGCCGCCGTCCGCTCGAACGGCAACTACCTCGCTGACGAGATCGCGAGCCGGTTGTCCGAACTCGCCCTGGACGAGCGCATCGTGCCCGGCCCGCGGCAAGAGCAGGTCGTCGCTGAATTGCGGCGGCGCGGGCTCGAGGCCGAGGCGGGACTGGTCGCCGCGCATGCACCCGTGCGTGTTGGCGATCGCGTCGGTGATGAGACCCGGCAACAGGCAGCCGCGCGGGGCGGCGATCCAGACCAGCTCATGACCGCGATTTTCGAAGCATGGCGGCGGGCCGGTGGGCGGCTCGACGGCTTCGTCCGCGAGGTGACGGCGTTGGGTCTCACCCTGGTCCGCGGCGGCCGGGTCGTGCTGGTGATGGACGGCGCAGCGGGTATCCACATCCCGTTGGCACGCGCACTGCGGCAGAAAGCCAAAGCCGCAGGCAAGCCGGTCGACGTGCGCGAGCGAGACCTCCGTCCGCTCGTCGAGGAGGCTCCCACCGTTCCCGAAGCGCGAGAACAAGGGTTGGCACGCGAGGAGGACGCCGCCGGCGAGGCGGTCGCGTCGGAGCTGCTCCGCATGGCGGCGGAGGCTGAGGCGGACGGGCAGAGGCAGTTGGCCGAGCGGCTCCGGGTGGCCCGGGAGCACGATCGGCTGCGGCGCCGACAGGATCTGAAGCGCACCGCGGCGGTGCGAAAGCGGGCCATCCGTGAAGCCTACGCACGTCGTGACCGCATTCGCCGCGCGCGGGTCAACAGGGCGTTCGAAGCTGCCGGTTTCTTCGATCGGCGCTCGCTTCGTCAGTCGCTGTTCATCGTGGCCGGCGCGGGCGTCCTGCTCGGCGGTGGCGGTCTCGGGCTGGCCCTGGTCGCGGCCGGGGTCGCGGTCGCGGCGCTGCCGACGCGCGAACGGGCGCGGGCGGCTGCAATGCAGGCACGGCTGCAGCGCAAAAGGGACCAGGTGGACCGCGACCGTGAACTCGCAGACGCCTATGATGAAGTCGTGGCCGAAAACCGAGCCAACGGCGGGTTGCGGTTCAGCGAGGTCCCCAAGAAGCATCGAGCTCTCGCAGGCTTGTACGCGCACCTGCTGATGCGAGGCGTTGACGGTCGCCTGGACGGTCACGCGCGGGAGGTGAGCACCGCTGCTGCCCGTGTTCTCGGCGCGCTCGCTCCCGCGATCGAATCGACGCTGCTCGGAACCGGCGGCCGGAGCGGACTGACGCTTCTGAACTGGTACCAGCCGACGGACTGGCGTCACCAGGCCGCCGCCCGTGCGGCTCTCGCGCGTGGTGGAGAAGCCGCCACGGCCGCTCGTCTTCACCCCGGCCAGACATCTGAAAATCGCCGCTCCAGTCGGGAACGATGACCCGACGCGTTCGAGCCCGGCGCAGCAGGGCACCGGAACGGGTCGCACGACGGGAATTGAGACTTGCAGGATCATAGTGGCTTGATGCCACAGCGATCCTCCGCTGCACGGACCCTGCGAATAAGATTGAAATCTCTTGACGGCCGTTGATCAGGAAAGTGCCGCACCGGAACGGGCTGACCGAGGCTCCGCTTCAGTGGGCGCCCTGACGCCGGGTCAGCACTCGATGCGGACCCGGCTGCTACGGCTTCCGGCGACGAGCGCCACCGGACCTCGACGTTGCAATGCCCCTTGCGGAGCGGCGAATGCGCGAGACCTCATTTGGACCAGATGAGGTCTTCTCCGGTCAGGAGCCGAAGAACCAGATCGGTTGAACCTCGATGGTGCAGGTCGGGTGTCCCGAGGCAGTAGCCACTGCACGGAGCGAGTCCGCAGCCGCCTGGTCATGGACGGCGAAGAGGCGTACCAGCGCGAGCGGCACGCAGCCCCAGACCAGCAGTTCGGCCTCGTACCGGGCCGCCTCGAGCGGGTCGCCCTCGCGCGGACTCAACCTGCGATTCCTGATGCGCTCCCAAGGCAATGTATCGAGGTCAGGCGCCTCGGTGAGCATCGAATCCGCCTTGATTGGAGAGCGATCACTGAACACCATCGGCAATCGACAGGCGATCAGGTCATCGCAGGAGACAATCGCAACAGCCATGTCGCCGACCGGAACGTGCTCGGCACCGCTGTCCTGGATGGGGCGGTAGGACCCGAAGGCGGCCAGGGTGTAAGGGGTCACGGTGAGGCTGACCGCGTCGCCCACTCGCCCCTGATACGGCGCGGGAAGTGGCGCGCGCAGACGCCTGCGGATCCCTTCCGGGTAGCCCAGGACCTTGTGACCGGGCGTCACCGCGAGTTCGCGCAGCGACAGGAGAGCTCCCGCACGGACGCAGAGCTCGGCCGTTTGCCGATGCATCGCGGCGAACAGCAAGCCGTGTTGCGACCCGAGTTCATTCCTGCTCGTCGGCATGACGACCGGGGCGGGCGAGGTCGGCTTGATGGGATAAGGCGGCAATGGTTTCAGCATCAAAGGTCTCCAGCGACGAGCGGGGAGTGCCGCCCGGCCGAGACCTTGTTTCACCATCCACCTTCGAGGGGAGATGCCGTGGAATAAGAATGAAATCCTGTCTCGCTTCCATCCTCGAGCAGTGCTGACGCTCTGAGCTGTGGCGCTGGCTGAGGGCGACCCCGTAAAACGTCAGCTCAAGTAATAATCAAGCTGCTCTTTCCGGTGAGATGCGCCATGAGCGGAAATTGGCTGGTCGCCATCTTCCGGACATTGGCAGGGTGGCAGCCGAGCCGGTGACGGCCGACCCGATCCCTGGCGTTCAGCAGGTCCGCTGTTCTGGCGAAACAGCACTGATGAACGAGGGCAGCGTCAGGTGCCCTGTCGATAGGAGCTCTGCTGGAACGCCCATCGCAGGGTCTGCGCCATCCCGAACGTGCCGGCTCGCACCAGGGGACGGCTCACAGGCGAACTCGACCATCCATGCATCGTCCGAGCCCAATCCGGCAAAAGGTCGATGGCTGCTCGCATCGTGAGCGACTGCAGTTTGTCGGCGGCTCGATTGTCGAGCCGCCGATCCAGCACCAAGCGCGCAACGTTCCGTGTGCGTCTGTCATACCGCAGGTTCGGCCGCATGGCCCGGATCAGCTCTCGCGCTTCGGCCCTCGTTCGAGGCACGGGATCCGCGCCAAGCCCCAGCCCGACCCGTGCGACCTCCCCGAAGTAGCTGTCCTGGTCGCGTCGTGACATGGCGGGCTCCGCATAGCGCATCCAGGCCCTCAGGAAGCTGGTGGCTTCAGTCACGTGGACCCAGGCCAGCAGCGCCGGGTCGTTCGCATGATAGGGGGTTCCGTCCGGCAAGACGCCATGCACCTGCGCGTGCACCGTGCGGATCCGCTCGATCGTCGTCTCGGCGGCTGCCCGGCCGCCGTAGGTCGTGACCGCGATGAACCGGGCCGTCCGACGTAGCCTGCCGTGCATGTCGGCCCGGAAGTTCGAATGATCCCACACGCCGGCCAGCACCGCGGGATGCAACATCTGGAGCAGCAGCCCCGAGATGCCGCCGACCATCATCGAGGTCACGTCACCATGCACGCGCCATGCGACTGATCCCGGGCCGAACAGTCCATCGTCCTGCCTCACGATAGGCTTTTCGCCCCGGGCCTGATCGTTGAAGAGCGCGACCACCTGCCCGGTTATGGCCCGTCGCACGGGTTGCAGCACCAGCGCGTCGAGGGAGCGCGGGTCGGGGCTGGCATCTGACGGCATGAGGAAGGATCCGGAGGGGAAGCTGAACGGTGGAGCACGGTGTTGAGCGTCGGGTGCGGTCACCCTGGTCCCGCAACAACCAGGGCTGACTCTTGAAGAGGGAGGGGGCAGCCCGGATGCCAGGCGAACGGTGCCGCAAGCCAAGACTTGGGCGTAGAGGTCAGAATGCCGCGTCCATCGAGGACCGGCAGGTACGGGCAGTCAAACGCGCGCCACGAAGCCAATCGCCAGGCCACCTCGCGCCCATGCCTCCCTCATGATCGCCGGTCCGGCCGCGACAAGGGTGACGTCCCAACCCGAGCCGATCGTCGCCCGCAGCAGGCCATCGGCCTGCGTCGCGCTCGTTGCCAGCGCGATCCAGTCAATATGCAGCGAGCCGCCCGGGGCTTGCTCGTCGTGCCGCCGTGCCGTCAGACGATAACCTTGGACCGTCAAGCTTTCGCACATACGTGCAAGGTCGGAGGTGAAAGGCCAACGTCAATCGACATGCGTCGGAAGGCAGCAAGCCGCGATGCAAGTCGCGCCATAGACGGAACGGGGATGCTAACCGGTTTTCGGACGTTGAAGAGGAAGCGGTCCAATTGGCCGTTTTGCCCGAACGTGGTGTTCCGACATTACCTTCCCTCTGTCGGGAGGTCCGCCTTCATCAGCGCCCTGAACTTCTCCAAGTCAGCCGGCGTCGTGAGGTTGTAGACGACCATGGTGAGGTCGGGTCGGCCGTCGACCGCGAATGCTGAATACTCGAAGGCAAGACTGCCGAGCAATGGATGCCGGATGCGTTTGATGGCCTCGCCGTGACTGCGGATGTCGGTGTCGGCCCACATCTCCTCGAACTCGGGGCTCAGCCGGCAGAGTTCGTCGACCAGCGGCTGGACCTCCACTGCCGCACCCCCGCGGGCCGCATCCACCCGGAAAGCGCCGACCACGTAACGCGCCACGCTTTGCCAGTCGTCCTGCGCGGCCCGGACCCTTGGATCGAGGAAGATGAAGCGCAGCACGTTGCGCTCGTTCGGTGCAAGCGCGGCATAGTCGGTCATCATCACCGTCGCCGCTCGGTTCCAGGCCACGACGTCCCAGATTGCGCTCCGGATCAGCGCGGGGCTCGGGTCCAAGGCGTCGAGCACGCGCTGGAGCCGCGGCGTGATGCCGTCCCTTGGCTGGTAGCGCACCTCCGGTTGGCGGCCGAGGCCGAGCAGGAACACGTGTTCGCGCTCGATGTCGGTCAGCATCAGGGCCCGAGCGATGCGGTCGAGCACGTCGGCCGAAGGAGCGCCGCCGCGTCCCTGTTCGAGCCAGGTGTACCAGGTCGCGCTGATGTTGGCGCGCTGGGCGACCTCTTCGCGCCGCAGCCCCGGCGTCCGTCTTCGACCCGCAAAGCCGAACGAGGCGGGATCGAGCCTGGTCCGGCGGCTCCTCAGGTAGGGTCCGAGCGAGTGACCGTCTGCCATGCGGATAGCGTGTTAGGCCTTATACCTGGATAAGATCACACATTTAACAGGCTCGCACCTTACGCGACAGTGCTGATCTCGCTGCCAAGGAGACTGATCGATGCGCGTGTTCGTGACGGGAGCAACCGGGTGGGTCGGCTCGGTCGTGGTTGAGGAACTGGTCGGTGCCGGCCATCAGGTGACGGGTCTGTCCCGCTCCGACGCGAAGGCACCGGCGCTTGCCGCCCAGGGTGCGGAGGTTCTCCGGGCCACCCTGGACGACCTTGAGGCGCTGCGCCAAGCCGCGTCGGCCGCCGACGCGGTGATCCACCTGGGGTTCAACCACGACTTCTCGAAGTTCGCCGAGAACGCCGAACAGGACAGGCGTGCGATCGAAGCGATGGGTCGCGCGCTGGAAGGCACGGACAAGCCCCTCGTCGTCACGTCCGGCGTGGCGCTGCTCGCGCCCGGGCGCGTCGCCACCGAGGCGGATACACCGCCGACCGATCCCTCCTACCCGCGCAAGTCGGAGGCCACCGCTCAGGCGCTCGCGGCTCGGGGCGTGCGGACCGCAACCGTGCGGCTGGCTCCCTCCGTCCACGGTCTCGGCGACCATGGCTTCATCCCGATCCTCATCGGTCTGGCGCGGCAGACCGGGGTGTCGGCCTACCCCGGCGAGGGCCTCAACCGCTGGCCCGGCGTCCACCGGTCGGACGCGGGCCGCCTGTACCGCTTGATCATCGAGACGGGCGTGGGCGAGCCGGTCTATCACGCGATCGCCGACGAGGGTGTGCCGTTCAAGGCGATCGCCGCGGTGATCGGGCGGCGGCTCGGCCTGCCGGTCGAGCCGCGTGGTCCGGAGCATTTCGGTTGGTTCGCGGGGTTCGCCGGCGCGGACATGCCGGCATCGAGCGCGCGCACGCGGTCCCTGCTCGGTTGGGAGCCGACCGGTCCGGACCTCATCGCCGACCTCGATCAGCCCGGCTACTACGCGGGATGACGGTCCTGCCCGTGCTCGGCTCATTCATACCGGGCCCAAGAATGGAGCGGCCATGCCGTCGTCCTCGCCTTTGAACATCGCGGTCGTGGGCGTCGGCAGCATCGGCAGCACGTTCGCTTTCCACCTGGCGCGCACCGGCGGACACGACGTGACGGCCGTGGCGCGAGCGGGCTCGCCCCGCCTGCGGCAGTTGCGACGCGACGGCGGCATCGTCGACGTCAAAGGCGGGCGGGTCGACGTTCGCGTCGCCGACGCGCTCGACGAACAGGCGCCCTACGACTTGGTGATCGTCACGCTGCTCGACCATCAGGTCGACGCGGTGCTGCCGGCGCTGCAGCGGTCAGCGGCCAAGTGCATCCAGTTCATGTTCAACACCTTCGAGCCCGAGCGGCTGCAGGATGCGGTCGGTCTCGAACGGTGCTCTTTCGGCATGCCGTTCGTTCAGGCGCAGCTGGATCATGACGGGAGGCTCAAAGCCAGGGTCGGCGCCCTGGGCCAGAAGACCCTCATGGGCCAACGGCGCTGGGTCGACCTCTTCAACGAAGCCGGGCTGCCGGCCGCGCTGGAGCCGCGGATGGCGCTCTGGCTGCGCTGCCACGTCCCGCTGTGCGTCGCCTTCGAAAGCGCGTCCGTCGCCGGTCAGCGGCGCGGGGGCGGCGCGTCGTGGGGCGAGGCGATCACGATCGCCCGCGGCGTCCAGGAAAGCTTCGCTCTGATCAAAGCGCTCGGGCACCCCCTGTATCCGCGCGCCAAGGCTCGACTGAACGGCTGTCCGGCTTGGGTCCTGGCCTCCGTTCTCTGGTTCATGTCGCGCATCAGGTCGTTCCGGGAGCTGCTGGCGACCGGGGAAAACGAATGCCGCGCACTGGTCGACGTCTTGCTGGCGGCAGCTGCTCGATCGGACCCGCCGGTTCGGTCGTCGTCCATCACAGCGATGCGCCCTGGATGAACGCTGCTAGTAAGTTGCGCCAGCAGCTGCCGTTGGCTGGTCGCCCACTTCCGGACATTCAGAAAGATGACGCCGAAACGGTAGGTGTCGACCCACCTTTGACATTAGGGGGGTCCGCTTTTGAGCAGCCTGCGCCGCACTGACGGATCTGGCCGACAGCGAAATTTCCGGTATCGATCCTGCAGGCGAAATAGCGGTCGTTGAATGGCTGTCAATCCGCCTTCCGACCCTGGATCCCTCAATGGCGCCGTACCGGACGTATCTGGCCCGGTCGGATGCTCAGTTTTTACGTTTGCTCTGCACGGCGCTCTTGGTCCGCGACAAACCCCGCTCGGCGGCCCGATAGTCGCGCTGCGCGACCATCACGAAGATCGTGTCGAGGATGTTGAGCTGCGCGACCCGCGCTGCCGCGTTCTCACCCAGGAGAGGAGAACCACGCGCCGTGGAGCACAGGACGACGTCCGCGTGTTCGGAGATTGGCGAATTCAGGTAGTTCGTCACGGCGATGGTCCGCGCGCCATTCTTGCGGGCGAGTTGCATCGCTTCGATGACCAGCGACGTGGCGCCGGTATGCGAAAAGCCGACGGCGACGTCCTCGGTCCCGAGCAGCGAGGCCGACATCGCCATCATATGCGCGTCGTCGAAGACCGACGTGCGCACCCCAATGCGCAGGAACTTGTGCGACACGTCGCGGGCGATCTGCGCCGATCCACCCACGCCGTAGAGGTCGCGCTGTCGGGCTAAGTGGATGAACTCCGCCGCGCGCTCGAAAGCATCGACATCGGCAATGGCGAGCGTTTCTTCGAGAGCCTGGATCGAGGCGCGAAAAACCTTGTTGACGATCTCGCGCCCGGTATCGTCGGGCGAGAGGTCTTCTTGAAGCTCGGCCGTCTGCAGCCGCGAATAGCTCACCACGTTTTGGCGGAAGTCGCGATAGCCGGAGAAGCCGAGCTTCTTGGCGATCTTGACCACCATGGAGCGCGAGGACGGGCTCGCGGGCTTCGACACGTTCAACTTCGGCGGCAGCTGGCCTGAGAACAATCGCGACTTCGCCGACGCGGTCCGGCGGGCGGCCGGGCGGCCGGGCGTCCAACCATCGCTTTCCCTGGCCGGTGGTGCATGCGCTCGCCCCATTCAACGAGACGTTCCGCGAGATACGGGAGATGATCTATCTCTGGCGGCGCCCGTTGCGGCTGCTCGACGGCAAGCTGCGCGGCGTCCTGAGCACCGTGCCCGAGACGCCGCTCGATGACGCGCTCCGCGCCACGCTGCGGGGGCTCGGTAGGCTGGACACGCCCGCTTCGACCGCCGAAGATGCAGCCGTAATGGCTCGATAAGCCTCGGCCTAACCGACTCAGCACGGCCCCGATTGCTTGGTTCAGGTCAAGCCTGTTGCCTCATAAAGCGCATCGGGGGGTTCGGAGCCAGTCGACGGGCGCCTCTTCCTTCCCGGTCATTGTTCGGACGGATCGAGGCGAGCACTGTCACCTCGGTGCTTTCCTGCTGGATCGGCGCTCGACGGCGGCAACGAGGGACGTCTCAAGGGCTGCGCTCAGCGCCTCCGGTGTGGATGGCGTGGGTGGCGCCACTCGTCGCTGTGCCGATTGCCCTTGCCGGCGTTGCAGTCGGGGCAAAGAACCTGGAGATTGCCGATGTCGAGCGCCAGGTCGGGGCGGGCGCGCCGCGGCTGCACGTGGTCGACGTTCAGGTACCTGCCCTGGCCGAGCTGGTGCTTGTTGCGCCCGCACAACTCACACCGCCCGTCGTTCGCCAGCAAGGCGTCGTAACGGACGCGCTTCCAGTGGGGCGTCCGGAGGAAGTCGCCCGAGGCGATCATCTCGTCCGTCCATTTGGACGGGTGCGCGCGCCAGTTCGGCTTGCGGCGGAACAAGCGCCTGGCAAGCAGGAGTAGGATCGTGGCGCCGACCAAGGCCAACGCAAGTTTCTGGGGTGACGGGCTCACCCCGAACGTGTCGTCCAGGCTCGGTGGAGGCGCAACAGCGTGATCCGTCAGAATGTCGCGTAAGCTGACGGGACCCGCGCCAAGTTATCGAACACGAGGCGGACCCGGCGCGCGGAACGCTGGTCCTCGTGCATGACGACCAAGTCCCAGGCAAGGCGAACGCGTCGGGCAGGACTTGTACGAGGTCGGGATCGCGGCAGCCGAGCGTGACGTGACACACGCACACGGCAAGGCTTGCGCGGATGATCGCGAGATAGCCCGGATCGTGGTCGGTCCCGAACGTGACGTCCCATCGCCCGAACACGAAACCGCGGGTACGGAGCGCTTGGACCATCGCCGTCTCGTGCTCAAAGCCGATGAACGGGATGCGACATCCCACCCCATCCTGGCACCTACTTCACGATCTCGACCGCTGTTGGAGGCGTACAATCGGGGTCCCGGTCGTCGTCAACGGGAACCCGTGACGCCAAGGGCCCGGTTCGCGCCGTCATCGAAGCGTGCCGCCTGCGCCTGCGTCCCATCCTGATGACGGCATTCGCTTTCATCCTCGGCGTCGTGCCGCTCGCCATCGCGACCGGGCCGGGTGCCGAGATGCGACAGGCCCTCGGCACGGCGGTGTTCTTCGGCATGCTCGGCGTCACGTTCTTCGGACTGTTCCTCACGCCGGTGTTCTACGTGACGGTTCGGTTGCTGGCGCTCCGGTTCGGCCCCAAGCCGCGGCGCGCGGAAACACCTTCCAAGCAAATCAGGCCACTCGCGGCGGAGTAAGGCCGTCCCGGGACCACCTACCTCGTCTTCGATTTGCCCGCGCGCACGGCCATGACGGCAGACGTTTGGGCGGCGCCGACCTAGAGCTTGTCATGACAAGCGCCGCCGCCGGGCCCGCCCCTACCCAATCGCACCCTGGCATGGTGCTCGCCACCACCATTCTGGCCTCAGCCTGTCTTTCATCGACGGGTCGGTGATCAATGTCGGACTCCGAGTTCTCCTCATCTTATCCCGGCCTTGAGGTGCTTGATCCGCGCCACGATCCCGGCGAGCTGGCTCAAAGGATTGTCGCCCCTGTACCCGAGCGTGATGGCGATGACAGGCGGCTCGCCGTCCAGATTGCGGCTGACGACCGTGGGTGGAAGCAGGTTGCGCGCGTAGAGCGGCATCAGCGCGACCCCGCCCGTGGAAACGACCAGCGAGATCGCCATCGACAGGTTGTCCACCTCGTGGTGCGGCGCGAGGTCGATGCCGACCCGCTCGGCGTACGCGTCCGTGACGGCGCGCAGAACCGGGGACTTCGCGGCCGGAACGCCGATCAGCCGTTCCGCGGCGAGGTCCTGCGGGCGGACCGTCGACCGGATCGCGAGGCGTTGGTCGGGGGGCATCAGCACGATCAGGGGTTCGGCCCCGAGCGTCTCGAACACCACGCCCGGCGCGTTCCTTTCCGGCCGCAAGAGTGCGAGGTCGACCTGGCCCCGCACGAGGCCGGCCGCGAGGTCGGGGGACGAGCGGCTGAGGACGGTCACCTGCGCGTCGGGGATCTCCTCGTGCAGGATGGCCATCACGCCGGGCAGCCAGTCGAACTCGTGGCCGGTCAGGAAGCCCAGGACGACGTCCGCGCGCGGCGGCGCGGCGGCGCGACGGGCGGCTTCGCCCGCGGCCTCGACTTGCAGGAGGATCACGCGCGCATGGTCGAGGAACACGCGGCCGGCCGCCGTGAGCTCGATCCCGCGGGCCGACCGGATCATCAGGCTGCACCCGAGCTCGGCTTCGAGGTCGCGCATCTGGCGGCTGAGCGACGGCTGGGCGGTGTGCAGGCGCTTCTCGGCCGCGACGTGCAGGCTGCCGACCTCGGCCACGGCGACGAAATAACGGAGGTGGCGCAGGTCCACGGGTGATGCCTCGAAGGTATCTCGACGAGCGGACAAAGTCTTACCCGGGCGGAGCGACGCGACATAGATCCCCTGCAGCGGCCGACACGGCCCCGAGGAGACCTCCGATGGATCACCCAGTCGTTCTCATCACTGGCGCCCTGACCGGAATCGCCCGCGCCACGGCCCTGGCCTACGCCCGCGAGGGCGCGCGTGTCGTCGTTTCCGGTCGCCGCGAGCAGGCGGGCGCGGAGCTCGCCGCCGAGCTGCGCGGCACCGGCGCCGAGGTCGAGTTCATCCGCGCCGACGTCCGCCACGAGGACGACGTCCGCACCCTCGTCGATCGAACAATCGCCCGCTTCGGGCGCCTCGACGTTGCCGTCAACTCGGCCGGCACGGAAGGCAGTCCCGGACCTGCCACGGAGCAGACGGTCGAGAGCTACGCCGCGACGTTCGACACCAACGTGCTGGGCACGGTGCTGAGCATGAAGCACGAGCTGCGCGTGATGCAGGCCCAGGGCAGCGGCAGCATCGTCAACGTCTCCTCGACCTTCGGGCACGAGGGCGCCGCCGGCGCCTCGATCTACGCGGCGAGCAAGCACGCGGTCGAGGGCCTGACGAAGTCGGTGGCGCTCGAGGTCGGCGCGTTCGGCGTGCGGGTGAACGCGGTCGCGCCCGGCCCGACCGACACGGGCATGCTGGACCGCTTCACCGGCGGGGCGGAGGGCAAGGCCTACCTCGCTTCGCGCAACCCGCAGAAGCGCATCGGCCGCCCCGACGAGGTGGCGGGCGCCATCCTGTTCATCGGGTCGGACAAGGCGTCGTTCATCACCGGACACGTTCTCAGCGTCGACGGCGGCACGTCAGCCGGCTGAGGCGGCGGGAAAGGCGCGTCGGCCTGCGAAGGCTTCTCGCGGGCCTGCAATTCGAAAGAGGAGTCGAAGCGATGGACAAGCCGATCAAGGTTCCCGGTCCCGACCACCCGATCATGATCGAGCCCACACCGGCACGCGTTCGCGTCAGCTGGCGCGGCCAGATCCTCGCGGACACGCGCGAGGCGCTGACGTTGCGCGAGGCGCGCTATCCTGCGGTGTACTACCTGCCGCGCAAGGACGTCGCCATGGCGCTGCTGACGCGGAGCGCGCACCGGACCTACTGCCCGTTCAAGGGCGACTGCTGCTACTTCGACCTGCCGGCCGGTGACCAGAGCGGCGCCAACGCGGTCTGGTCCTACGAGGCACCGTTCGAGGCCGTCGCGGCGATCAAGGATCACCTCGCCTTCTACCCCGACCGGGTGGACATCGACGCGGTTTGAGCGAGTGGTCGTCGGCGCCGTGAACCCGTCCCGCTCGCCACGGGCCATCGCAAGGCTCAGGAGTCCCCCCATGTCGCAGGCCCCCACCCTGAACGATCCGGTTCGGATCGGCGGCTTCGACCTTCCCAACCGGGTCATCATGGCCCCGCTGACGCGAGCGCGCGCCGGCGCTTCGGGCGTCCCGGGCGCGCTCAACGTCGAATACTACGTCCAGCGCGCGTCGGCCGGGTTGATCATCGCCGAGGCGACGAACGTCGGCCCCTTGTCGTGCGCCTTCGAACGCGCACCCGGCATC
>CAXTFJ010000116.1:5617-14808 GCA_964243405.1 uncultured Lichenihabitans sp. | reverse complement strand
GACCAAACCGTCATGCTGCAAGTTTCGGCCACCGCCGGTGAACTGCGGGTGAACGGGGTAGCCGGACGGAAATGGGCGGAGACCGCGGCAGCAACCAGGACGAGGGGTCCTTTCCGTGCTAGCGGTCGCGCTTCGCTGGACGGTTCGGATCGCAACCATGAAGACGCCCCCGCGGCCGCACCGGCCGGATCAGCCTGCGCCGGCCGGACGGCCGAAGCCACCTCACGCAAGCGGGCCCCGGCCGAGTGGACCCACCCGCTTCGGCGCGGGAACCGACATCGCGGTGCTGTGGGGTTTTCACGCGGTCAGCGAAGCGCTGGCCTCGCCGGGACGCCAACCCTTGCGGCTCTACGCGACGGCCGCCGCCGCCGTCCGACTGGAAGGCGCGGCTGCGGCCCGGAGCCTCGCCGCGACCGTGCTGGACGCTGACGAGATCGGCGCCCGACTGCCGCGCGACGCGGTCCACCAGGGTGTCGTGCTCGAAGCGAGGCCGCTGGACGCGCCCGACCTGAGCGACCTGCCCGACGAGGGGACCGTGCTCGTCCTCGACCAGATCACCGACCCGCACAACGTGGGGGCGATCCTCCGGACGGCCGCGGCGTTCGGCGTCGCGGCGCTGGTCACCACGGAGCGGCACGCCCCGGAGATGACCGGCGTGCTGGCCAAGGCCGCGTCGGGCGGCCTGGAGTACGTCCCGGTCGTGAGCATCGTCAACCTGGCCCGCGCGCTCGACGCCATGCGGGCGCGGGGCTACCAGCTGGTCGGGCTCGACTCGGACGGCGCGACGCCGCTCGAAGAGGTCACGTTCGCCCCCGCGCGAGCCTTGGTGCTCGGCGCGGAAGGCAAGGGGCTGCGCCGCCTCACGCGCGAGCGGTGCGAGACCGTGGCCCGGCTCGATATGCCGGGCCCGATCAGGAGCCTGAACGTGTCCAACGCCTGCGCGGTGGCGCTCACGATCCTTCGCTTGCGGACCCGTCAGTAGGCCGAGCCGCCACCGCCGAACGAGCCGAAGAGGCCCGAGGCGCCGCAACCGCAGCCCGCATGGCCGCCGGTGGCGTAGCCCACGTTGTAACTCGACGGAACCGAGATGATCCGGGGTCCGGGACCGTAGGCCCCGGCGCTGTAGACGCCCAGGCCTCCGGTGTCGCTGCCATTGTAGCCCTGCGCGTAGCCGCCGTTGTAGCCCTGAGCGTAACCGCCGCCGCATCCGCCGCCGCAGGGATGTGACACCTGATCGTAGGCGACCGGGCCGTAACCGGGCGAGGGTGCCACGGGCGCGAAGCCCTGACCGGCGTAGTTGGCCGGGCCGGCATCGGCCTCGACTGGCGAGGATTGGCCGTAGCCGCCGTACGGGAGCACGCCGGCGCCGGCCGCGTAGCCGTACCCGTGATGGTGGAAGCCGCCGTAGCCGACACCCCGGTCATAACCAGGCTCGCGCACGTCGGCGCGGCGGAAAGCGGAGCGCCGCACGTCGTAGACCGCGGGACCGGCCGTGCGATAGCGCACCGGACCGTAAGAGCGGTCGCCGTACAATCCGTTGCGGCCCGAACGGAGGGTGCCGGATACGGGGGGCAGCGGGCGGTAGTCACCCGCCGCGGACCGGACATGGTGGACCGGGCTTTGCCGGTAGTACGGGGCATCCGCCGCGACGGCGGCACTCGAGGTCAACGCGGCGCCCACGAGGGCAGCCGTCACAAACGAACGCGACATGGGAACTCCGGGACCGAAGAAAGACGAAGGAAGCGCGAAAGGCCTCCTCCGGTGCGGAGCGGTATAGCGCGGGCCCAAGTGCCGCGGGAGCAATCCTCGTCCGGTGGTTAAAGAGCGACTTGCGCAACTCCAGCGAGATGCTTGCCAAGCTTGCAGAACTGTGGTGGCCTTCGCTCGCGACAACAATAACGGCGCGCCGCTGCGACGCCGCTGGAGGAACGACCCAATGACGACGGTGACGTCGGCAACCCCGCGCGCGTCCGCGCGGCCCATGACCCGGGACGACAGGCGCGTCATCCTCGCCTCATCGCTCGGCACCGTCTTCGAGTGGTACGACTTCTACCTCTACGGATCGCTCGCGACCATCATCGGCGCGCAGTTCTTCAGCCAGTTCCCGAAGGCGACGGCGGACATCTTCGCCCTGCTCGCCTTCGCGGCGGGCTTCATCGTGCGGCCGTTCGGGGCGCTGGTGTTCGGGCGCATCGGCGACATGGTGGGCCGCAAATACACCTTCCTGGTCACGATCCTGGTCATGGGCCTGTCGACCTTCGTGGTGGGGCTACTGCCGGGCTACAGGACGATCGGCGTCGCGGCCCCGATCATCCTGATCGCCTCGCGCCTCATCCAGGGCCTGGCGCTCGGCGGCGAGTACGGGGGTGCGGCCACCTACGTGGCCGAACACGCGCCCGACGGACGGCGCGGGTTCTACACCTCGTGGATCCAGACCACGGCGACAGGCGGCCTGTTCCTGTCGTTGATCGTGATCCTGCTCGCCCGCACGGCCTTCGGCGAGCCGGCCTTCGCGGATTGGGGATGGCGGGTGCCGTTCCTCGTGTCGATCCTGCTGATCGGCATCTCGCTGTGGATCAGGCTGCAACTCAGCGAGTCGCCCACCTTCGCGCGGATGAAGGCCGAAGGCACGACGTCCAAGGCGCCGCTGCGGGACGCGTTCGCCAATTGGGGGAACGGCCGCATCGTCCTGCTCGCGCTTTTCGGCCTCACCATGGGCCAGGGCGTCGTGTGGTATTGCGGGCAGTTCTACGCGCTGTTCTTCCTGCAATCGATCCTCAAGGTGGACGGCTACAGCGCCAACCTGCTCGTCGCCTGGGCGCTGCTGCTCGCCTGCCCGTTCTTCGTCGTGTTCGGCGCGCTGTCGGACAGGATCGGCCGCAAGCCGATCATCATGCTGGGCTGCCTGCTCGCGGCCGCGACCTACTTCCCGATCTTCGGCCACCTGACCAGTACCGCCAACCCGGCGCTCGCCGGGGCGCTCGACACCGTGAAGGTCAGCGTGGTGGCCGATCCGGCCGACTGCGGGGCGCTGTTCAACCCGATCGGGACGCGCGTGTTCACCCGCTCCTGCGACGTCGCCCGCGACTTCCTGTCGAAAGCCTCCGTGCGCTACACCACGGAGGCGGGTCCCGCGGGCCACCCCGCGGTCATCCGCGTCAACGGGACGGACGTGGCAGCCTACGATGCCGCGGCGGTACCCGACCCCAAGGCCGCCAACGCCGCCATGGCGAGAGCCGCGAATGCGGCGCTGCAGGCGGCCGGCTACCCCAAGGCCACCGATCCCGGCATCGTCAAGATGGGCAACCCCTTCGACCTCGGGCGGTCGCAGGTGCTGGGGACGATCGCGCTGCTCTTCGTGCTCGTGCTCTACGTCACCATGGTCTACGGCCCGATCGCCGCGATGCTCGTCGAGCTCTTCCCCACCCGCATCCGCTACTCCTCCATGTCGCTGCCCTATCACATCGGCAACGGCTGGTTCGGCGGCCTGCTGCCCGCCACCGCCTTCGCCATGGTGGCGCAGACCGGCGATATCTATTTCGGGCTCTGGTACCCGATCATCTTCGCGAGCCTTACGCTGGTGATCGGTCTGCTGTTCGTGCCCGAAACGCGCGGACGGTCTCTCACGGCCGTGTGACGCCCCTCAAATCGGACCGGGTTCAGCGAGGGCGTGCCGTGAGGGACGCCCTTTCTCGTTCGTCACGGGCTAATTGCACAAATCATATCTGTACTAAAAGTATGATCTCGCAAAAAAATCTGGGAAATGCCGGCTCGTGGCGTCCCGGGCTGTTGCGCACGGGCTGCCTGTGCAACACATGGGTTGGAGACGAACGGTCGGAGCTTCGGGTCGAGCGATGGGAACGACGGGTCAGGTCCTCACGGCGAACCGGCTAGCTGACGGCATCGTCGTGTTCTTCGGGCCCGACGAGGCCTGGGTCGAACGCATCGGCGAGGCCAGCGTGTTCGCCGATGCGGCGCAGGCCACGACGGCGCTCGCGGCCGCGCGGAAGGCCGAAGACGCCAATGTCGTCCTCGACGTCTACGCGATCGAGGTCGCCGAGAAGAACGGGGCCGTGGCGCCCATCCGGTTGCGCGAGGCCATCCGGGCCTCGGGCCCGACCATCCATCCCGAGCACGGCAAGGGCTCGGGTCAGCGCGGGTAAGCCCCATGTATCGCTACGACGAGTTCGACGCGCAGTTCGTGTCCGACCGGGTCACGCAGTTCCGCGATCAGGTGGGTCGCAGGCTTTCGGGCGAGCTGACGGAGGAGCAGTTCAAGCTCCACCGCCTGATGAACGGCGTCTACCTGCAATTGCATGCCTACATGCTGCGCGTGGCGATCCCCTACGGCGTCCTGTCAGCCCGGCAGCTGCGCAAGCTCGCCCACATCGCGCGCCGCTACGACAAGGGTTTCGGCCATTTCACGACGCGGCAGAACATCCAGTACAACTGGCCCGCGCTCGCCGACTGCCCCGACATCCTCGACGAGCTCGCCTCCGTCGAGATGCACGCCATCCAGACATCGGGCAATTGCATCCGCAACGTGACCGCCGACCAGTTCGCGGGAGCCGCCGCCGACGAGGTCGCGGACCCCCGCCCCTACGCCGAGATCCTGCGGCAATGGTCGTCGCTGCACCCCGAGTATTCGTTCCTGCCCCGCAAGTTCAAGATCGCGGTCACGGGCGCCCCCGCCGACCGCGCCGCCATCCAGGTGCACGACATCGGCCTGCAGGTGGTGCGCGACGAGGGCGGCGCGCTCGGCTTCAAGGTTTACGTCGGCGGCGGCCAGGGGCGAACGCCCTTCGTGGCCAAGCTGATCCGCGACTTCCTGCCCGAGGCCGACCTGCTCGCCTACGTGGACGCCATCGTGCGCGTCTACAATCTCGAGGGCCGCCGCGACAACAAGTACAAGGCGCGCATCAAGATCCTGGTGCACGAGAAGGGCACGGCGGCGATGCGCGACGCGGTCGAGGCCGAGTTCGCCCGCCGCCCCGACCGGCCGCTCGCCCTGCCGCAAGCCGACGTCGACGCCATCAAGGCCTATTTCGCGCTGCCGCCGCTGGCGTCGCGCGAGCCCGATTCCGAGGCGGTCGCCCGGCGCCGCCGCGCCGACCCGCGCTTCGCGGCTTTCGTCGAGACCAACGTCACGCCCCACAAGCTGCCAGGCTACGGCGTCGTGACCATCTCGCTCAAGCCCATCGGCGGCATCCCGGGCGACGCCACGGCGGAACAGATGGAGGTCGTGGCCGACCTCGCCGCCGCCCATTCGGCGGACGAGTTGCGCGTCACCCACGAGCAGAACCTCGTGCTGCCGCACGTGGCCCTGGACGACCTCCCCACCGTCTACGACACGCTGGCGGCCGTGGGTCTCGCGACCCCGAACGTGGGGCTGGTGACCGATATCATCGCCTGCCCCGGCCTCGACTATTGCGCGCTCGCGACCGCGCGCTCGATCCCCGTGGCGCAGCGCATCTCCGAGCGGTTCGGGGCGGGCGAGCGCGCGAGGGACGTGGGCGAGCTCAAGATCAAGATCTCGGGCTGCATCAACGCCTGCGGCCACCATCACGTGGGCCACATCGGCATCCTCGGGCTGGAGCGGAAGGGCGTTGAAACCTACCAGATCACGCTGGGTGGAACCGCGGACGAGACCTGCTCCGTGGGCGACATCACGGGGCCCGGCTTCTCGTCCGACGAGGTCGTGGACGCGGTCGAGACCGTGGTCGACACCTATCTGGGGCTGCGCCAGGACGGCGCGGAAACCTTCCTGTCGGCGTTCCGGGGGGTCGGCGTGGCCCCGTTCAAACGGGCGGTCTACGAGAAGACCTCGGGCGCCGGCATCTGAGGCGGACTCGCGATGGGTATGCAGGACGTCAGCCTATTCGGCGACTACACGGCCGCGTCCCGCGTCGAGCAGCGCTTCGCGACGCTCGACGCGCGCGCGCTGATACGCCTGTGCGTCCAGGACCTGTACCCCGGCCGGGTCGCGCTGGTGTCGAGCTTCGGGGCCGATTCGGCCTTGCTGCTGCACATGGTGGCCGCCGTCGACAAGGCCACGCCCGTGGTGTTCGTCGACACGGGCCACCTGTTCCCGGAAACCTTGGCCTACCGCGACGAGCTCGTCGACCTGCTCGGCCTGACGAACGTCCAGGCTACGGCGCCCACCGCCGAAGACCTCGCGACCTACGACCCCGAGACCTTCCTGTGGTCGAGCGACCCCGACCAGTGCTGCGAAGTCCGCAAGGTGCTGCCGCTCGGCCGCGCCATCGAAGGCTATGAGGCCTGGATCACCGGCCGCAAGCGCTTCCAGAGCGGCACGCGTGCGAGCCTGCCGCTGTTCGAGGCCGAGGGCGAGCGCATCAAGGTCAATCCGCTCGCGGGCTGGACGGCGAGCGACCTCCTGCGCTACCTCGACGCCAACGGCCTGCCGCGTCACCGGCTGGTCGCCAAGGGCTACCCGTCGATCGGCTGCATCCCGTGCACCTCCCCCGTCAGGCCCGGCGAGGACGCGCGGGCGGGCCGCTGGCGCGGCAAGTCCAAGACGGAGTGCGGCATCCACACGGGTGTCGTCAGCGGCGGGGCCGGAATCTGATGCCTTTGTGGAAGGACGGCGCCTTCGTGGACGACCCCTGGCGCACCTCGGCCGGCGACGACGCCAACCCGCCGCTCGCGGGCGGCGTGCTGCTGAGCTTGGCCGAGTGGAAGGGGTTTCGCGCCTCCGAGCCCACGGGCAACCAGCTTCTCGGGGTGAGGATCGAGCCGGGCGAGGCCATCGATGCCCTCGTGCCCGACCTCGACCGATTGAGCGTGATCGCGCTGGCCTTCCCGAAGTTCAGCGACGGCCGATCCTTCTCCAAGGCCCGGCTGCTGCGTCTGGACCACGGGTTCAAGGGCGAGCTCAGGGCGGTGGGCGACGTGCTGTGGGATCAGTTGCAACTGATGTCCCGCTGCGGCTTCGACGCCTTCGACATCACCAATGAGCCGACCCTGAAGGCGTTGCGCGAGGGCAAGAAGCCGGTCATGACCGACTACTACCAGCCGGGCTTCGGCCCCGAAACGCGGGAAGGCGTTCCCCGCGCCTGGGCGAGGCGGGCGGTCGCGGGATGAACACGGACCTGATGGATCGCACCGCCCCCAACACGGTGGAAGAGGACGCGGCCCTCACGCTGCGCGTCGTCGACCACCGGGGCACGGAGCACGAGGTGGAGGCGCTGGAAGGCTTCCGCGTCATGGAGGTGATCCGCGATTGGGACCTCGGCATCAAGGCCGAGTGCGGCGGGGCCTGCGCCTGCGCCACGTGCCACGTCTACGTGGATCCGGACTGGGCGTCGCGGCTGGTGCCGCCCACCGACGAGGAACTGCACAGGCTCGACGAAGCCCCGCACGTCGAGGCCACGTCCCGCCTGTCGTGCCAGATCCTGATGCGGCCCGAGTTCAACGGGTTGAAGGTTACGCTTGCGCCGGGCTCCGAGCCGGACTGACTCCCGCTTTCGTCCCAGCGCCCGAGCCGGGACGCACCCTCGCGTAACGACCGCAACTTGTCGTCATCGCGAGCGCAGCGAAGCGATCCAGGGGAGAGGTGCGTTGATTGCGGTTTTGAACTGCACCGGTCGGCTGGATTGCTTCGTCGCTTCGCTCCTCGCAAGGGCGACCCCTACCCCCGCAGCACCGCGTTCTCGGGATCGAACGGGCTTTCGGGAATGATCGTGGCCCGGTAGATCTCGCCCAGGATCGTCAGCTCCAGCTCCGTTCCGGGCTCGCCCAGGTCGGGCCGGACCATGGCGAGCGCCAGCGACTTCCCCACTCGCCAGCCGTAGCCCCCCGACGTCGTGCGGCCCACGAGCGCACCGTCCTTGTAGACGGGCTCCGAGCCGCGGGCGTCGGCGTCCGTGACGCCATGCACCTCCAACGTGACGGACCGGTTGTTCAGTCCGTCGGCCCGGCGACGCATGAGGGACTCGCGTCCCAGAAAATCCGGCTTCTTGCGGTCGATGAAACGGTCGAGCCCCGATTCGTGAGCCGTGTACTCGATGGACAGTTCGCGGCCCACGAGCTTGTAGGACTTCTCCAGCCGCAGGCTGTCCATGGCGCGCAACCCGAACGGACGGATGCCGAACCGCTGCCCCGCCGCCATGACGCCGTCGAACACGTAGTTCTGCATCTCGATCGGGTGATGCAGTTCCCAGCCGAGTTCCCCCTCGAAGTTGACCCGCATCGCGAGCAGCCCCGCGGCGCCGATCGACAGGGTCTGCGCCGTGAGCCAGGGGAAGGCCGCGTTCGACAGGTCGGTGTCCGACACGGCCTGCAGCGTAGCGCGGGACTGCGGGCCGGCGACCACCAGGACGCCGTGCTGCGTGGTGATCTTGTCGAGGCGGACGGAGCCGTCGTCCGGCAGCAGCTTGGTCAGCGTATCGTGGTCGTGGCTTTCCAGCGCGCCCGCCGACACGAGGTAGAACCGCTCCGGGCCGGTCCGGGTCAGCGTGAACTCGCTGCGCACCCCGCCGTGCCTGGTGAGCAGGTAGGTGAGGCTGACGCGGCCGATCGCCTTCGGCACGCGGTTGGTGAAGACGCGGTCGAGCCAGGCGTCCGCGCCCCGGCCCGACACCTCGAATTTCGCGAAGGCGGACATGTCCTGCAGGCCCACGCGCTCGTGGACGGCGCGGCACTCCTCCCCCACGAAAGGGAAGTAGTTGGAACGGCGGAAGCTCCACCGCTCCACCGGTCGCTTGCTGTCGACCAGGGGCGGGTGGTTCTCGTTGAGCAGCACCTGAGGCTTGTTCAGGTCCGCCTCGCTCAACGCGTAGCCGGGCGGCGCGAACCAGTTCGGGCGCTCCCAGCCGAAGGTCGCACCGAACACGGCGCCCAGGTCCCGCATGCGCCCGTAGCAGGGCGTCTGGCGCAGCGGCCGGGCGCCGTCGCGCTCCTCGTCGGGGTAGTGGATGGTGAAGACCTTGGCGTAGGCCTCCTCGTTCCGCTCGATCAGATAACCCTTGGAGGCGTAGCGGCCGAAGCGGCGGGGATCGACGCCCATCATGTCGATCGACGGCTCGCCCTCGACGATCCACTCGGCCAGCTGCCAGCCCGCGCCGCCCGCCGCGGTGACGCCGAACGAATGGCCCTCGTTGAGCCAAAAATTCCGCACGCCCTCGGCCGGCCCCACGATGGGGCTGCCGTCGGGCGTGTAGGCGATAGCG
>CAXTFJ010000116.1:0-5607 GCA_964243405.1 uncultured Lichenihabitans sp. | reverse complement strand
CGCCGTTGTAGACCTTCTTGATGCCGACCTCGCCGAATGCGGGGACGCGCTCGATGGCGGTCTCGATATGCGGCATCAGCCGCTCCAGGTCCTCCTGGAACAGCTCATACTCGCTCGCGGCCGAGGGACCGTTGACGTAGCAGGCCGGGGCGGCTTTCTCGTAGGGCCCGAGCAGCAGGCCCCCCGCCTCCTCGCGCATGTACCAGGAGGAGTCCGACTCGCGCAGGACGCCCATCTCGGGCAGGCCCAGGCGCTTTCGCTCCAGGATGGCGGGGTGCGGCTCGGTGACGATGTACTGGTGCTCGACGGGGATCACGGGCACGTTGAGGCCCACCATGCGGCCGGTCTGCCGGGCGAAATTGCCCGTGCAGGACACGACGTGCTCGCAGGTGATGTCGCCCTTGTCGGTCTTGACCAGCCACTCGCCCGACCGCGTCCGCTCAATGGCGGTGACGGTCGTGTTGCGGTTGATCTCACCGCCGCCCGCCCGCGCGCCCTTGGCGAGCGCCTGCGTCAGGTCGGCGGGTTGGATGTAGCCGTCCTGCGGGTGCTGCATGGCGCCCAGGATGCCGCTCGTCTCGCACAGCGGCCACACCTCCTTGAGCTCGTCGGGGGTGAGGAAGCGGACCTCGATGCCGCCGATCGTCTTGGAGATCCCGGTATAGTATTTATACTCGTCGAGACGGTCGGGCGTCCGGGCGAGGCGGATGTTGGAGACGGGCCGGAAGCCGACCGCCTGGCCGGTCTCCTCCTCGAGCCTGCGGTACAGGTTCACGGAATATTTGTGGATCTGGCCGACCGAGTAGCTGACGTTGAACAGCGGCAGCAGCCCCGCGGCATGCCAGGTGGAGCCCGACGTCAGCTCCTTGCGTTCGAGCAGCACGCTGTCGGCCAAGCCCTTCTTGACGAGGTGGTAGAGGGTCGACACCCCCACCACGCCGCCGCCGATCACCACGACTCGCGCCTGCGTCCGCATCGCCCGCACCCTTCCCGCTTTCGATCAGTCTCGCGGAGCACCCCGTCGCGCGATGTCGGCTCGACGACCCACGCTGTTCAGGACGCGCCGCCGTGGCCGCGGGTCACGTTTGAGCCGCCACGGCGGCCCCATCGCCCAGCATCGGGTCGAAGCGAACGCCGCGGTCCAGCCACCGGGCCGCACCGTAGAGCACCACCAGCCCGCCCCCGACCAGCACGGCGTCGAGGGCGAGAGAATGACCCCTGGCGGCTCCCACGATCTGCGCGGTGGCGGCCAGCAGGGACAGGAGCGAGAACATTCCCAGGCCATGCCGCCCGACGGTGCAGAGCGGCTCGAACAAAGGTGTGAGCCGAACCACGTCGCTGATCTTCCACGCGTGCACCAGGTAGACGAGCGCGAGGAAGTGCACGACGCGTCCCAACCCCAGCACGGTCTTGTCGAGGTCGGCCCAGCCGCGCACCCAGTCCCACAGGCCCGGCGCGAGGGTGAAAGCGTCCGTCACGACCACGGCGGCGGCACACACCACGGCCACGGCGGCCAGCGTGAGGGGCCGGCTCGTCGGCAAGGAGCCTCGCGCCATCGCAAAACCCGCCGCGATGCCGATGGCCATCATCAACTGCCAGGCGAGCGGATCGAAGAACCAGCGCCCCGGATAGGGCCAGGTCGGCAGGTTCGCGCCCGTCGCGCGGCACAGCAGGTAGAGCGCGGCGGACACGCCGAGCATCAGCGCCATGTTGACGCGCGCGAGCAGGAACAGGGCGGGCGCGAAGGCGACCAGCAGGACGTAGTTGGGGAGGATGTTGAAATAACCGAGCTGGTGGCCGAGCGTCATGATGCCGACGAGACCCGACCACGGGTCGGTGCGGAACAGCTCCCGGCCGTGCACGGCCATGAGGTCCGGCAGCCCGGCCGCGGTCGCTCCGAGCGAGAAGAGGACGAGCGCCCCCAGCGACAGCGCGACATGCGTGCCGTAGAGCTTGCCGGCCCGGGTCAGCAGGCGGCCCAGCACGGCTCGGCGTCCCCCCGGCACGAAACGGCGGCCGTAGGCCATGGCGAGCGACGCGCCCGAGATGAACACGAAGGCCTCGGCCGAATCGGACAGCCCGAGGTTGCGGTAGGTCAGCCGCTCGAAGACGTTGCCGGGCACGTGGTTGACGAAGATCGTCAGCAGGATGAAGCCCCGCCAGAAATCGACGGCGTCGCGCCGCCCGCGGCGGAGGCCCGCGACACTCCCGTCCGACCCGGTCTCTGCACCGCTCACGCGAGCGCGTCCCTGGCGTCGCAGAACCGGCGTCGCCGAACGCTGGCCACCATGGTGCGGAGCCTGCGGATTCGCGCGTTGCATGAGCGAGATCGGAATGGCATCCGTAGGAACCCTTCTCGATTCGGACGAGCGTCCAGCTGGGATCGGGGCGTTAAGGAGCCCATGCCTTCGAGTCTCTCCGCCGAACGCGGCAAATTCGGGTTCACGGCGAAACATCGCACGTTGGCGGCTCGCCTGCGCCGTCTGGGCCTCGCAGGTTCTGCCGCGCTGCTGATGGTGGCGCCCGTCCGGGCGGGCGACATCCGCCCCTTCGCCTTCCACTCGGTCGCGCTCGGCTCTGACCAGGTCGCGCAGATCTATGTCCCGTCCGGCCCCGCGCCGCTCGACGGCTGGCCGGTCCTCTACCTGTTGCACGGGTTGCACGGCAAACCGAGCGATTTCGCGACCGCCGGAGACATCCGGGCGACGCTGGATCGGCTGATCGACGGCGGGCAGATCATGCCGATGCTCGTCGTCATGCCGAACGGCGGTAATTCCTGGTACGTGGACTCGGGCGCGGTCGGCGGCCCCGGCGACTACGCGAAGGCGATCGGCCACGACCTGCCGGCCGCCGTCGAGGCGAGCTTTCCGGTGGGCAGGGACCGGCTTCACAGGGCGGTGGCAGGCATCTCCATGGGGGGGTACGGGGCGCTGCGGCTGGCCCTGTCCGATCCCGACCGCTACGTGGCCGTGGCGGCGCTATCGCCCGCCATGTGGCAGAACCTGGGAGACGCGGGCCCGCCCTACTTCGAGCGCCCCGCGCCCGCGACGGTCACGGTCG
Source organism: uncultured Lichenihabitans sp. (assembly GCA_964243405.1). GTDB lineage: Bacteria > Pseudomonadota > Alphaproteobacteria > Rhizobiales > Beijerinckiaceae > Lichenihabitans. The sequence continues at coordinate 2,547 of CAXTFJ010000116.1, read as the reverse complement.
GCGTTGACAGGCCGCCCGCGCCAGACCATTTCGGCGCGGCCTTCGGCGCCCCGTTCGACCCGAAGCGCTTCGACGACGCCAACGTATTCACCCTGTTGCAGCGCGACCTCGACGCCAAGAAGGGCCTGCCCGCCGTCTACCTCACCGTCGGCGACGACGACAGCCACCTGCTGTGGCGCGGCGCCATCGCGTTCTTCGAGACCATGCAGGCGGATCGGAGGCCGTTGGAGTTCCGCATCACGGACGGCGACCACGCCTGGTCGGTCTGGAAGCCGAGCCTCGCGGACGCCATCCTGTTCATCGCCCGCAACCTCGGCAAGGTACCGGTCCGATGACCGGCGTGTCCGGCGGCTTCCGCTGGGCGGTCCTGGCGATCCTGCTCGCTTCCGCTGCGCCGGCCTGCGCGGTGGTTGGACCCTCCGCACCCGACGACGCCCTCGCGTCGCACGCCGTGATGGTGCTCAACCGCGACGGAAACGCGGCGGGGTATTGCTCGGCGGTGGTGGCGGCGCCTGCGGTCCTGCTGACCGCGGCTCATTGCGTGCCGGTCGGCGCCGCCCTAAAGGCGTTCTACCGCGAGCCGGACGGAACACCCGTCCTGCTCGGCGTGGCGGACGTCGAGCGCCATCCGGGTTACCGGCCGGACGCGATCCGCAAACGGGAACGCTCGGTGGACCTCGCGCTCGTCCACCTGTCCGCCTCCCTGCCCGCGCGCTTCAGTCCCGCTGCGCTGGGCGGGTCGGGGCCGCCGACGGTGCCCGGCGCGCGGTTCCGCATCGGCGGCTACGGCCTCGCTCGCGAGGATGCCCCCGCGACCTCGGGCACGTTCCGCGTGGCATTGCTCGCGGCACGAGCGCCGCTCTCGACCCTGCTGCTCTGGGCCGAGGATCCGCAAACCCGCGGGGCGGGAGCCTGCACGGGCGATTCGGGCGGCCCTGTCTTCGCGGCGGAGGGCGACGCGGTCGTGGCCGTGACGGTCTGGTCGGCGGGACGCGACCGGGCCCGATGCGGTGCGCTGACGCAGGCCATCTGGCTCGCCCCGCAACAGGGTTGGATCGACGACGTCCTGGCCCGGTGGAGGTGACCTAGCCGGCAAGCAGACCGGTTCCCGGGCAGCCCGAGACCGACCCCTCTCAGGCGGCGTCAGACCTCGTCTCGTCCGCGACTGCGAACCGCTGCCGCCACGGCCTTGCGGCGCGCCCGGGCCGGCACCTTGCGCGGCCAGGCCACGATGAAGCCGGGCAGCTGGCTGGGCGCCACGTCCGTCTCGGACGCAGACACCCTGTCCCGGACCGAGACGCCGGCTTCCGCCACCGTTTCCGCCCGCCCCGACACGAGGGGATGCCACCAGGGCAGGTCCCGCCCCTCCGCCACGAGGCGGTAGCCGCAGGTGGGCGGCAGCCAGCCGATCTCGCGCACGGCCTCGGGCGTCAGCTTGATGCAGTCGGGAATACGGCTCTGACGATTGGGATAGTCGGTGCAGCGGCAGGTCGTGCCCGACAGCAACGCGCAGCCCACGTCCGTGAAGTGGACCTCGCCCGTATCCTCGTCCTCGAGCTTGACGAGGCAGCAGCGGCCGCAGCCGTCGCACAGGCTTTCCCACTCGGGGTCCGTCATGGCGTCGAGGGGCTTGCGCCAGAACGGGGCCTCACTCACGGGCGTGCATCTCCCGGGCCGACGGCGACGTGGAACGGGAGCCGGGGAACACTGGCCCGAAATGCGACATTTGGCGAGGGCACGGCACTTGCGGTCAGCGGTTAACGGGTCGTTACCGGCACTTGCGCTTTGTGCGATCGAGCGTCAAGACAGAGCGTGAGGCCAGGACGACGCGTGCCCCGATGGCGTGGCGCGTGGGAGATGTGCGGCGTGTTGCAGAGTTTCCGGACGGGGCCTTTCGGCAAGCGGGTGGCCCGGGCCTTCCTGGCGTTCGACTCGTGGTTCGACACGTCCCTGCACGGCGGCGGCGAAGATCTCCGCGCGGTCTATCTCGACTTCGCGGCCGCGATGGATCGGTTCCACGTCAGCGGCTGGAAGCGCTGGGCCGTTGAACTGCTGTGCGAAGGCCTGACGCTCGGCCTCGGCGGCGCGGTGTTCGCGCTGGCCCTCGCGCTACCCGCCTTCCAGGACACCACCGACGACTGGCTGAAGAAGCAGGATCTCGCCATCACCTTCCTCGACCGCAACGGCGTCGAGATCGGCCGCCGCGGCATCCTGCAAGACGACGGCGTGGCGATCGACCAGATGCCCCCCTACCTGATCCACGCCGTGCTCGCCACCGAGGACCGGCGCTTCTTCAGCCATTTCGGGATCGACATCATCGGCACCGCGCGGGCGCTCACGGTGAACGCGCGCTCGCAAGGGGTCGTGCAGGGCGGCTCCTCCATCACCCAGCAGCTCGCCAAGAACCTTTTCCTGAACAACCAGCGGACGCTCGACCGGAAGATCAGCGAGGCTTTCCTCGCCCTCTGGCTCGAGGGGCACCTCAGCAAGACGGAGATCCTGCAGCTCTACCTCGACCGCGTCTACATGGGCGGCGGCACGTTCGGG
>CAXTFJ010000115.1:0-14977 GCA_964243405.1 uncultured Lichenihabitans sp. | reverse complement strand
CCGTCCGCAACCACGTGGCGTCGCTGCACCGCAAGCTCGGGCTGAAGCGCCGCAGCGCCGTTGTGGCCTGGGCTCACCAACAGGGCGTCGTCGACGCCGTGGAGTCGAAGCGGGCGATCCGCGGTCGGAAAACCAGTAAGCACTGACCAGTTTTCCTGATAACCATGCACCATTTGTATCGAATTGATTATTATTGGAACATTCCCGCCCCGCATCGCTTCTTCGGCCGTACAAGCGGGGGTGAACCTCCGCTCCCAAGCCAACCGACCGTGTCGTCCACCGCTTCACAGCGGTGGACGACGGTGGGTGTCGAGACGCGAGGAATTCAACGATGGCAAAGCAGACCGTAACGGCGATCTATGACAGCCGCGAGTACGCAAACAACGCCATGCTGCAGCTGCGGCAGGCTGGCACCACCGACGTCACGCTCTCACCCGAGGACGCCACGGCGAGCTATGCGACCGGAGCGGATCGTCCCGCCACGGGGTTCTGGGCGTCGCTTGAGAACATGTTCGGCGACACCGACGACCACGGCACCTACGCCGAGGGCGTGCGCCGCGGCGGCATCCTGCTGACCGCGCACGTGGACGACACCAAGCTCGACGACGCGGTCCGCATCCTGGAGCAGCACGGCTCGGTGGACCTGGACGAGCGCGAAACGACGTGGCGCAGCGAGGGGTGGAGCGGGACAGAGACTGCGCTGGGCGTCGGCGGCGTCGGGGCCGCGGGCGGGCTCGCGGCCAACGACCGGGACGCCACGGCCCTGGCCTCGACCGGCACGGCCACGCGCACGACCGCCACCGCGACCGACTCTACGCTTCGCACCGGCTCCGCTCCCGTCACGCCGACGGTGGCTGCGACCGGCACGGCCGCGAGGACCGCGACGGGCGAGGACACGCTCCAGGTCGTCGAGGAGCAGCTCAACGTCGGCAAGCGCGCCATTAACCGCGGCAAGGTCCGCATCCACAGCTATGTCGTGGAAACGCCGGTGAGCGAGAGCGTGTCGCTGCGCGACGAAACCGTGACGGTCGACCGCCGCCCGGTGGACCGGGCCGTGGCGCCGGGCGACCTCGCCGCGAATGCCTTTGGCGAGCGCACCATCGAGGCGGAGGAGGTCGACGAGGAAGCCGTGGTGGGCAAGACGGCCCGCGTGGTCGAGGAGATCGGCCTCCGCAAGACCGCCGAGGACCGCGTGCAGACGATCAACGACAGCGTCCGCTCCACCAAGGTCGACATCGAGGACAGCCGCACGGCCGGCGCGACCACGACGGGCGCGGTGACCGGCTTCGCCACGCAAGCGCGGGAGGACATGGAGGTCGTGGGCTCGGACGGGACGCATGTGGGCGTCATTGACCATGTCCAGGGCAACATGCTCAAGCTCAAGAAGCAGGACGCCATGGCGGGCGGGCAGCACCACCTGCTCGGCACCGACCTGATCGCCGCCGTCGACACCAAGGTCATGCTGTCGGTCACCGCGGCCGAGGCCATGCGCCGCTGGACGGCCGCCTGAGCGCGGCGGGCCGACACCCAAGCTGGAAAGACGAAGCCGATGTCGACGCTCGACCCCACCCGCGGCGCGGGTGAGGCGCCCCACCTCAGCGGGGTCACCCCCGCGGAGGACGCGCGCACGATCCTGATCAACAACGTGTCCTGGGGCGCGATCTTCGCGGGCGCCGTCATCGCGCTGATGACGCTGCTCCTGCTCAACATGCTGGGCCTCGGCCTGGGCGTGTCGAGCGTGACCCCGTCGGGCGGCGACAACCCGGACGCTTCCACGCTCTCGCTCGCGGCGGGGGCCTGGTACGTCGTGTCGAGCCTGCTCGCGGCCTTCGTGGGCGGCTACACGGCCGCCCGCCTGTCGGGCCGGGCGAAGGGTTCGACGGGGGCGTGGCACGGGCTGACGACCTGGGCCGTGACCACGCTGGTCGTCGTCTACCTGCTCACCACCGCGGTGGGCAGCCTGATCGGTGGCGCGTTCAGCACCGTGACGGGAGCCATCGGCGGCGTCGGCCATGCGGCGGGTACGGCGGCCAGCGCGGCCGGACCGAACCTTGCGGGCAGCGACCCGTTCTCTGCCGTCGCCAACCAGCTCGGCCCGTCGGGTTCTGACGTCGGTGCCGCGAAGAGTTCGGCGTTGGATGCGATCAAGGGCGCGGTGACCGGCAACCAGGCCCAAGCGGATCAGGCGAAAGAAACGGCGGTGCAGGCCCTGGCCAAGCAGCAGAACATCCCGGTCGACGACGCCCGCGCCAAGGTCAACCAGGCCCAGCAGCAATACCAGCAGACCCTGGCCGACGCCAAGCAGAAGGCGCTCCAGGCCGCCGACGCCACGGCCACCGTCGTGTCGCGCGGCGCCCTGTTCGGTTTCGTGGCCCTGGTGCTCGGCGCCTTGGCGGGCTGGTTCGGTGGCCGCTTCGGCGCGGTCGACCCTACCGTGACTGAACGTCGGGACGTGCGGGTCGCGACCCGGCCCTGAGCCGTGGCGCGACCTGCCAGTCCAACACCCTTCGGTGATCCCCGCCGAAGGCCAACGGGAGAACCACGATGCCCAAGACAGCCCACACGACCGCCGCCGAGAAGCACGAAGCGGCCGCCAAGAGCCACCGCACCGCCGCCGAGCACCACGACAAGGGCGACGCTGCCAAGGCGCACGAGCACTCGACCAAGGCGCACGGCGACTCCGAAACCGCTCACAAGCATTCGGCCGACGCCCACGGCAAGAGCGCCAAACACGCCAAGAAGGCCTGATCCGACCCTCGATCGGGGGCGAGGCGCAGGTGCCTTGCCCCCGACCACCCCTACCGAACGAGGCATGTCGTGACCCCATCCAAGCCGACGGCCGAGAACGGATCAGTCCCCATCGGTGACGTAAGAGGTCCACTCGGGACCCTGCGGCTCGACGCAGGTGAAGTCGTGACGGAGACCCTCCAGCTCCTGGAGGAGTCGCTCGACGTCTCCAAGCGGGACGTCGTCACCGGGACGGTGCGGGTTTCGACCAGAACCGAGGTCCGCGACGAGCTGGCCGAGGTCTCGCTCGACCGCAACGTGGTCGACGTGATCCGCGTCCCGGTGGGACGGATCGTCGACGTCGCCTCGGTCGTGCGGACAGAGGACGGTGTCACGATCGTGCCCGTCCTGGAGGAGCGGTACGTGGTGGTCAAGCAGCTCTACCTCGCGGAGGAGCTGCACATCCGGCACCGCGTCGAAACAGCCATCGAACGCGTGCCCGTGCAACTGCGCCGGCAAACGGCGGTCGTCGAGCGGGTCGACGCCGAGGGACGGAGCACTGTCGAACCGGCATAGCGAAGGCGGGCCGCATCGGCCCCGTCGACGACACGACACGCGTGTACCGGTGGCATGACGATCCCCGTCCGACCCCACACGCCAGCAACGGAGCAGTACAATGGGCCTTCTCGATACGGTTCTCGGCAGCGTGCTCGGCGGAGCGGGCGGCGGTCAGTCCTCGCCGATGGGCGGCATCCTGGGCAGCCTGCTGGGCGGTGGCCAGACGGGCGGCATGAACGCCGCGATGGGCGGCCTGGGCAACATGGGGGGAATGGGTGGCGGCCTCGGCGGCCTCATCTCGCAGTTCGAGAACGCCGGTCTGGGCCACGTCGCCCAGTCCTGGGTGTCCAACGGCCCCAACCAGCCCGTGTCGCCGCAGCAACTGCAGAACGTGTTCGGCCAGGACCAGGTGCAGAGCATGGCCGACCAGGCCGGCATGCCCCAGGGCGACTTCCTGTCCCAACTGAGTCAGCACCTCCCGGCCGCCGTCCACGGCATAACGCCGAACGGCCGCCTGCCGGACGAAGGGTCCGTATCGGTCTGAGCCGTTTACGACCTGAGCAGGAGATCGCCGATGACCTACGCCATCGCGGCTTCGACCGTCGTCCTGCTCGCCGGCGCTTCGTGTCCGGCCCAGGCCGCGGCGGACAAGTACGACGTGACCCCGGAAGAGCATGCGGCCTGCGACGGCGACGTGATGAGCCTGTGCGCTGACACGCTTCCGGACCAGGACCAGCTGTTCGCCTGCATGAAGTTCAAGCAAAATCAACTCAGCCCCGTGTGTTTTACGACCCTGAAGGCCGGACTGGGCCGCCGTCACATCAAGCTGTGAGGCGGGTCTGTCAGACGATCACATCACCAAGCAACAGGAGAGCATCATGAAGTGGATCACCATCGTGGCCGTACTTGGTTCGGCCATCCTGTCACCTCAGGCCGAAGCCCGGGGATGCATCAAGGGCGCGCTCGTCGGCGGCGTGGCCGGGCACTTCGCCCACCACGGGATTCTCGGGGCCGCAGCAGGCTGCGCCTACGGCGTGCACCGCGCCCGTCAGCAGCGTTTGCAGGACCAGGATCAGGGGCAGCCCCAGCCGTCCCCTCAGCCCCAGGGCTGATCGAACCTGTCGATCCGATCTCGCAGACACGACACCTTCACGCTACCCAGCAAGGATCACACTTATGACACTTCGTTCGCTCGTCATCGTCGGCGCGCTTATCGCGACGCCCACGCTCGCGCAGACCACAACGCCCGCCACCAACGCCACCACAGCCGCTTCCCCCGGCACGACGGGCGACCCGTCCAAGGCGGCTGGGGACAGCAACCAGGGTGTCGCGACCACCGACGCCAACGCCCTCCAGCCCGCCAAGGGCTCTAATTCGTTCACCGCCGGCGAGGCGCAGCGCCGGATCGAGAAGGAAGGCTATGCCACCGTCGCGGACCTGAAGAAGGACGACGACGGCATCTGGCGCGGCCACGCCACCAAGGACGGCGCACCCACCGGCGTCTGGCTCGACTACAAGGGCAACATCGGCCGCCAGTGAGAGCGGCTTGACGACCATCTTCCTTCAACGATGACCGGAACCCATCCCATGCGCATGATCGCCCACAGCTATGATTCCTACGACCACGCCGTTCGCGTGGTGAACGCCCTCGAAGCGGCCGGCGTCCCGCATGCCGACGTCAGCCTCGTGTCGGGCGACAAGGACCGGACGGTCGCCACCACGGTGGCGGGCGACACCGCCGAAGCGACGGCCACCGGGGCCGGCACGGGGGCCTCGGCCGGGACGGTGCTGGGCGGGGGAGCCGGGCTGCTCGCCGGCCTCGGCATGCTGGCCATTCCGGGCGTGGGCCCGGTCGTGGCGGCCGGTTGGTTGATCGCCACCCTGACGGGAGCGGGCATCGGCGCCGCGGCGGGCGGCCTGCTCGGCTCCCTCACCGGAGCCGGCGTCGACAAGAACGACGCGGCACACTATGCGGATCATGTCGGTCGCGGCGGCACCTTGGTGACGGTGCGGACCGAGGATGCGATGGTGCCCCAGGTGGAATCCATCCTGGAGCACGGTGAGGCCCGAACCTCGACCGCGACGATGGGGGCGGTTCCCGCGGCCGCGGTCGGGTCAGCCAGCGCCTTGAACGAGCCGACGTCGATGAGCGGTCCCGAGGATACGATCCAGGTGGTCAAGGAAGACCTCGTCGTGGGCAAGCGCGCGGTCGAGAGCGGCGGCGCGCGCGTCACGTCGCACGTGGTCGAGACCCCCGTCGAAAGGCAGGTCAACCTTCACGACGAGCGCGTGATGGTCGACCGGCGCCCGACGAACCACGCCCTGACCGGCGTCGCGGCCGATGCGTTCCGCAACCGTTCCCTGTCCGCCGTGGGCAAGTCGGAGGAAGCGGTCGTCAGTAAGGACGCGCGGGTCGTCGAGGAGATCGGCCTGCGCAAGGTGGCGACCGACCGGGCGGAGACGGTTCGGGACACCGTGCGTGAGACCAAGGTGGACGTCGAAGAGATCCCGGGATCGATGGCCACGGCGCGGACGTCGACCGGAGTCGGCGGCACGCCCGGCCCGTTGCGCGACAACGCCGCGACCCGCGCCGTGGACGACACACTCGGCACGAACGTGAGCGGCGAGAAGCCGGTCCGCAAGGTCTGATCCGACCGCGCAGACCCGGGTGGGGCCCTCCCACCCGGACCTGTCGGTAGCCCAAACTGCCGACGTCCGAGAAGATGCCCGAAGCAAACCGAACCTGACATGTCGGTTCGGTCATGAGGCGAGGACCCTGAACCAGGATGCCCGATACAGACAGGACGGCGATCCTTCCCGCTCACATCGAGGACACCGTTCAGGCCATCGCGCGGCTGCACGCCGAGCACCACGGTCAGGCGACGCCCTTCCAGAGGTTCACCGAAGGCTTGACGGCCCGCGCCGGACGGCCGAGCTTCATCGCGTGGCTGAGCGTGATCGTCCTGGGATGGATCGCGCTGAACCTGGTGTCGATGCTCCTCGGTCGCCAGCTTTTGGACGAGCCACCGTTCGGTTGGCTGTCCACCGCGGTCAGCTTGGCCGCCCTGTACATGACGGTGCTTATCCTCTCGACCCAGCGGCGCGATGACGAACTCGCGAGCCATCGGGAACAACTGACGTTGGAGCTGGCCATCCTCGGCGAACAGAAGTCCGCCAAGATCATCCAACTACTCGAAGAACTGCGCCGCGACCTGCCCAGCGTTCGCGACCGCGTCGACCATGAGGCGCTCGCCATGGCGTCTCCGGCCGATCCGCAGGCGGTGCTGGATGCCATCAAGGATACGCACGAAGACATGCTGACCTCTTCCGACCTCGCCGAAGCGTCAACGCCATGACGAGACGGCGGTCGAGGGCTAGGGCATGACGGTCGATCCGCACCGGATCGACGGGCAATCGTTGGCGGTGGAGTCTGCTGCATGAAGACCGTGATCTTCGACGTCGACGGAACGCTGGTCGACAGCGTCGACCTCCACGCAAAGGCTTGGCAGGACGCGTTCCGCGACTTCGGCCACGACTTCGAGCAGAAGGCCTGTCACGATCAGATCGGCAAGGGAGGAGACCAGCTCCTCCCCGTGTTCCTCTCCCGGGAGCGGATCGAGGAGATCGGCGAGGAGCTGGAGGCCCACCGCGGCAAGCTCTTCAAGGAGCGTTACCTGTCCGAGGTCGAGGCGTTCGCGGATGTGCGCAAGCTGTTCGAACGCCTGATCGCCGACGGGACGCGCATCGCGCTCGCCTCATCCGCGAAGGCGGAGGACCTCCAGACCTACAAGGAGATCGCGCAGATCGCCGACCTCCTGCACGCCGAAACGTCCACCGACGACGCGCGGCACAGCAAGCCGCACCCGGACATCTTCGAGGCCGCGCTCCGGAAACTCGGGGACGTGCGGCCCGAGGACGCCATCGTGGTCGGTGACACACCCTACGATGCCGAAGCGGCCGCGAAAGCTGGGATCCGCTCGGTCGGGTTGCTCTGCGGCGGGTGGAGCGAGGCCGACTTGAGGAAGGCCGGCTGCATCGAGGTCTACCGCGATCCGGCGGACCTCCTCGCACGCTACGAGCAGTCAGCCCTCGCGAACCGCTCGCGCGAGCCAGGGAAGAGCAGTGACGTCCATGAGTGAATCCGGTTCGGAACCGACACGACAACCCGCGCAGGTCATCCCGCCGCAACTGCCCGGGCTGAACGGCCTGCTGTCGCTCGCGACCGGGGTGGTGGTCATCTCCGCCCTGTACTTCGCCCGCGAGATCCTCGTCCCGATCACGCTGGCCATCCTCCTGTCGTTCACCCTCGCCCCGCTGGTGGAACTGCTGCGGCGGATCCGCTGTCCGCACGTTCTGTCGGTGCTCGTCGCCGTCGTCATCGGCATCGCCGGTATTGGCGCCGTGGGGGGCGTGATCGGCGTCCAGGTCGCGGGCCTGGCGACCGACGTCCCCCGGTACGCCAGCACCATCGAGAACAAGGTCACGGTCCTGCGCGGCATGACGTTGGGCCGCATCAGCGAGATGACGAACAGTCTCGACCGTCAGATGAACAAAGCCGCCACGACAGCAACGACGGCCGGAGCGTCGACCGCGTCGCCCGCAAGCGAGCAGAAGCCGATCCCGGTCGAGGTCACCCAGCCCTCGACCAATCCCCTCACCGTCGCGCGAACCATCCTGGAGCCGATCCTGGCGCCCTTCGAGAGCGCCCTGATCATCTTCATCGTGGCGGTGTTCATCCTGATCCAGAAGGAGGACCTCCGCGACCGGCTGATCCGCCTGTTCGGCTCGGGCGACCTGCATAAGACGACGGTGGCGATGGACGACGCCGCCCACCGGCTCAGCAAGTACTTCCTCGCCCAGCTCGGCATCAACTCGGTGTTCGGTGTCGTGGTCGGCATCGGGTTGGCCCTGATCGGCGTTCCGTCGCCGGTGCTCTGGGGCGTGCTCTCGGCGGTCCTGCGGTTCGTGCCCTACGTCGGGGCCGTCATCGCCGCCCTGCTCCCGGCGGCGTTGGCCGCTGCCGTCAGCCCGGACTGGTCCATGGTGGCTTGGACGCTGGGCCTATACGCCGTTTCGGAAGGCGTCACCGGGCAGGTGATCGAGCCGATGGTGTACGGCCACTCGACCGGGCTGTCGCCCGTGGCGGTGGTCATCGCGGCCATCTTCTGGTCGTGGCTCTGGGGACCCATCGGCCTGATCCTGTCGACGCCGCTGACGCTGTGCCTGGTGGTGCTGGGCCGCTACGTCGACCGGCTGGAGTTCCTCGACGTGCTGCTGGGCGACCGGCCGGCCCTCACGCCCGTCGAGAACTTCTACCAGCGCATGCTGGCCGACGATCCGGACGAGGCGCTCCAGCAGGCGGAGCTGCTCCTCAAGGAACGGTCGCTGACCACCTACTACGACGAAGTCGCGCTGAAGGGCCTGCAACTGGCCGCCAACGACGCCGAGCGCGGCGTTCTGGGCGGCGAGAAGCTGGAGCGCATCAAGCACAGCGTCCGGTCGTTGGTCGGGGACTTGGCCGCCCACGACGACCGTGACCCCCATCCGACCGAGAAGGAGGAGGCCAAGGGCGTCACCTCGAAAGCCGAACGGGACATCCCCGCGCCAGCCGCGCCGCTCGCCGCCGCTCCGGCCAACGACAGCCTTTCGCCGACTTGGCGAGGGACCGCACCCGTCCTGTGCCTCGCGGGTCGCGGCCCGCTGGACGAGGCGGCCTCTTCGATCCTCGTCCAGCTCCTCGGCAAGCACGGCCTCGGGGGTAGGATCGCGACCTACGAGGACGCCTCTCGCGACGGCATCGCTCAACTGGACGTCGCCGGGGTGGCGATGGTCTGCATCAGCTACCTGGACATCAGCGGCAGCCCGGCGGCCCTCCACTACCTCGTCCGGCGCCTCCACCAACGTATGCCCGACGTGCCCGTGCTGGTTGGCCTGTGGCCGTCGGAGGATGCCGTCCTGAAAGACGAGAGGGTGCGTGCCGTCATCGGCGCCGACCACTTCACGATGTCTTTGCGAGAAGCCTTGGAAGCCTGCGTCAGGGTTGCGCATCGGGACGCGACAGCCGCGGCTGGAAGGGCAGCAGCTTAAGCTACCTTCACATCCTCGATCACTCTAGGAAACCTACCTGTTTAGTCCCGCGCCAATCGGCATGCTATCCGTCTGAGAGCACGGGCCCAACAAAGAAGTCGCCACGCGTCGCCGCGGGCGGCTCAAGTACAAGAGGAATCCTGGTCGTCGAGGAATGGGCGACAATGGAGGACCTCCACGCATACGACGCATCGAGTTACATGGCGGCCTACGCGACTAAGGTCAAAGACCTGCTGTCTAGCCACACGCGGGCCCATTCAGCGTTCGGGACGGGGTCGACGATTGTTGGACAGAGGGCGCCGTCGCGGACGTCTGGTCTTCAGAATGGGAAGGTGCTGGCCCCAGTGTTCGGCTCGTGCGGCCTTACGTCGGAACCGATCAGACCGCGTCCGCCAGCCACTCCGGCTGCTTCGACCACTGCCGCGCCCCGCCGGTCTTGACCACGATGGCCAGCGCTCGCCGCTGCCCCACCAGCACTACCAGCCGCTTGCCCCGCGTCACCCCCGCGTAGAGCAGGTTGCGCGCCAGCATGGCGTAGTGCTGCGTCATCACCGGGATGACAACCGCCGGGTACTCCGACCCCTGCGCCTTGTGGATCGTGGTCGCGTAGGCCAGCACGAGCTCGTCCAGCTCACCGTAGGGGTAGGTCACCTCGCGGCCGTGGAAGCGGACGACCAGCTCGCCCGCCTCCGCGTCGAGGCGGACGACGAGGCCGAGGTCGCCGTTGTACACCTCGCGGTCGTAGTTGTTCTCGACCTGCATGACTTTGTCGCCCGGGCCATAGGTCCAGCCAAAGCGCTCCACCCGCTGCTCACCCGGCGAGTTGAGCGCCCGCTGCAGCTCGACGTTGAGCGCCCGCGCCCCCACCCCGCCGCGGTTCATCGGGCACAGCACCTGGACGTCGCGGACCGGGTCGAGCCCGAACGCGGCCGGGATGCGGTCGCGCACCACCGCGAGCACCCGGGCCACCGCCTGCTCGGGGTTGGCGGCGTCAACGATGTGGAAGTCCGATGACGCCCCCGCCGGGGCCGCCTCGGGCATCTGGCCCGCGTTGATGCGGTGGGCGTTGGTGATCACCCGGCTGCTCGCGGCCTGGCGGAACACCTCCGTCAGGCGCACCACCGGCACGGCGCCCGAGCCGATCACGTCGGCCAGCACTTGGCCCGGGCCGACCGAGGGCAGCTGGTCGACGTCGCCCACCAGCAGCAGCGCCGAGGCGTCCGGCAGCGCGCGCAGCAGCGCGAGCATCAGGAGCACGTCCACCATGCTGGTCTCGTCCACCACCAGCAACTCGCAGGCGAGCGGGTTGTCCTCCGTGCGCTTGAAGCCGCCGCTCTTCGGGTCGGTCTCGAGCAGGCGGTGGATGGTCCTGGCCTCCACCCCGGTGCTCTCGGTCAGGCGCTTGCCGCGGCCCGCACATGGGAGATCGGAGAGGCGCCGCATGTATCGGCTGTGAACGCGACGCGAGGGGCTCTTGCAAAGCGGACACGCGCCAGTGGCGGAGATGGCCCTCGCCGTGATCAGGATGAGGCCATCATCCAGCGTGAAGCCCTCAATGGCCAGACCCGCCGGGATCACGGACGACAAGTCAAACTTCCGCTGCATGGCGCTGACCTCGCTGACAACTCAGCGACAGCCCATCATCAGACATCATCAGAAGTGAGTCAGACCCAAACTTGCACGCCTAATCACACTCGGTCTCGACCACTTCGAGGGCCGCTCCTGGACGGGACTGCACCGGCACACGCTGCTGGTCATGATGGCGTTTGCCTTCCTTCAGGCGCGGCGGCTGGCCGGGGCGGAGCGGAAAAAAGGGCCGCGGTCGCCAGCCCCCGCCGCACCCCAGCCTGCCCGCGGTCCGTCAGGCGATCCTCAACCACCTCAGCCATCCACCGCCGACGCGGTGCCCGCATTGCAACGCGGTCCTTGCAGGCCTACCTCAATGCTACCCTGCCAAAGTAGTGCTAAGCACTCGTTACCGGGCCTACCCGACATCAAAGCATGGGTTGGCCGCCGGTGACGGGTACTAGCGCGCCGGTCATGTAACTCCCCTCTCAGGAGGTGAGGAGCACGTAGGCTGGCGCGAGCTCGGCGGGCTGGCCGGCGCGGCCGAGCACCGTTTCGCTCCCAAGCTGCTCCAGTTCTTCGGGAGACTTCGCGATGGGCTGGGTCGGCGTCCAGATCGGGCCCGGCGCGACGCAGTTTACCCGGATGCCTTGCGGCGCGAGCAGGTTCGAGAGCGCAATCGTCAGGCTCGCAATCGCACCCTTTGTCGAGGCGTAGATCAGCATCGACTTCGTGGCGATCTTGGCCTGCTGCCCTGGCTGAAGTGCGTGTTCGCCGATGCGGGCTATTATGCCCAGCCAACGTACGGGGCGCCCGCTGCTAACCACCCTCTCTGGCTCGGGATTGTCCGGTGCAACCTCACGGCAGTCGGCTTCGAGATCATCAAGCGCCGCTGGGTGGCCGAGCGGACCTTCTCCTGGTTCGGCCGCAACCGCCGCCTGGCTCAGGCCACGAGACCCTCGCCTCCACGCCGACCACCTTTGTCACCCTCGCCGCCATCCACCTCAACGTCAAACGGCTCTCGCAAAAGTAGGCTTTTGAGTCAGGTTCTCAGGCCGCGGTTCCGGGAAACGGACTGCTGATCGGCTGGAGATCGACCTGCAGTAGCTTGGCGGGCTGCGGCCCCTCCGGCTGCGGCGAGGCAGTGCCTCCGTCCATGATTAAGAAGGCGGTGCGGCCCTGCTGGCCGGGCGCGCGCCCCCACGCGCCGCTCGACGGGCCGATCAGCGCCTCAGTAAAGGGATCGCCAACGACGCTCTGGGTGAAGCCGCTGTTCAGCCCCGGATCCATCGACACGACGTCGATGGTGTTCTGCCGGTGGGTCGTCAGGTAAATGACCTGCGCATCCTCATCGATGCAGAAGTCGTCGCCCATCCGCCCCGCCATCACCAGTTCGGGATCGCCCTTGGCCTCCAGGCTGTCGGGATCGACTGTGATCCGCATGAGCAGCTTCTTCGCCGTTCCCGTGTAGTAGAGATGGTTTGTCTTGGGAGCGTAGCGGACGCCGTTCACCCCCGGCTGCTCCGGCTTCATCTTGCCAGGGTAATAGCCCATGCTGTCGTGCTTGGCCCAGACTGTGATCTTGGGCTGGCTTTCATCGTCGGCGAAGTCGACACGCCAGATCAAGCCTGCGAAGCAGTCTGCCACCAGCAGAACGCCGGGCTTGAGCAGGCAGCAGCCGTTCGGGGCGCGAGCCTCGACAGGGAGGCGGCAGAACAGCTTCGGCTCGACCGGCGATCCCGGTGCCCAGCCGGTGAGATCGATCTTGTAGATGAAGGATTCGTGGGTCGTGTAGAGATTGCCGGCAAGCATCAGGAACACGTCGGGAGCGATCTCCGCCAGCCCCGTCGGCAGCGTGTCCAAGGTGTGGAGGCAGACGGCCGTGACCTCGTGACCGCTCAAGGCTGGGGGGACGTACCACAACTCCTTGCGATTCATCGCCGTCACCAGGAAGGAATTGTCTTCCCGAACAGCCAGGTTTTCCAGGAAGTATCCCTTGGGGAACGTCGCGATCGTGGTGACGCGGGCCTGGGGCGCCTTGTTGTGAGACATCGACATTCCGATCAGCAATGAGTGGGACTGCAATGGCGAGCCTGGCTCCGGTCGGCGGACCGCTAGGCGCTGCCCGGTTACTGCGGGGCGGGAACCTGGAAGGCGTTGAGCAGCGACGAGACGATGCCGTAGCAGCCCGCCAACATGATCAGCTCCACGATGCCCTTCTCGCCGAACCTCGACCGCGCCTCCTGGAACAGGGCGTCGTCGACCTTGCGGTCTGCGGTGAGCCCCTGGGTGAAGCGCCGGGCCGTCGTCTCGTCCTCATCGAGCTCGCTGGTCGCGGCACCCTGCACGAGCGCCGTGATGGCTGCGGGCGACAGACCAACCGCCTTTGCGACGGCGGCATGCGCATACCGCTCGTAGTCGGAGCGCCATATCGCGCCCACCGTCAGGATCACGACCTCCCTGACCCGCGGCAACAGGCTCGTGTTGCGGCCCTCCACACCCTGGAATTCCAAGAAGGCCCGTCCGATCTCCGGGCTGAGGAGGACCGGGTTGAAAGGGCCGATCAGGCGCCCGTCAGGCAACTTGGCCTGAAAACCCGACCTCTCGGCCCAGGGCGCCATGTGTGCGTCGATGTAGTCGTAGAGCTTGCGTTGCGGCGCGGTGAGAGCCTCGGGCTCGATAAGGGCGGTCCTGCCGCCGAGGTGATCGTGACTTCCGGTCATCTCCGCGCCCCTACTGCTCCAGGCCGACGGCGTTGGACGGCACGTCGAAGGCGTTCAACGTGAGTGACACCGCCGTGAACCACCCCATCAGCACGGTGACGTCCACGATCCCCGCCTCGCCTATAAGCGCCTTGGCGCGCTTGAACAGCCCGAGCGGCACGACGCGGGGCTTGGCCAACGTTATGGCGAGTTCGTAGACGATCTGCTGCCTGGGATCGTCGAACGAGGTCGGCATGTCGGTGATCAGCGCCTCCACCTTCTCGGGCGGCAGCCGACCTGCGTCCTCGCCGATCTTCTCGTGCTCGTAGTTCCCGTAGGCCGCGAGCCAGCGGCTGTTGATGACGTTGGTGACGATCTCGATCTCGGACTTCGCCAGCGTCGACTGGGTCTGATAGTAGGCGCCCGTCGGCACGATCGTCTGGGACAGCTTCGGGTTCGCCAGCCAAATCTTGTGGGGCCCGGGAACCTGGCCGCGGAGCTTGACCGTGAAGTCGTAGCCGGCCTTCATCTCCGCCGACATGTCGGCGACGGGTGTTTCCTTGAAGCGCCCGAAGGTGCCGAAATCAGGATCGTCAGCCATCACATCGCTCCTTACCCTCTGCATACCTTTATTACCTTCCCCTGCGCCCGCGGGTCTTCGCCGCGATGAGCGCGATTTCGCCATTCCGACCATTTTCGATCGTGAACCGACCTGATCGGCAAGCCGAGACAGCCTCCTTTTGGACGATGCACCGCGTCAGGCCCGGCGTTCCTGGCGCCAGTCGCGGGGCGTCACACCCGTGGTCTTGCGGAACGCCGTGGCGAAGCTGCCCGCCTGTTCGAAGCCGCAGCGGAAAGCTACCTCTCCGATGGGCAAGTCGGTCTCACCCAGGAGACGTCGCCCCCGAGTCATGCGGATGGCCATCAGATATCGGTGCGGCGGCGATCCGGTCGTGGCTCGGAACGCGCGAGCAAAGTGGGTTGCGCTCAGCCCCGAGAGCGTCGCGAAGTCCGCCAGCGTCGGATTGCGATCCGTTTCCTCGTGCATGAAGTCGATGACGCGCTTGATACGCGCGGGCGTGATCTGGACGTTGTCGTCAGGCGCACCTGGACTAAGGGTCGAGTAACGACGGATGAGGGTCAAGGCGATCGAGCGTCCCAGCAGGTCCTTTGCCAGGTCGTGACCGGGGCCGGTTGGATGCGCGACCTCCTCTTCGAGAAGGCGGCAGTAATGATCCAGCGTCGAATCCGGGCGAGCGAAACGCGGGATCACCGTAACGCTCTGGGGATCGACGTCGATCGACTCGACGATGACCTGGTCGAGCAGCCGGGGGGTG
>CAXTFJ010000114.1:0-14993 GCA_964243405.1 uncultured Lichenihabitans sp. | reverse complement strand
AGCTACAGCGACGCAAACGATGAGATTACGAATCCCGGCTTCATCATCGCCGGCAATAACGCGAATGGAACCAAGGGTGTGAGCGCGACAACGTTGACTGGCCGTCAGTGGGGCATTGGCCCGCGCATTGGCCTTGCCGCCCGTGGATTTCATGACCTTACCCACGAACCACCCCAGCATGGTGGGCTTGGCCTTGGCCTGGGCCACCTTGTCGGGGTTGGAAGCGATGATGGCGTCGACCGCGGCCGCGAGCGCGCCGGTATCCGTCACCTGCCGGAGGCCGCGGCGCTCCACGATGTCGCGCGGCAGGGCTTCGCGCTCCTCGCCGATGACGAGGGCCAGGACGTCCTTGGCGATCTTGCCCGAGATCGTTTCGTCCGCGATCAGGTCGACGAGGCTCGCGACCTGGGCGGGGGTGACGTGCGTGTCGGGCAGGGACAGACCCGAGGCGTTGGCGAAGGCCGCGAGGTCGCCGGTGATCCAGTTGGCGACCAGTTTGGCGTCGCGGCCGGGCGGGTCGACGGCGAGCGTGCGTTCGAAATAGTCCGCCAGCTCGCGCTCGGCCACGAGCACGCTGGCGTCGTAGGCCGACAGCCCGCAGGCCTCCATCAGCCTCGCCTTCTTGGCGTCGGGCAGTTCGGGCAGGTCGGACGCGAGGCGCTCGACGTAGCCCTCCTCCAGCTCCAGGGGGAGCAGGTCGGGGTCGGGGAAGTAGCGATAGTCGTGCGCCTCCTCCTTGGAGCGCATGGAGCGGGTTTCCCCGCGGCCGGGGTCGAACAGCCGCGTTTCCTGGTCGATGGTGCCGCCGTCCTCGATGACGCCGATCTGGCGCCGCGCCTCCGTCTCGATCGCCTGGCCGATGAAGCGGATCGAGTTGACGTTCTTGATCTCGCAGCGGGTGCCGAGCGGGTCGCCCGGCCGGCGCACCGACACGTTCACGTCCGCGCGCAGGTTGCCCTTCTCCATGTCGCCGTCGCACGTGCCGAGGTAGCGCAGGATGGTGCGCAGCTTGGTGACGTAGGCCTTGGCCTCGTCGGCCGAGCGCATGTCGGGGCGCGACACGATCTCCATCAGCGCCACGCCCGACCGGTTGAGGTCCACGAAGCTCGAGTCGGGCGCCTGGTCGTGCAGCGACTTGCCGGCGTCCTGCTCGAGGTGCAGCCGCTCGATGCCGACGCGGATCTGCTCGGTGGGGGTCAGGTCCACCGCGATCTCGCCCTCGCCCACGATCGGGCTCTTGTACTGCGAGATCTGGTAGCCCTGCGGCAGGTCCGGGTAGAAGTAGTTCTTGCGGTCGAAGGTGGAGCGCGGGTTGATCCTGGCCTTCAGGCCGAGACCCGTCCGCACGGCCTGGGCGATGCAGGCCTCGTTGATGACGGGCAGCATGCCGGGCATGGCGGCGTCCACCAGCGAAACGTGGGCGTTGGGCTCGCCGCCGAACGCCGTGGACGCGCCGGAGAACAGCTTCGACTTCGAGGTCACCTGGGCGTGGACCTCCATGCCGATCACCACCTCCCAGTCGCCGGTGGCGCCGCGGATCAGCTTGGTCGGCGTTTCAGCCATCGGTCCCCGTCCCTTCCGGCCCGGCCGCGCCCATGCGGCGTTCCTCGTAGCCGATCGTCCAATCGATCATCGTTCGCCACACCTGTTCGGCGAGGTCGGGCGGGCAGTCTCTCGCGGCGGCCTCCGCTCTCACGTGGGCCACCACGGCCTCGACGCGGTCGCCGAGGCGGGCCGGGATGCCGTGCCGTTCCTTGACCGCCACCACGTCGCGCACCACACCCATCCGCTCCGCCAGGGCCTGGACGATCCGCGCGTCGATCGCGTCGATGCGGGCCCGCAGGGGGGCGAGCGGGTCAGTGGCCTGCGTCACGCGGCCCACCAGCGCTCGGGCAGGTCGAGCTTGGGGGCCGATCGCTCGATCGCGGCGCCCAACGCGAACAGCGTCGACTCGTCGAAGGCGCGGCCGATCAGCTGCAACCCCAGCGGCAGGCCCTCGGCCGACACGCCTGCGGGCACCGAAATGCCGGGCAGTCCCGCCATGTTGACCGTCACGGTGAACACGTCGTTGAGGTACATTTCCACGGGATCGGCGCTGCCCTTCTCGCCGATCGCGAAGGCCGCGGACGGGGTCGCGGGCGTCAGCAGGGCGTCGACACCCGCGGCGTAGACCTCCTCGAAGTCGCGTTTGATCAGCGTGCGGATCTTCTGCGCCTTCACGTAGTAGGCGTCGTAATAGCCGGCCGACAGCACGTAGGTGCCGATCATCACGCGACGGCGCACCTCGCGCCCGAAGCCCGCCGCGCGGGTCTGCCCGTACATGTCGGCCACGTCGCGGCCGGGAACCCGCAAGCCGTAGCGCACGCCGTCGTAGCGGGCGAGGTTGGAGGAGGCCTCCGCGGGCGCCACGATGTAGTAGGCCGGCAGCGCGTAGCGGGTGTGGGGCAGCGACACGTCGACGGTCTCGGCACCCGCGTCGCGCAGCCACGCGATGCCCTGGCTCCAGAGCGCCTCGATCTCCGGCGGCATGCCGTCGATGCGGTACTCCTTCGGGATGCCGATCCGCATGCCCTTGACGGACGCGCCCGCCGCCACCTCGTAATCCGGTACGGGCAGGTCGGCGGAGGTGGCGTCCTTGGGGTCGTGGCCCGCCATCGATCGCAGCAGGACGGCCGCGTCCCTGACGGTGCGGGCGATCGGCCCCGCCTGGTCGAGCGAGGACGCGAAGGCCACGATACCCCAGCGCGAGCAGCGCCCGTAGGTGGGCTTGATGCCGACCGTGCCCGTGAAGGCCGCGGGCTGGCGGATGGAGCCGCCCGTATCGGTCGCGGTCGCCCCCAGGCAGAGCCGCGCCGCCACAGCCGCGGCCGAGCCGCCCGACGAGCCGCCCGGAACCAGGGAAGCGTTGGAGCCCGGCCGTCGCCACGGCGACACCACCGGGCCGAAGTGGGAGGTCTCGTTGGACGATCCCATGGCGAACTCGTCGAGGTTGAGCTTGCCCAGCATGACGGCGCCGTCGCGCCAGAGCTGCGACGACACCGTCGATTCGTAGGCGGGCGTGAAGCCTTCGAGGATGCGGCTTCCCGCCGTGGTGGGGACGCCCTCGGTGCAGTAGAGGTCCTTGATGCCGAGCGGGATGCCTTCGAGCGGGCCGCCTTCCCCGCGCGCGAGCTTCTCGTCCGAGCGCGCCGCCATGGCTCGCGCCCGGTCGGGTGTTTCCGCCACGAAGCTGTTGAGCGCGCGGGCGCGCGCGATGGCGTCGATATGCGCCTCGGCCAGCTCCGAGGCGGACAGCGCCCGGTTTCGGAGCGCGTCGCGCGCTTCCGTCAGGGTCAGCCGTGTCGGGTCGCTCATCCGTGGAAAGTCCTGCAGCGCATCGCGGTCCGGCGCCCCTACTCGATGACCTTGGGGACGACGAAGTAGCCGTCCTCCTGGGCGGGCGCGTTGGCCATCACGGCACGCGCGATGGCGCCGTCGGTGACGACGTCCGGCCGCGCCCGCATCCGCATCGGGGTGACCGAGGTCATGGGCTCGACACCCGACACGTCCACGGCGTCGAGCTCGGCCACGAAATCCAGGATGGCGTTCAATTCGCCGACCATGTGCGCGGCCTCATCCTCCGGCAGCGCGATCCGCGCCAACGAGGCGATGCGGCGCACGGTGGCGAGATCGACCGACATGACCATCCTTGATCGGAGCGGGACCGCGGGCGCGGGGGATGCGCGGGTCCTTCAGCGCCTATATCACCTGGGAGAACGGTGCCGCAACCGCGCTCGGGAAAGCTCATGTCGTCTCTCCTCATGCCGGTCGAGGATCTACCCGCCCTGCTGGGGGCCCGAAGCCGCCTGATGGGGTTGGACCTCGGCACAAAGACGATCGGCTTGGCCCTGTCGGACGTCGAGCGCCGCATCGCCTCGCCGCTGGAAACGATCCGGCGGGTGAAGTTCACCCCGGACGTTCAACGCCTCGTCGCGCTCACGACCAAGTTCGACGTGGCCGCGCTGGTCGTGGGCCTGCCGCTCAACATGGACGGAACGGAAGGGCCCCGGGTGCAGTCCACCCGCACCTTCGTGCGCCAGCTCGGTCCCATCCTGCCGCTGCCCGTCTGCTTCTGGGACGAACGGCTGTCGACCGCCGCGGTCACGCGCTCGCTGATCGCCCAGGACGCGTCCCGCGCCAAGCGAGCCGAAGTGGTCGACCGGATGGCAGCCGCCTACATCCTCCAGGGCGTGCTCGACCGGCTGCGGCACCTGCTCCGACAGGACGGCTGATCTCCTCGACGGCTCCGACGAGTTTACACCCTTGAGTAAGTTTCTATTGAAATAGCAACCTAGAATTGTAGATTGCGATCTGGCCTTCCAGATCCGCTACGGTTTCCATCCATGTCGAAATCTGTCCCGAGTACGGAGCCGGCATCGTCCGACATCGCGGATTACATCGCCGACCTGTGCGGGGAACTGGTGCGTCTGGCCAAGGCAGAACGCCTCGACATGCTGGCCTACCTGCTCGGCATGGCCCAACTCGAGGCCGACTCGATCAAGCAGGACCGGGCGAAGCGGACCGGCGGTCGCATGGCGGGGCAACCGTAGGGCGGGGTGCTCAGCGCCCCCCTGGGCGCCGCGCCAGGGTCCCTGCACCTTGCCTGACGACGGCGCCGTCGAGTTCCATTTCCAGGATCACGCCCTGGATCGTCTGGGCGGACAGGCCCGAAACCCGGACGAGGTCGTCCACCGAGACCGGCGCCGTCCCGACGAGCGCCTCGATCCTGGCCCGCGCGGTCCCAGCATCGGGTTCGTCGGGCGGAGCCGGGTCCGACAGGTCCGGCCCGTCCAGGTCCAACTCGTCCCAAAGGGGCTCCCCTTCGGCCCGCCACGCGGCGGGTTCGCGCAGCTGCTGGCCACCGGGATGGCCCGAGGCGGCCGCGGGCCGGAGGGCCTCGACCACGTCGTCGGCGCCCGTGCAGAAGGTCGCGCCCTGGCGCAGCAGATCGTTGGTCCCCTCGGCGCGAAGGTCGAGCGGGGACCCCGGCACGGCGAAGACCTCGCGTCCCTGCTCGTTGGCGAACCGCGCCGTGATGAGGGAGCCGGACCTGCGGGCGGCCTCCACCACCACCGTACCGAGGCTCAGGCCCGACACGATCCGGTTGCGGCGCGGGAAGTCGCGCGCCCGCGGCTCCCAGCCGAACGGCATTTCGCTCAGCAAGGCGCCGTCCTCGACGATGCGCGCCGCGAGGCCCGCGTGCTCGCTCGGGTAGATGCGATCGTGGCCGCCGGCCAGGACCGCGACCGTTCCGGTGGACAGGCTCGCGGCGTGGGCCCGGGCATCGATGCCGCGCGCGAGGCCGGACACGATCACGTGGCCCGCGGCGCCGATCCCGGCCGCGAGCCGCTCGGTCATCACCAGCCCCGCGGCCGATGCGTTGCGCGAGCCCACGATCGCCACCGCGGTCCGCTGCAGCACGTCGACCCGTCCGCGCACGGCGACCAACGGCGGGGCCGAATCGATCACGCGCAGCGACGGCGGATATTCGGGCTCGCAAAGCGCGATGAAGCGCACACCGGCCCGCTGCGCGGTGACGAGTTCGCGGTCCACGTCGGCCACGGCCGCGAGTTGCACGGCGCGGCCGGGCGCGCGACGGCCGAGGTCGGGCAAGGCCTCGATCGCGGCCGCGGCCGTGCCGAACCGCTGGAGCAGCCCGAAGAAGGTGCGAGGCCCGACGGAGCCGCTGCGGCTCAGGCGCAGCCAGTCGAACCGCTCGCGGGCCGTGAGGGTGCGGAGCTCGGGAGTCACGCGCGTCCGCCGATGCGCGACTCGGTGCCCGCGATGAGGCGCGCGATGTTGGCGCGGTGCATGATCCACAGGAGGACCGCGAGGCCGAGGAACACGCCCGCGGCCCTGCCCTGCCCCAAACCTGCGAGCAGCACCACCGCGGCCGTGCTCGCCGCCAGCGCCGAAATCGAGGAGTAGCGCGTCGAGAAGGCGACGATCAGCCAGACGGCCGCGAAGCCGAGGCCCGCAGGCCAGAAGATGCCGAGCAGGCAACCCAGGAACGTCGCCACGCCCTTGCCGCCGCGGAAGCGCAGCCACGCCGGGAAGATATGGCCCAGGAGAGCGCCCACGGCCGCGGCGAGAGCCGCGTCGATGCCGCCGAAGCGGCTCGCGACCAGGACGGCCGCGGTCCCCTTCAGGCCGTCCAGCAGGAGCGTCGCGACCGCCAGGTCCTTGCGGCCGGTGCGCAGCACGTTGGTGGCGCCGATATTGCCCGAGCCGATGGAGCGGAGGTCGGTCGTGCCCGCCAATCGCGTCAGCAGCAGACCGAAAGGGATCGAGCCCAGCAGGTAGCCGAGCAGGAGAGCGGCGGGGAGCGTTGCAAAACCGTCCTGATCCACGATCTGCCTACCCTCTCACGACCCGCCGAACGGGCCTTTGAACACCACGAAGGCGCCCGCGGCGATCAGGAGGAAGCCGACGACGTGGTTGGCGGTCAACCGTTCACCCAGGTAGGTGACCGAGAAGACCGCGAACACCGTCAGGGTGATGACCTCCTGGATCGTCTTCAGCTCCGCGCCCGAATAGCGTGTGCTGCCGATGCGGTTGGCGGGGACCGCGAGGCAGTACTCGAACAGCGCGATGGCCCAACTGACCAGGATCACCTGCCAGAGCGGGTGGTCCTTGAACTTCAAGTGGCCGTACCACGCGAAGGTCATGAACACGTTCGAGCACAGCAGGAGAAGGACGGGAGCGAGGCCCGCGGACAAACCAAGCATTCCGTTCACGACCGAGCGCTGGGTTCGTCGGCTGTGAACACGATCTCGCCCGCCACCACGGTGATCTTCACCCTTCCCTCCATCCGGTCGCCGTCGAACGGCGTATTGCGGCAGCGCGAGTGCAGCCGGGTGGGATCGAGAATCCAGGCTTCGTCCGGATCGAAACGGACGAGGTCCGCTGGCGCCCCCGCCGCGAGCCGGCCCTGCGGTAGGCCCAGGATGCGGGCGGGCGCGGTCGTCATGCTGGCGAGCAGGCGGGGCAGGCTCAGCGCGCCGGCATGAACGAGGCGGAGCGCCACCGGCAACAGCGTTTCCAGGCCCACGGCGCCCGGCTCGGCCTCCGCGAAGGGCAGGCGCTTGGTGTCGACGTCCTGCGGGTCGTGGTCGCTCACCACCACGTCGATCACGCCCGCCGCGAGCCCCTCCACCAGGGCCGTCCGCTCGTCCTCGCCGCGCAGCGGCGGCGACAGGCGCAGAAACGTCCGGTAGGCCCCGATGTCGTTCTCGTTGAGCGTCAGATGGTTGATCGTGGTTCCGCAGGTGACGCGCGAACCCCGCGCCTTGGCCTGCGCGATCAACTCCAGCGACTGCCGGCAGCTCACTACCTCGGCGTGGTAGCGGCCGCCCGTCAGGGCCACGAGGCGCAGGTCGCGCTCCAGCACGATGCTCTCGGCCTCGACCGGGATGCCGGGCAGGCCGAGACGGCTCGCCAACTCGCCCTCGTTCATGACGCCGCCGCCCGCGAGGTCGGCATCCTCGCTCCTGTGCAGGATGAGGGCGTCGAAGTCGCGGGCGTAGGCGAGCGCGCGCCGCATCAGCTGGGCGCTCGCGATCGAGCGAGCCCCGTCCGAGAACGCGAGGGCTCCCGCGGCCTTTAAAAGCCCGATCTCGGCCAGTTCCGCGCCGGCCCGCCCGCGCGTCAGCGCCGCCACGGGTACCACCCGCACGCGGCCGGTGTCGCGGGCGCGGCGCAGCAGGAAATCCACCACCGCGGGGTCGTCGACGGCCGGCTGCGATTCCGAACTGGCCACGATGGTGGTGACCCCGCCAGCCGCCGCCGCGGCGGTCGCGGTCGCGATCGTTTCGCGGTGCTCGGCGCCGGGTTCGCCCACGAAGGCGCGCATGTCGATCAGGCCCGGCGCCACCACGTCGCCCGCGCAGTCCACGATCGCGCAACCGTCCGGCAGGGCCCCGCGCGTGACCTCCCGGCCGATCGCCTGGATCACCCCGTCCCGCATCAGCACGCCGCCGCGCGCCTCGGTGCCCGCCTCGGGGTCGACCAGCCGCGCGTCGAGCAGGGCCAGCGGCCTGCTCACGCGAGCGCTCCCGTGGCGTTCGGCATGTGCCGGGCCAGGGCTTCCAGCACCGCCATGCGGACCGCCACTCCCATCTCGACCTGCTCGCGGATGCGCGACTGCGCGCCGTCCGCGACCGCCGTGTCGATCTCGACGCCCCGGTTCATCGGGCCGGGGTGCATCACCAGGGCGTCGGGCTTGGCGCGTTTGAGCCTGTCTTCCGTGAGCCCCCAGAACTGGAAGTATTCGCGCGCCGAGGGCACGTAGCCGCCCACCATGCGCTCGCGCTGCAGACGCAGCGCCATGACGACGTCGGCGCCGTCGAGCCCGCGGTCCATGTCGGCCGCGACCTCGACGCCGAGCCGCTCGATCCCCGCGGGCAGCAGCGTGCGGGGTCCGGCGAGCCGCACGCGGGCGCCAAGTGCTGCCAGCAGCAGCAGGTTCGAGCGGGCCACCCGCGAGTGGAGGATGTCGCCGCAGATGAGCACGACCAATCCGGCGATCCGACCCTTGTTGCGGCGGATCGTCAGCGCGTCGAGCAGCGCCTGGGTCGGGTGCTCGTGCGCGCCGTCGCCCGCGTTGACGACCGAGCAGTCGACCTTCTGGGCCAGCAGGTGACCCGCGCCCGCCTGGGCGTCCCGCACCACGATCACGTCGGGCCGCATCGCGTTCAGCGTCACGGCGGTGTCGACCAGCGTTTCGCCCTTCTTCACCGACGAGGTCGCGACCGCCATGTTCATGACGTCGGCGCCCAGCCGCTTCCCCGCGATCTCGAACGAGGCCTGGGTGCGGGTGGAGGCCTCGTAGAACAGGTTGATCTGCGTGCGGCCGCGCAGGGTTGCGCGCTTCTTCTCGACCTGCCGGGACACGTCGACGGCCTCCTCGGCGCGATCGAGGAGGGCCTCGATCACCTGCGGCCTCAGCCCCTCGATGCCGAGCAGGTGGCGGTGGGGATAGGGCGGGGGAACGGTCTCCATGTCCACCCGTGTGTAGAAGGCCCGGGTGGGGGCGGCAAGGCTTGCGTGGCGCAGGGGATGAGGCGTCGTGCCAGCCGGTGGTCCCCGCGGCTTCAGGCCCGCTTCAGCATGGGCGGACCCGCTGCGGCGTCCGGCTCCCCTTTGTCGTCGAGGCGCGCCAGGGAGGCGGCGAGTTGGTTCATCCGCTCCCGGTTGTCGCGCACCAGGACGTGGATGTCCCTGGCGGAGGTCGCCGACTGCCGGGCCAGCGTCCGAACCTCGCCGGCCACGACCGCGAAGCCCCGGCCCGCGTCGCCCGCGCGGGCGGCCTCGACCGCCGCGTTGAGGGCGAGGATGTTGGTCTGGAACGCGATGTTGTCGATCTCCGACACGATGCTGGCGATCTTTTCGCCCGAGGTCTTCAGGTCCGCCATGGCGGCGGTGGTCTCGTCGATGGTCTGCCGCCTGTCCGACACGTCGGACGCGCACATCAGGATGCGCCGGGTCCGCCCCTGCAGGTCGCGGAGGGCCGAGAACACCGCGTCGAGCACGATCGAGCCGCCATCCGACTTGGGCCAGGCCACTTCACGGCGCAGGCCCGCGCCGGCCGCGAGCTGCGCCCTGTCTTCGGGCGTGAGGAGGCGATCGAGGGGGACGGTCTCCGCCGTGATACAGCCGCCCAGTCGCTCGACGGTGGCGTTGGCTTGCGCGAGACGTCCGTCCGGTTGCCATTCCGCGAGCGCGTTGGTTTCGCCGATGGTGTCGAGCTTGAGGGTGTATTCGAGCGACCGCTGCTTGGTTTCGGTGACGTTGGCCTGCACGGAAACGAACCGAACCACCCGCCCGCTCGCGTCGCGGACGGGGTTGATGGCGAGGCTGATCCAGTACGGGGCCTGATCCTTGGAATAGTTCAGGATTTCCTCGTAGAACGCTTCGCCCCGGTGCAGCTTGTCGCGGATCCGCTTGACGGTCGCGGCGTCCGTGTGGCGCCCCTGCAGGACCGACCCGGGGCTCTTGCCGATGACCTCCTCGCGGCGGTAGCCGCTCAGTCGCTCGAAGCCCGGGTTGACGTATTCGATACGCCGGTCAGCGTCGGTGATGATCACCGAATTGTCCGTGCCGTCGGCGACGAGCGACAACTGCTCCATCTTGACCCGCTCGCGCACCCGCTCGGTGATGTCGGTGGCGAACTTGACGACTTTGACCGGACGGCCGCTGGGGTCGAAGATCGGATTATAGGACGCCTGGATCCAGACCTCGCGTCCGCCCTTGCCGACGCGTTTGAACTCGGCCGACACGAAGGCGCCCCGGTTCAGCGAGGCCCAGAAGTCGCGGTAGGCTTGGCCCCTGGCCTCGTCCTCGTCGACGAACATGCGGTGCTTCTGGCCCAAAACCTCGGCGGCCGTGTAGCCCATCACGGCGAGGAAATTCTCGTTCGCGTCCAGGATCGTCCCGTCGAGCGCGAAGGCGATCACGGCTTGCGCGCGCTGGATAGCGGCGATCTGGCCCTCGACGTCCATGGCGCGCTGCTTGGCGGCCGTCACGTCGGTGGCGAACTTGACGATCTTGAAGACGCGCCCGTTGAGGTCGAAGATCGGGTTGTACGAGGCCTGGATCCAGACCTCGCGGCCGTCCTTGCCGACGCGCTTGAATTCGGCCGCGATATACTCGCCCAGCCGCAGCCGCTCCCAGAAGGCCGCGTACTCGCGGCTGCTCCTATGGGCCGGCTCAACGAACATGCGGTGGTGCTGGCCCACGATCTCGGCGGCCGTATAGCCCATCGCGGCGAGAAAGTTGGCGTTGGCCTCCAGAATGATCCCGTTGAGGTCGAAGGCGATGACGGCCTGGGCGCGGCCGACAGCGGCGATCTGACCGGCGAAATCGGCGACCTTCAATCGATCGGCCGTGACGTCGGTTGCGAACTTCACCACCTTGTACGGCCTGCCCGCCGCGTCGAGAATCGGGTTGTAGGACGCCTGCAGCCACACCTCCCGGCCGCCCTTGGCGATCCGCTTGTACTCCGCCGTGGTGAACGTCCCGCTGCCCAGCCGGCGCCAGAACTCCGCGTAGTCGGCGCTGTCGCGGTCCGCGGGCTCGACGAAGAGGCTATGGTGCCGCCCCACGACCTCGTCCAGCGCGTAACCCATCGTCGCGAGGAAGTTGCCGTTGGCCCAAAGGACGATGCCATCCAGGCCGAACTCGATGACGGCCTGCGACCGATCGATGGCCTCGAACTTGGCCTCGAGGTCCCGCACGCGCGCCGCATCGGACGGTTTGGAACGGGACACGCTTGCGAACATCGAGCACTCTCCGGGATGCGACCTCGACGATGACGATCTGGTAGGATGGGCTCGGTAGGGTTAACGGAGGGCTAAGCGACTCGCCGTCTGGCCGGCCCCGGCGTTCGAAGGCAGCCCATGAAGCCCGTCTACATCACCTACCTGAACGCCCTCGACGTCGCCGAACTCGCGCTGAGCGACGGGGAGATCATCGGCGCGATCGAGGACGGACTGCGGGCGCAGGGGCTCGGGCAGACGGTGATCGAGCCCCGCGTGCACCTTGCGCCCGACCCCGCCTTCCACGGCCATTTCAACGTGCTGCGCGGCTACGTGGCGCCGATGGGCCTGGCGGGCGTCAAGGTCGTCGGCGACTTCGTGAACAATTACAAACAGGACCTGCCCTCCGAGTTCGGTGTCCTCAACCTGTTCGACCCGCGGACCGGCACGCCGCGCGCACTGCTCGATGCCACCGCCATCACCGACATGCGGACCGGCGCCGTGACGGCGGTGGGCGCCAAGCACCTCGCACCGAAGACCCCGAAGGTGCTCGGCCACATCGGGGCGCGGGGTACCGCCTACTGGAACGTGCGGCTGCTCGACCACCTGTTCGGCTTCGACGAGATCCGGATCCACTCGAAGCGGCCCGAAAGCCGCGATGCCTTCGCGGCGCAATTGACCGCCGACCTCGGCCGACCGATCACGGTAACGGAGACCTGGCGCGACTGCGTCGAAGGCGCCGACATCGTGGTGGAGGCGTCGCGCCTGACGGCACCCGAGCCGCTGCTCGAAACCGCGTGGATCAAGCCCGGGGCCCTGGTGATCCCCTACGGGACGATGAGCGCCGTGGAGCTGTCGCTGACCGACATCATGGCCAAGATGGTCGTGGACGACTGGGGCCAGTGCAAGGGCGGCCCGTTCGGCTCGCTGCGGCGTCACGTCGAGACCGGCCGGCTTTCGGAGACCACGCTGCACGCCGAACTCGGGGAGATCGTCGCCGGCCTGAAGCCCGGCCGCGAATCGGAGGCCGAGACCATCCTGTTCTGGCACCGCGGGCTTTCGCTGAGCGACATCGCGCTCGGCCACGCGCTGCTCCGCAAGTCCGAGGCGACGGGCATCGGGCAGAGATTGCGCTTCGCGTGAGTTGGTCTTCCGGCCCCCAGGCCCTTCCCTGCCGCTCCGGCCTCGCCTATCTCCCCCACCGCACCGCCCTCCCCGGTCGGCGCGGACGCAAGGATGCTCCATGAACGTCGTCATCGTCGAATCACCGGCGAAAGCGAAGACCATCAACGAGTATCTCGGGCGGGACTACGAGGTGCTGGCGTCCTTCGGGCACGTCCGTGACCTGCCCGCCAAGGACGGCTCGGTCGATCCCGAGCAGGACTTCGCCATGCTGTGGGAGATCGACGGCAAGGCGTCCAAGCGGTTGAGCGACATCGCGCGCGCCGTGAAGGGATCCGACAAGGTCATCCTCGCCACCGACCCGGACCGCGAGGGCGAGGCCATCTCCTGGCACGTGCTGGAAGTGCTGCAGGGCAAGAAGCTGCTCAAGGGCAAGACGGTCGAGCGCGTAACCTTCAACGCCATCACGAAAGCGGCCGTGCGCGAGGCCATGGCGAACCCGCGGCAGATCGACCAGCCGCTGGTCGATGCCTACCTGGCGCGGCGGGCGCTAGACTACCTGGTCGGCTTCAACCTGTCGCCCGTGCTGTGGCGCAAGCTGCCGGGCGCGCGCTCGGCGGGGCGGGTTCAGTCGGTGGCGCTCCGGCTCGTCACCGACCGGGAGCTCGAGATCGAGCGGTTCCGGCCGCGCGAATACTGGTCGCTCGTGGCGCACCTGCGCACCGCCGAAGGCAAGCCCTTCGAGGCGCGGCTGGTGGGCGCCGACGGCCGCAAGATCACCCGGCTCGACGTCGGCACGGGCGCGGAGGCCGCGGACTTCAAGGCAGCGCTGGAGGGGGCGGCCTTCACCGTGGCGAGCATCGAGGCCAAGCCCGCCAAGCGCCATCCCTTCCCGCCGTTCCGTACCTCGACCCTGCAGCAGGACGCGTCCCGCAAGCTCGGCTTGTCGCCCGCCCGCGCGATGCAGGTCGCGCAGAAGCTCTACGAGGGGGTGGCGATCAACGGGGAAACCGCGGGTCTCATCACCTACATGCGGACCGACGGCATCGACATGGCGCCGGAAGCGGTTTCGGCGGCGCGGAAGCTGATCGGCTCGCTGCACGGCGACCGCTACGTGCCGGCAGCACCCCGCAAATACACCGCCAAGGCCAAGAACGCCCAGGAGGCCCACGAGGCGATCCGCCCCACGGACGTGTCCCGCATGCCCCGCGACATGGCCCGCTACCTCGATTCCGACCAGGCCCGCCTCTACGAGCTGATCTGGAAGCGAACGGTCGCGAGCCAGATGGAATCGGCCGAGCTGGAGCGCACCGCCGTCGAAATCGCCGCCAAGATCGGGAGCCGGGCGATCGACCTGCGTGCCACGGGGCAGGTCATCAAGTTCGACGGCTTCCTCGCGCTCTACCAGCAGGACAGCGACGAGGACGAGGGCGACGAGGGCGGACGCCTGCCCGCCATGCGCGCGGGCGAGGCCCTGGCGCGCGACCAGATCGACTCCACCCAGCATTTCACCGAGCCGCCGCCGCGCTACTCGGAAGAGGCGCTCATCAAGCGGATGGAGGAGCTCTGCATCGGCCGTCCCTCGACCTATGCCGCGACGCTCGCCGTTCTTCAGGATCGCGAATACGTCCGGCTCGACAAGAAGAAGCTGGTCCCGGAGGACAAGGGACGGCTGGTCACGGCCTTCCTGGAGTCCTTCTTCACCCGCTGGGTCGACTACGACTTCACGGCGAACCTGGAGGAGCAGCTCGACCGCGTGTCGAACTCGGACGTCGACTGGCGCGAGGTGCTGCGTGACTTCTGGCGGGATTTTTCGGCCGCGATCGGCGAAACCAAAGACCTGCGTACCACCCAGGTGCTCGACAGCCTCAACGAACTGCTCGGCCCCTACATCTTCCCCGCCAAGGGTGAGGGATTGGACCCGCGCGCCTGCCCGTCGTGCGGCGAGGGACAGCTGTCCCTGAAGCTGGGGAAGTTCGGTGCCTTCATCGGCTGCTCCAACTACCCCGAGTGCAAGTACACCCGGCAGTTGACCGCCACCGCGGCCGATGGGACTACGGCCGAGGGCGGCGAGGCCGCGGGCGGCACGCGCGTGCTGGGCCGCGACCCGGTGACGGGAGACGAGGTCACGCTGCGGGACGGCCGCTTCGGCCCCTATATCCAATTGGGAGAAGGCGAGAAGCCGAAGCGCTCGTCCCTGCCCAAGGGGCTCAGAACCGCGGACGTCACGCTGGAGAAGGCGCTGGCCCTGCTGGCCCTCCCGCGCGAGGTCGCCAAGCATCCGACGTCCGGCGAGCCGGTGCTGGCGGGCCTCGGCCGCTTCGGTCCCTACGTCCAGCACGGGCGCACCTACGCGAACCTGTCGCCCGACGACGACGTGCTGGAGATCGGCGGCAACCGCGCCATCGACCTGATCGTCGCCAAGGAGAGCGGCGAGGGTGGCGGACGGTTCAAGCGCGGCGCCCCCGCCGGCCGGCCGCTGGGCGACCATCCCGCGGGCGGCCCGGTTACCGTGCGGGACGGCCGCTACGGCCCCTACGTGAACTGGGGCAAGGTCAACGCCACCCTGCCCAAGAG
>CAXTFJ010000113.1:0-15034 GCA_964243405.1 uncultured Lichenihabitans sp. | reverse complement strand
CCGATGGCGTTGCCCCAGTTGTAGAACGCCATGGGCGCGAGCTTGTGGGCCGCACGAAGTTCGTAATGCTTGGCGATCTCGTAGACTTCGATGTCGGCCTCGATGCCGACCTTGCGCCACATGCCGACGATCGCCTGGATCATCTCGTAGTCCTTGGGCTTGAAGCCGCGCGTCGTCTGGATCGTGAAGGACACCGGGTTTTCGGGCGAATAGCCGGAGGCCTTGAGCAGGTCCGCGGCCTTCTTGGGATCGTAGGCGACCTTGATGGAAGGGTCGAACGCCTCGTATTCGGGCGCTTCCAATGTGTCGATCGCCACGCCGTACCCGCGCAGCAGCCGCTTGACCAGGAGCTGCTTGTCGATCGCGTGGATGGCGGCCAGGCGGACGTTCGGGTCCAGCATGGCGGGGGTCGTGTTGGAGATGAAGATCATGCCGATGTCGGAGATGGGCGTTGCCACCCCCGCGAGCCCCGGCTTGGCCTTCAGCCGGTCGAACTCCTCGTAGGGCACTTCGAGCGTCACGTCGGAGGCCCCGCTCTCGATCTCGGCGGCGCGGCTCGTGGCATCCGTCACGAACTTGAACACCACCGTGTCGAAGGCGGGCTTGGCACCCCAGTAGTGCGGGTTGGCTTTGAGCCGCAGGAAGGCGTTGCCCTGGTACTCGTCCACCATGAAGGGGCCGGTGCCCACCGGCTTCTTCTCGAACCCGTCCGCGCCCACCTTCTCGTAGTAGGCCTTCGGCATCACGTAGCCGGTCAGGAAGGCCATCCACTTGAACAGCACGGGGTCGTAGGACACGACGTCCGCGGTGATCCGGTTGCCCTCGACGTGGAAGTTGGCGAGCTTGGACCAGACGAACTGGATCGGGTTGCCGTTCTTCGGGTCGGCGGCGCGGGTCAGCGACCAGACGACGTCGGCGGGCGTGAACGGCGATCCGTCGTGCCAGGTGACGCCCTCGCGGACGTCCATCGTCACCTTGGACCTGTCCTCGCTCCAGCCCCAGGCCGTGAGCAGGCCCGGCTCGAAGCTCAGGTCGGGCTTCTGGCCCACGAACTGGTCGAAGATCGACCGGTAGATGGCCTGGATGGTCGGGTTGACGGCCGAAGGTCCTGAGGTCGGGTCGAAGGACGGCAGGTTGACGTTGTAGGCGATGGTCAGCGTGCCGGCCTCGGCGGCCTGCACGGGGATGCGCCCGTTGAGCAGCCCCGCCACGACCCCACCCGTGCCGAGCGCCAAGACCTGCCGGCGTGAGACGGCCATGCTCCCCTCCATCGCCCCGATCCGGCACGCGGCGGTGCCCGGGATGCTTGAAGCTTAAAGCGATGGCTCCCATCCTGCCAAGGGGCCGCGAGGCTCATCCTGGCGGCAGGGCAAGCGCAGGAGTTGGGCGTTTGCGCAGCGATGCAGCAGGCCGGTGCGCCGGTCGGCTCACATGAGGCCGGCAACCACGACCAGGTGCTTGACCTGCCCGTTCATGAAGGCCTGCAGGAAGGCCTTGTAGTCCCGGAACGAGACGCAGCCGTTCGAGTCGCCGTTCGGGCCCAGCATGTAGGTGTGCGCCAATAGGCCGTTGCGCCCGTAAACGCTGCCGCCGCCGACGGGATTGAGGCGCAGCGCCTGGACGCCGTGGAAGAGCTGTCCGCGCGGCGTGAGGTCGTAGACGTGGGGAGGGGTCGGGCCGCGGTTTTTCGCGTTCACGTGGCGGGGGTTGTCCAGCATCGGGCCGAGCCCCGAATGGGCTTCCAGCCGCGTCCCATCCGGCAGGGTGACGGTGTGGGCGGCGATGTTGTAGACGGCGGTGTAGCGGTCGGACGGCAGCAGCGAGCCCGACAGGACGCTCGGGGCATCGCTCACCACACCGTTCTCGGGCGCCGCGTAGGCCAGCACGGGTCCGGACGGCTGCCCCATGCCGAAGAATCTCTGCAGGAAGCTGCGCGTGTCGGTGGGCGCCGTCTGCGCCACCACCGTCACGGATCGCTGCCCGCCCGAACGCCCGAGCCGGTGCGACCCTTGGCCCGCCTCAGCGACGAGTTCGGGCGGACGCGGCATCGGTAGGGGGACACTGTCCTCCGGCTGCGGCGTCACGGGGAGCGAGGGGGGCAGGGGGGTCGAGACCGCCTCGACGAGTTCGGACGGTGCGGGCTCCAGCGGGGCCTGGGGCTCGGCCCAGCGGAAATCGGCCGCCAGCGGCGCGCTTCGCGCAAGAGACTCCGGCTTCGACCCGAGCGAGTAACCCGCGTCGAGCAGCGCCACATAGGTGGTCGGGCCTGCTGCGACCACGGGCGGCAGGCGCGGGGTCTCGTCCGCGCCGGGTAGCGCCGTGGACCCCGCGCCCAGGATCGATGCCCCGGCCAGAACGCCGAGAAGGAGAGCAAAAGGTCCGAAAGGGCGGAAACTGGCGGTCCGGGCGGGACGACGGCGTCCGACCGTGGTGTAGCCTGAGACTGGAACGGCCGCGTACGTCATGCGCCTTGCTCTTCGGAACGAACCCACCTCGCGCGTGGTCCCCCCGTTCGTCGAAGTCTGTCCTCGGCGAGCGGCGGGTTCGCTGCAGGCCCATTGAGGCGGTTCTTAGTTAATCGCCGCTTAAATCCGGCGCGTGATCGTGATGTCCGCTGCTTTTCGTGCCGTTGACAGCCGACCTCGGCCCCGTATGGAATGATGACCGGCCGAGTTCGGGGTTATCCGCGCCCGTCCGAAGGAGAGGGTCCATGGCCGAACGGTCGTTCGCGCGCGAGGTGGAAGACCTCAAGCTCGGGGCGGGCGAGGTGTTCCGCGGCGAAGGCATCCTGGCCATCACCAAGGCGCTGCTCCAGTCGGGCGTGTCCTACGTGGGCGGTTACCAGGGCTCGCCCATCTCCCACCTCATGGACGTGCTGGCCGATGCGCGCGACGTGCTGGACGACCTCGGCGTCCACTTCGAATCCTCGGCCTCGGAGGCCGCCGCGGCCGCCATGCTGTCGGCTTCCGTGATGTACCCGGTGCGCGGCGCGGTGACCTGGAAGTCCACCGCCGGGACCAACGTCGCGTCCGACGCGCTCTCCAACCTGTCGTCGGGTGGCGTGACGGGCGGCGCGCTGATCGTGATCGGCGAGGACTACGGCGAAGGCTCCTCCATCATGCAGGAGCGTAGCCACGCCTTCGCGATGAAGTCGCAGATGTGGCTGCTCGACCCGCGCCCGAACCTCGAGTCCGTGGTCAAGGCCGTCGAGGACGGCTTCGCGCTGTCGGAGGCCTCCAACACGCCCGTGATGCTGGAGGTGCGTATCCGCACCTGCCACGTCCACGGGCAGTTCGTCGCCAAGGACAACCTGCGCCCGGCCTTCACCCTCCGGGAGGCCGTGGAGAACCCGCGGCGCGACGTGAACCGCATCGTGCTGCCGCCCGCCGCCTACGCGCACGAGAAGGAGAAGCTCGAAGCCCGCTGGCCCGCCGCGGTCGAGTTCATCAAGGCGCACGGACTGAACGAGCGGTTCGGGCCGGCGTCGGGCGAGGTCGGCCTCATCCTGCAGGGCGGGATGTACAATTCCGTGATGCGGGCCCTGCAGTTCCTCGGGCTCGCGGACATCTACGGTGCCTGCGCGGTGCCGCTCTACGTCATGAACGTCACCTACCCGATGATCGACGACGAGGTCGCGGACTTCTGCCTCGGCAAGCGGGCGGTGATCATGGTGGAGGAGGGTCAGCCCGAATATATCGAGCAGGCGCTCCAGACGCTGCTGCGCCGCCGCGACATCAACACGGTCGTGCACGGCAAGAACGTGCTGCCGCGCGGTGGCGAGTACACCGCCCCCGTGCTGGTCCAGGGCTTCGAGCGTTTTTTCGAGGCACACGCCCCCGCGCTGCTCGGCAACCGGCCGCCCGTGCCGAGCGCAGCGGTCGTGCTGGCCGACCCGAAGGTGAAGCACCTGGCGGCCGTGGTGCCGCCGCGGCCCGCCGGTTTCTGCATCGGCTGCCCGGAGCGGCCCATCTTCGCGGCCATGAAGCTCGTGGAGGAGGAACTCGGGACCCACCACGTGTCGGCCGACATCGGCTGCCACCTGTTCTCCATCCTGCCGCCGTTCAACATCGGCGCCACGACCATGGGTTACGGCCTCGGTCCCGCCTCGGCCTCGGCCTTCAACGTGCCGGCCAAGAAGCGGCCGATCTCGGTGATGGGCGACGGCGGCTTCTGGCACAACGGGTTGACGAGCAGCGTGGGCAATGCGGTGTTCAACAAGCAGGACGGCGTGATCATGGTGGTGGACAATTTCTACTCGGCCGCCACCGGCGGGCAGGACATCCTCTCGTCGCGCGCCGGCAACGACCGGCGCCTCACCAACAATTCCATCGTGCGGGCCGTGAAGGGGATCGGGGCCACCTGGGTCCGGCAGATCGACCGCACCTACGACGTGGCCCGCATGCGCGACACGCTGCGCGAGGCGCTCACCTCGCCCGCCAAGGGTCCCAAGGTGATCGTCGCCTCCTCGGAATGCATGCTCAACAAGCAGCGGCGCATCCGGCCGCTCATCGGCCAGGCGATAAAAGCGGGCAAGCGGGTCGTGCGCGAGCGCTACGGCGTGGACGAGGACGTGTGCACGGGAGATCATGCCTGCATCCGCCTCAGCGGCTGCCCGTCGCTTTCCCTCAAGGACACCGGCGACGTGCTGCGCGACGACCCTGTCGCGGCCATCGACCAGAGCTGCGTGGGGTGCGGCAATTGCGGCGAGGTGGCGGAAGCCGCCGTGCTCTGCCCCTCCTTCTACCGCGCCGACATCATCTCCAACCCGACCGGGTTCGACAGGGTCTTGGCGCGGCTCCGCTCCGGCGTGATCGCGTGGTTGCAGCGCAGGCGCGACCGGAAACGGGTCACGTTCGCAGCGCTTCGGGCGTGACGCGACCGCTCGTCAGCCACCCTCCTTGCGCCGTGCGATCGAGGGTGTGTCAATGACGCTCGTCGAGGCGTCCCGCGCGGCACCGCTCTCCACCGACAGGCCGCTCACCCTCGCGATCCTCGCGATGGGCGGGCAGGGCGGAGGGGTGCTGGCCGACTGGATCGTGGCGCTCGCCGAGGGCGAGGGTTGGGCCGCGCAGGCCACCTCCGTGCCGGGCGTGGCGCAGCGCACGGGCGCCACGATCTACTACATCGAGATGCTGCGCGAGCGGGACGGTCGCCGTCCTGTGTTCGCGCTGATGCCGACCCCGGGCGACGTGGACGTGGTGCTGGCGGCCGAGTGGATGGAGGCCGGGCGCTCCATCCTGCGCGGGCTCGTGACCCCCGACCGCACCACCGTGATCGCCTCGACCCACCGCAGCTTCGCGGTGATCGAGAAGGAGAAGCCCGGCAACGGGGTCGCTGATCCGGGTGCCGTGACGGAGGCCGCCGACGTCGCCGCCCGCCGCACGCTCGCCTTCGACCTGCAGGGACTGGCCGAGCGGGCCGGCACGGTCATCTCGGCCACCCTGTTCGGCGCGCTGGCGGGCGCCGACGTGCTGCCCTTCCCGCGCGCCGCTTTCGAGCGCGCCATCCGGGCCGGCGGCAAGGGAACCGAGCCCAGTCTGCGCGGCTTCGCGAGCGCCTTCGACCGCGTGCGGGCCGGTCCCGCGCCGTCCACCCCGCTCGTTCCCGCCGCGCCGTCTCCTACGCGGACCGGGCACCCGGACCTCGACGCGCTACTCGACCGGATCGACTGTGACCTGCCCGCGGAGGCGCAGGTCTTCGCGCGCGCCGGCGTCGAGCGCCTGGTCGACTACCAGGACGCGGCCTACGCCCGCGACTACCTCGACCGGCTCGGCCCCATCCTCGCCCTGGACCAGGCCCGGGAAGGGCAGGCCAAAGGGTACGCCCTCACCGCGCAGGCCGCCAAATACCTCGCGGTCGCGATGGCCTACGACGACGTCGTCCGCGTGGCGGACCTGAAGACGCGCGCCGACCGCTTCGCCCGCGTGCGCCGGGAGGTCGGCGCGAGCGACGGTCAGCTCGTCTACGCGACGGAGTTCATGCACCCGCGTACCGAGGAACTGCTCGGGGTTCTGCCCCGCGGGTTGGGGCTCGCCATCGAGGGCCGGCCCCGCCTCGTGCGGGCGATGGACAGAGTTGTGAACCACGGCCGCCGCGTCCGCACCGGCACCGTGGTGTGGTTCGCGGTCCTGTACGGGGTCGCGGGCCTGAAACGGTGGCGCCGCACCTCGCTGCGGCACGCGCGCGAAGGCGAGCATATCGACCACTGGCTTGCTGCCGTGACCACGGCAGCGGCGCGCGATTACGACCTCGCCGTCGAGGCGCTGGCCTGCCGCCGCCTCGTCAAGGGCTACGCCGACACGCACGCGCGCGGCCTGTCGAAGTTCGACCGCGTGCTGGCCGAGGTGCCGTTCCTGACCGGCCGGGTGGAGAGCGCGGCGTGGCTCCGCCGTCTGAAGGACGCCGCGCTCGCCGACGCGCCCGGCACCGCGCTCGACGGCGCGATCAGGACGATGCGCGGCGCCTATTCTTGAGCGCGCTTGATTCGCTCAGCGATCCAGACGTTCAGCATGCTGCCGCGTGCCTCGAACCTTGTTGCTCGGAGGACCTCTCCGGGCCACACTCCTCACGGCGGAAGGTCTCGGTTGCCGCATCATCGCCGGACGGTCCGCCTTCTGTATCACAAGAAACCTCTCCGGATCGCTGGATGTGAAGATCGTCAGCTGGAACCTGTTGCGCAGGGTTGGGGCCACGCTCGACGACGTCGTCGCGCTGATCGAGCGCGAGCGGCCCGACCTGCTCCTGATGCAGGAGGTAACCCACCCTTTCGCGAGCCTGTGCGACCGCGTGGGCGGCAGCTACGCCTGGGAGTTGCAGCCCGGGCGCATCCACGGGCTGGCGGTCTGGAGCGCGGCCCCGCTCGCGGAGCCGCCCGTCATCGGCGCGCTCCGGCCGGGCGCCTGGTTCCAGCGCATCTGCCAGGTCGTCACCGTGGGCGACGTCGGCATCGCCAACGTCCATCTGTCGCACGGCCAGCGTCTGAACCGGCGGCAGTTGCGCGACGTGGCCCACCACCTCCCGGCGCGCGGCGCCGTGCTGGGCGATTTCAACCTGGTGGGCCCGGTGCTGCTGCATGGCTTCCGCGATGTCGGCCCGCGCTGGCCCACCCATCGGATGGGCAGGGTCGTGCCGCTGCGGATCGACCGCTGTCTCGTGCGCGGCCTCAGGTGCGAGGGCGCGCGCGTGCTGCCCAGGGGGGGCTCCGACCATCGCCCGATCAGCGTCCACCTCGTGCCCGAGGCCACGGACACCTCGCCCGTCAGATATAGGGCAGCAACAGCCGCAGGGAGGCGTCGCGAAGCCGGGTGGGAAGGGCTCGCTCCGTGAGGTCCCGCGCTCGCAGCCTCGTCCGCCGCTGCGCGCGCATGATGGCCTCCAGCCGGTCCGCGAGGTCGGTGTCGTAGACTTCCACGTCGAGCTCGAAGTTGAGCCGCAGGCTGCGCATATCCCAGTTCGCGCTGCCCACCAGGCACCAGTGCCGGTCCACGACCATGAGCTTGGAATGGTTGAACGGCTGCGCCCCGAACCAAACCTCCACCCCGTGCTCCAACAGCGGGCCGACGTGGGCCCGCATCGCGAGGTCGATGAAGCGGTGGTTGCTGCGCTCGGGCACGATCACCTCGACCTCGACGCCGCGCATGGCGGCGAGCACCAGGGCGGTGATCAAGGTGTCGTGCGGCAGGAAGTAGGGCGTCATGATCCGGATGGAGGCGGTGGCGCAGCCGATCGCTTCCAGCAGCACCATCTCGATCTTTTCGAGATCCTGGTCCGGGCCCGACAGGACCACGCGCGCGACCGCGTCCCCGTCCGGTTCGATCGGCGGGAACCAGGCCGGGCCGCCGATCTCCTCCCGCGTCGCGAAGGCCCAATCGCGCGCGAAGGCGTCGGCGAGTTGCGCCACGACGGGGCCGCGGAGGCGGAAATGCGTGTCCATTATCGGGTGGGCGGGATGGTCCGCGAGGACGTTATCGGTCGCGATGTTGATCCCGCCGGTGAATCCCACGGTGCCGTCCACGACCAGTACCTTCTTATGGCTGCGCAGGTTGAGGAACGGCATGCGCCACGGCAGGGCCGAGTGCATGAACAGCGCCGTGGGGAGCCCGGCGCCGCGCAGGACCCGATCGATGGCCGGGAAGTAGCCGCTGCCGATCCCGTCCAGCAGGACCCTGACCTCCACGCCCCGGCGCTTGGCGCCCGCCAGCGCGTCCACGAAGCGCAGGCCCACCGCGTCGTGGCGCATGATGTAGGTGGAGAGCGCGACGCTGGCGTGGGCCGCCTCGATGGCGGCCAGCATGGCGGGATAAGCCTCGTCTCCGTTCGAGAACACATCGACGGCATTGCCGTCCTCCGCGGCGCGTGTCGTGATCCGACGAACCGCCCGCTCCAGCGGTTTGAAGGGGTCGGCCACGACCGGCAGGGTCGAACGGGTCGGGCGGGGGCGGGGCGGCCTCGACGGGCGCGCCTGGCGCGCGCGGCGCGCGACGCGGTTGACGCCCAATAAAACGTAGAAGAGCGCTCCCCAGACCGGCGCCAGCCAGACCAGGCCGATCCAGCCGATGCTGGCCGCGACGTCGCGCTTGTTCAGCAGCGTGTGGCCCGTCACCGCCAGGGCCAGAAACAACCCGAGCGGCGTGGCGACGGGCGCCCAAGCTCGGTCCACCCCGGCCAGCAGCCATTCCCAGTCGGTGAGCAAGCGTCCTCAGCCTTCCGCGTCAACCCCGCGCGTTGGATAGGGGGCTGTCCGGCAAAGGTCCAGGTCCCACGGAACGCGTAGGCCGGCTCAGGCGGCTTTGTTCTTGTTGTACACGTCCAGGCACACGGCGCCGAGCAGCACGAGGCCCTTGATGATCTGCTGGTAGTCGATCCCGATCCCCTTGATCGACATGCCGTTGTTCATGACGCCGATGATCAGCGCGCCGATGACGACGCCCGTGACCTTGCCGACGCCCCCCGCCGCCGACGCCCCGCCGATGAAGCAGGCCGCGATGACGTCGAGCTCGAAACCAAGTCCGCCCTTGGGCGTCGCGGAATTCAGCCGCGCCGCGAAGATCATGCCTGCGAGCCCCGCCAGCACGCCCATGTTGACGAAGGTCAGGAACGTCAGCCGCTCCGTCTTGATGCCGGACAGCCGGGCGGCCTTGATGTTGCCGCCCAGCGCGTAGATGCGGCGGCCGATCGTCGTCTGGTTCGTGACGAACCGGTAGAGCATGATCAGCACGAACATGATGATCAGGACGTTCGGCAGTCCGCGGTACGAGCTCATCTGGTAGGCGAAGCCGAGGAGCGCCGCGCCGATCAGCCCGTTGCGCAGGACGAGCGAGCCCAGCCGTTCGACCACGACGCCGTGGCGCTGCCGCGCCATCCGCCTGCGCAGGCTGGTGACGAGGAGGATGGCCCAGAGCACGGCCGCGATGATCACCGAGGTGAAATGGCCGGCGAAGTTCGGAATGAAGCCCTTGGCGAGCATCTGGAACACGTCGGGGAACGGCCCCACCGAGGCGCCGTTCAGCACCGCCAGGGTGAGACCGCGGAACACCAGCATGCCGGCCAGCGTCACGATGAAGCTCGGGATCTTGAAGTAGGCGACCCAGTAGCCCTGGGCCGCGCCCACCGCGCCGCCGATCAGCAGGCAGATGATCGTCGTCAGGCCGTAGTTGAGCGGCGGAATGTCGAAGCCGACGTCGAGCCCGATGGTCTCTAGTCCGATGTGAAAGCCTTGAACCATCAGAACGGCGGCCAGGGCGCCGACGAAGCCCACCACCGAGCCGATCGACAGGTCGATGTGGCCCGCCACGATGATGAGCAGCATGCCGAGCGCCATCACGACGACGTAGCTGTTCTGAAGAATGAGGTTCGTCAGGTTCAACGGCTGGAACATCACGCCGTCGGTGGTCAGCTCGAAATAGACCATGATGATGGCGAGCGCGATCAGCAGCCCGTAGTCGCGCATGCTGTTCTTCTTGAGCAGCCCACGCCAGCCCGGCGCGGTGTCGGGCTCGGTCTTGGCGCGGGGAAGGCCTGCGGCCGCCTTCTCGACCTCGGTGGCGGTGAGCTGGCTCATCAGTTGAGGTCCTTCGAGCGCATGATGGCGCGCATGATCTTTTCCTGGCTCGCCTCGCTACCCGTGAACTCGCCCACGAAGCGGCCCTCGTTCATCACGTAGATGCGGTCGCACATGCCGAGCAGTTCGGGCATCTCGGACGAGATCATCAGCACGCCTTTCCCTTCGCGGGCGAGCGCGTCCATGATCGTG
Organism: uncultured Lichenihabitans sp.; assembly: GCA_964243405.1. GTDB lineage: Bacteria > Pseudomonadota > Alphaproteobacteria > Rhizobiales > Beijerinckiaceae > Lichenihabitans. The sequence goes on along the minus strand of CAXTFJ010000113.1, from coordinate 4,782 downwards.
TAGATCTCGTATTTGGCACCCACGTCGATGCCGCGCGTCGGCTCGTCGAGGATCAGCAGCTTCGGGCCGGTGAACAGCCACTTGCTCAGCACGACCTTCTGCTGGTTGCCGCCCGACAGGTTCACGGCCTGCTGCGCGACGCCGAAGGAGCGGATGTTGAGCTTGGAGCGGTAGTCGTTCGCCACCACGTATTCGCGGTCCTGGTCGAGCACGCCGGTCTTGGAGACGGCTTTCAGGTTGGCGAGCGTCGTGTTCTTGGTGATGGTCTCGTCCAGCACGAGGCCCAGCTGCTTGCGGTCCTCCGTCACGTAGGCGATGCCGCTCGCGATGGCCTTGTTGATAGTGCTGACGTCCGTGGGCACCCCCTCGATCAGCACCTCACCCGAGATGTTCTGCCCGTAGGCGCGGCCGAACACGCTCATCGCGAGTTCGGTGCGTCCCGCACCCATCAAGCCCGCGATGCCGACGATCTCGCCGCGGTTGACGTGCAGGCTCACGTTCCTGACCACGGCCCGGTCGGCGTGGACCTGATGGTGGGCCGTCCAGTTGCGCAATTCGAACAGCCGCTCGCCGATCTTCGGCTCGCGCGGGGGATAGCGATGAGCCATGTCGCGGCCCACCATGCCCTGGATGATGCGGTCCTCGTTGATCGCCGCCCCGCCGTGGCAGTCCAGCGTTTCCACCGTGGTGCCGTCGCGCAGGATGGTGATCTGGTCGGCGACCCGGCTGATCTCGTTGAGCTTGTGCGAGATCAGGATGGAGGCGATGCCCTTGGCCTTGAAGCCGAGCAGCAGGTCGAGCAGGGCCGCGCTGTCCTTCTCGTTGAGGCTCGCGGTCGGCTCGTCGAGGATCAGCAGTTTGACCTTCTTGGACAGCGCCTTGGCGATCTCGACCAATTGCTGCTTGCCGACGCCCAGGTTGGTGACGAGCGTTTCGGGCGACTCGTTCAGCCCCACCGTGTCGAGCAGCTGCCGCGTCCTGGCGAAGGCCAGGTCCCAGTCGATCACGCCCAGGCGCGACGTCTCGTTGCCGAGGAAAATATTCTCTGCGATCGAAAGCAACGGCACCAGCGCCAGTTCCTGGTGGATGATGATGATGCCGAGGTGCTCGCTGTCGCGGATGTCGCGGAAGCTCACCGCGTTGCCCTCGAACAGGATGTCTCCCTCGTAGGAGCCATGCGGGTAGACACCGCTCAGCACCTTCATCAGCGTCGACTTGCCGGCGCCGTTCTCGCCCACCAGCGCGTGGATCTCGCCGGGCCGGACCTGGAGGCGCACGTTATCGAGCGCCTTCACGCCCGGGAACGTCTTGGTGATCCCCCGCATCTCAAGGATCGCGTTCATCGTTCCCACACCCTTGCCGTCCGGCTTCTCGCACGGCGCGGCGTGTTCACTTCAGGCGGACCAGCTCCCTTCAGGGCAGTCCGCTCCGCTGCAATCTGCATCCGTGACCGGACGGACATCAAGGCCTTTCGGAGCCGCGTGCGGCTCCGATCGTCACGCATCGGTGGCCGCCTAAGCGGCCAAATCCATCACTGGAGCTGGCTGGCCTTGTAGTAGCCGCCGTCCACCAGCACCGACTTGTAATTCGACTTGTCGACCAGCACCGGGTTGAGCAGATAGCTCGGGACGATCTTGACGCCGTTGTTGTAGGTCTTGGTGTCGTTGACCTGCGGCGTGGACCCTGTTTCCAGCGCGTCCACCATGCTGACCACGACCTTGGCGAGCTCGCGGGTGTCCTTGTAGATGCTGGTGGTCTGCTCGCCCGCGATGATCGACTTGATTGACGGGACCTCGCAGTCCTGGCCCGAGATGATGGGCATCTTGAGGTCGCCCGACCCGTAGCCCACGCCCTTGAGCGAGGAGATGATGCCGATCGAGAGCCCGTCGTAGGGCGACAGCACGGCGTCGACGTGCTTGTTGGTGTAGTAGGCCGACAGCAGGTTATCCATGCGCGACTGGGCCACGGCACCGTCCCAGCGCAGGGTCGAAACCTTGTCCATGCCGGTCTGGCCGCTCCCCACGACGAGCTTCTTGCTGTCGATGTAGGGCTGCAGCACGCTCATTGCGCCGTTGTAGAAGAAATACGAGTTGTTGTCGTCGGGCGAGCCGCCGAACAGCTCGATGTTGAACGGACCCTTGCCGTCCTTGAGGCCGAGCCGGTCCACGATGCCGCCACCCTGGAGCGTGCCGACCTTGAAATTGTCGAACGTCGCGTAGTAGTCGACGTTGGGCGAGCCCTTGATGAGACGGTCGTAGGCGATGACCTTGACGCCGCGGTCGTGCGCCTTGGCGAGCACGTCGGACAGCGTGGTGCCGTCGATGGAGGCGATCACGAGCACCTTGGCGCCCTTGGTAACCATGTCCTCGATCTGGTTGAGCTGGTTGGGGATGTCGTCGTCCGCGTATTGCAGGATCGAATCGTAGCCCTTGTCCTTGAGCTGCTTGACCATGTTGTTGCCGTCGTCGATCCAGCGGGCGGACGACTTGGTGGGCATCGCGACACCGATCAGGTCGCCCTTGGCCGCGGAGGCGGGCGTCAGGGCCGTCGTCGACAACATCGTGGCGCCAAGCGCAAGCGCGGCGAAAATCCGTCTGGTGAACACGCGTTTCCTCTCCCTCGATCGAGCACGCCGGACGTCCGATGGTGTGACGTTCTTCGGCGTTCGGCCATGCGACCGGGGATGGTCTTACTATAGGCCCGCGCGGGGCCGCAATGGGTGATGGTTGCAGTCCGTTTGAATCCACGGTGCTGGTTACCGTGCGGAGTCTTTCGCGAAAGGGATCACCTTGAGCGGAAACCGATGGTACGCCCGTGGTGGCGCGAAACGGAACGGGGATCGCTGCCCCGTTCCATCTCCTGTGTTCCAAGCCACCGATCGCTAGAACTTATAGTTGATACCCGCTCTAACGAGATCCCCGTCCGTCTGCACACGCTGCGTGTACACACCCGTGTTGCCAGCCCCACCGAGCCCTGTCGCAGGTGCCGCGTAGGTGTGTGACCCGAGATCGTAATGAATGTACTCGGCTTTGATCGTCACTGCGCTCGAATGCAGGAAATTCAGCAGAGAACCGGTCGGCAACGCGTATTCGACGCCGCCGCCGTAAGCGTAACCCGTGTCGATCCCGCTGCGGCCGCCCGCGTAGGTCAGCGTCGTGCCGTTGGCGAGGAAGAACTGCGTGTTGCTGGAAACGTCGCCGTAAGCGAAGCCGCCGGTCCCGTACACGAGGAAGCGATCGAACCCGTAGCCGACTCGGCCTCGCACGGTCCCAAGGAAATCCATGTCGGTATGAAACGCGCTGACCCGCGTGACCCCGCCCGGCGACGTCAGGGTGAAGACGTCCGTCTGGCCGAGGTCGGTGTAGGCCGCGTCGGCTTCGAGGCCGACGACAATGCCGTTTCCGGCTCCGAACTGGTAATTGTAGCCGACCTGGCCGCCGCCCGTGAAACCATCAGACTTGACGCCGACGACACCCGGCCTGGATCCCGATGCTGCGCCCGCGGCTCCGGTGACGGGCACGGTGGGATCATCAAACGTCGTGAAGCGGTCCCTGTAGTCGAAGGCGTAGCCCGCGTTGATGCCGATATAGCCGCCGGTCCAGGTGAAGACGGGCAGGGGGGCAACAAAGGGCGGCGGAGCGGAGCGAAACGGGAGATCCGCCGCCATGGCCGATCCTGCCGTCAGCACGGCCATCGCGGCCATCGTCACCATGTTGCGCATCTATCATCCCTGCGAGTCGCAATGTCGAGACGAAAGTATGGCGGGAACGTGGTTAACGACGTATTCGTTTAAAACAACCCGGGCCGAAACGCGGCATGCTCGGGATCGACCGCCGTTCGACCCCTTCGTCAGTGCCCCAGCACCTTGACGATGTTCTCGACCATCTTCTTGGCGTCGGCGAACAGCATCATGGTGTTGTCGCGGAAGAACAGCTCGTTCTCGACGCCGGCGTAGCCCGCCGCCATGCCGCGCTTGATGAACAGCACCGTCTTGGCCCGCTCCACGTCGAGGATCGGCATGCCGTAGATGGGCGAGGCCTTGTCGGTCTTGGCGGCCGGGTTGGTGACGTCGTTGGCGCCGATCACGAAGGCCACGTCGGCCTGGCCGAACTCCGAGTTGATGTCCTCGAGCTCGAACACCTCGTCGTAGGGCACGTTGGCTTCGGCCAGCAGCACGTTCATGTGACCCGGCATGCGGCCCGCCACGGGGTGGATCGCGTATTTGACGTCGACGCCCTCGGCTTTGAGCAGGTCGCCCATCTCGCGCAGCGCGTGCTGGGCCTGGGCCACCGCCATGCCGTAGCCCGGCACGATGATCACCTTGCCGGCGTTCTTCATGATGTAGGCCGCGTCGTCCGCCGACCCCTGCTTGACGGGTCGGGTTTCCACCGCGCCGGAGATGGCCGCGACCTCCCCGAAGCCGCCCAGGATGACGGACACGAAGGAGCGGTTCATGGCCCGGCACATGATGTAGGACAGGATCGCGCCCGAGGAGCCCACCAGCGCGCCGGTGATGATCAGCGCGAGGTTGCCCAGCGTGAAGCCGATGCCCGCCGCGGCCCAGCCCGAGTAGGAGTTGAGCATCGACACCACCACCGGCATGTCGGCGCCGCCGATGGGGATGATGAGCAGCACGCCGAGCGTCAGGGCCGCCAGCACCACCAGCCAGAACAGGACCGCGCTCGTGGACGCCACGAAGCCCGCGACCAGCGCGACCAGAATCACCGCGAGCGCGATGTTGATGAGGTGGCGCTGCGGCAGGATGATCGGCTTGCCCGACAT
>CAXTFJ010000112.1:0-15281 GCA_964243405.1 uncultured Lichenihabitans sp. | reverse complement strand
TCATCAGACTCTGGGAGAGACGGCATCCGCTCCCGACTCGCGATCAAATCAGAGCAGAAGTTCTCGAAAGTCATGACGAGATTGCTAGGGGTGTGGTTGCGCGGTTCTCCCGCGGCAATGTGAACTTGAAAGCTGGCAGATTCATAGCTAGGCCTAACTCCCGCCTCAAACCGCACTAATCGGTCCTAAAGGGAGAGTTGGCGTCGGCCAACCAAACTGCTTCCATGCTAGATGATTTTGTTGAGCGCGCGAAGGGCGACTTCGCGCGCCTTCTTCCCTATTGGAGAGAAATCGAGCGTTGGATAAAACAAGCAGAACAGGTCAACAATAAAGCGGTTATTCCCGCTATTAATGAACTTCGTTATGCTTCCAGACAGCTTTTCAACGCACAAGTATTATTTAGCAAAAATGGCCTTAGCGAAGGTGAGAAAAGTTCAATAAGCAAAAGAATTATCATTGCAGAGCAGTATCTGCTTAATGCGGATCATGATATAGTTGACAGTATAGTTGCGTTCTATAAACAAGTTGTTGAAAAACTTGATGACGAGCTTGGTCGTACTGCTATCACTGATCATTTTCCTAGGTATCCGCTTGTAAGAGATCTGTTAAAAACATGTGATGGCTTGATCGCCGATGCTCGACATGACTATTCCATCCGTAGACAGAATTACACCATCCTCAGAAACCAGCATTTTCCCTCACTCTTGAGCGACTATGACGCTCTTCTCTCTGCTGAAATAGGAGCGAAAGAGTCAAAAGCCCGCTTGAATCATCAATTGGCTTTGGCAAAAGGTAAGGCGGATCTAAACTGGTGGGTTGGTATTGGCGGGTTTGTGTTCGGTTTAATAGCGCTTATTTTTGCTTACTTTACGTGGACCACACCCTACGAAGATTTCTGTAAATCTGGCAATAAAGCCGCTCGACTTATCTGCAGATCTACGCTTTTACCAAAGGCTACTATCACACAACCTACTCCGCCAGTACCCACATCGCCCCCGCCCGCCCCCCCTCCTTGACCACCATCCCGCACACGGTGGCGAAACCTCACCCCTTCACTGCACCCCACTCCCCCCACCGCCCCTCCCGCCACGCCAGCGCCAGCGTCCGAAGCCGCGCGAAGTCCTCCGCCGACCACGCGCGCTCGGGCTGTTGGCCGGTGGCGCGGCACCAGGGGCGACGAGGCAGCCCGCCCAGCGCCTTTGAAGCGACGCAGACGTCAGGCCGCCTCTTTTGCCCTCTTCGACCGCCCGCGTTTCGTGGGCTCAAGGATGGGCTCCTGAGCGGCGACCGGTGCCTCCGCGACGGCTGCAGGTACAACCGCTTCGCGCTTGCGCCCGAACCCGGAGGCCTTGGCGAGATTGCTGCGGTGGGCTGCATAGCTCGGGGCGACGGATGGGTAGGTCTTTGGCAGGCCCCACTTTGCCCGGTATTCCTCGAACGTCATCCCCCGCCCGCTGAGGTGCCGCTTGAGCGACTTGTACCTCTTCCCGTCCTCCATGCTGATCAGGTAGTCGTCCGTGATCGACTTCTTGATCGACACGGCAGGCGTCGCCCCTTCCTTCTCGCCAGCCGGCATGGTCAGCTCCATCAGCGACCTATGGACCGAAGCGATGATCTCGGGCAGCTCCGTCACCCGCACGGAGTTGTTGCCCACGAAGGCCGATACCACATCGACCGTCAGTTCAAGCATGTCGGTCGCGTCGGATGTGCTCTGATCGTCCACGGTTCTCATCTCCGGTTGCAGGGCGGAGATGACACGTCTTGCCAGAATAGCAAAAAGAGCACCGGATCTATTGTCGTTTGAAGCTACCTATTTCGCTCCCGCTTTTCTCGCGGGCCCGGGGACGTCGGAGGAGCCTGCGTCAAGCGATTTGAGTGTGACAACGTAGGCCGTCCAAACGCCATCAGCCTCGTGGCAAACCTCGCCCGCTGTCGGCTCCCTTCAGCTCACCGGCGGCTGATAACGGACCAGAGCAACAGCCGCACGAGCGCGGCGGCGCCTAGCAGGCCGGGGTCAAGCTCGAAAGTGTCGCGAAGCACGGCTTGCATGCCGATCGCCACGACGTAGACAGTCCACACTTGATCGCCGCAGCACTCCGCTTTAGACGTCACCTCGCAGAGGTTGTCGTTCGCGGGCGTATCGTCCACGGCAAGCCCTCCTGCGGCAGGGCCGTGCTCATCCAGAGGGGCCCCGCCCACCGCTGATCCCGTCGTCAGCGGAGCAGGTACGTGCAAACTTGACCGTGGCTTCATCCCTGCCGCACATCCTCCACCGACGACGCCCACAGCGGATACTCGTCGGCCGCATCCTCGACGATGCGGACCCGGCTCTCGTGATCGTGGTGCGGGCGATGGTTGGTGATCGCCTTCGCCTGAAGGATCGCGTCCCCGAGGCTGTCCGCAAAGAGCGATTCAGAGTGGTTCGGCATCGGCATGACGTCGTCGTGACCCTCGCCGATCTGGTAGGTATAGGCCTTCATCATTCGCTCCGCTTTATGGTTAACGCACGACACAACACGCGCGTTATTCAGAGCGGGTGCAAGCTAATTCTGTTAAAATCTAGGATGGCCGAAGAAGAGCCGGCTTGGCAGCGTCAGATTTCAGTTCTGCTCCCTACTGTCGTCTCCCCCGCTTCCGCGATCATCTTCCGCCGCGCTAACCCTTCGTAGGGATCGCGGCGGTTGAGAACGTTACATGACCCGTAGCGCAAATCGTCCAACGCCCTGCGGCCTCCGCCTGTCTCACCTTGCCAACGGATGCGGCCCACCCATGGCATAACGCTGACGATGGTAGTCTTTCGTTTCCGCCGCTATGCGCCGGTCGTGCTCGCCCGCAAGCCGTCCGGGGCTCTTTCCCGTAGTGCCCGGCGTCATCGTGCCTGGTAGGGCAAGACCGTCGAGTCCGACGCGACCGCCCATCGCCCTCGCTGCAGTCCGCTTGAGCGTCGCTTCGGATCGCACCCACCGCTTGAACGGCTCCATTTGCATCGGCGTGACCTTGCCCATGCGGGCGTGGCCCTTGCCGTCCGAAAAGCCATGCTCGTAGGCCTTCTCAGCCGCGTGCTGCGAAGGAAAGCCGATCATGCATTTGTGCTCGTCGAAACGACCCGTGCCGAGGTCGATTTGGTCGACGACGTAGACCGTCGAGGCGAACGGGCGCGGGCCGACGTAGCAGTCGACGTGATCGCCATCCGCGCCTTCCGTCCCTTTGATGTAGCCGTAGTCGGCTGGCATGGTCACGGACCAGCGGTGGCCGTCCTTGCTGACGCCAGTGCGCTCGCTACCCTTGGCGTTCTCGATGGCAATGTCGAGGCCTTGGACGCGGACGTGGTCCTTGCGGTAGTTGCCCGCCTCCTTCTGGGCATCGGTGGGTTCGACACGGCCGCCAGCGGCGCGCTGTTGCGGTTGCGGATCGCGATTGGCCGTGATCGCGGCCGGGTACGTCATCAGCGAGCGCCGGAGGATGCCGGCCGCGGCCCTGCCCCCTTGATCGTTCAGTGGCACCCGGTTGACGTACTGCCGTGCCCGGGCCGGGTTCTGCAGCGCATCGCTGACGAAGTGCTGAACGTCGTGGATGCCGGCCGCGCGCACCGTGTTGAGCATGTGGCTCAAGCCGCCCAACCCACCGCCGTACAGCGCGCCTTCCAAGCCGTGCCCGTGGAGGAGGTGGCCGCCCATGGCCCCCGTGACGACGGCGCTCAGCAGCGACCTGGCCTGCCCAGCGCCGTGCCCGCCGCCATGCTTGGCGATCTGTTCCTGGTTCTGGATCGAGTCGGACCCGCCCGGCAGCTTGCTCCCCGAGATCGAGCGGTTGGTGCGGTCGAGGTCGTCGGCCACGTCGCGGAAGGTCTGCATCTCCCCCGGATCGTAGGCTAGGCCGAGCACGGGGCCGAGGTCGGACACCAGTTCCTTGAAGCGGTTCGCCTTGATGGCCTTCTCACCCGAGGTCCCCGCCTCGGTTTGCGACATGAACTCGCGCGACAGGCCGTCGGCCATGGCGCGGCGCAGTCCCGCCCGAGCGTCGCGGTTGTCCTGCGTTTCCTTCACCAGCCGGCCGACCTGGGCGACCCTGTCATCGGCGTTCATGGCCCGCCAGACCCGGTTCACGACCTCGTCGCTGCTCGTGGCCCCCATGACTTTGCCGACCGCGCCAGCCTGGTAGTCCTTGAGCGCCTTGGTGCGCGCCTGAACCTCGCCCTGTACGGCCCGCGTCGCGTCCGCCGTGCTGTCGAAGCGCTTGCTGAACCCGGGCACCACCTCGTCGATGGCCCGCAGCGCGTTGGCGTGCTGGGATTTCCAGAGCGCGTGCGTCTGCGGGTTGAGCAGGCCGTCGGTCGAACTCACCGCTCGCTGCCGCAGGGTTTCCGCGACTGCGTCGATCAGCGTACCCACGGCCTGCCGGGTGCTGCCCGTGGCCTGCAGATACCCCTTGACGGCCTCGTACCCCTTCGGGCCTTGCGGGAAGATCTTGCCGACCACGCCGCTGTCGGGCACCCGGAAGCTGTCCGCCGTCTTGCCAGGGAACAGCACCTGCCCCACGGCGCCCGCGCCGAACGTGGCCTTCCGCTCCCGCGTGGCGGCGCTAGCGGCCTTCACGCGGTCAGCGGCAGCCTGATCGAAATTGATTTGGCGTTGGGGTGCGGCCGTCTGCGATGGCGCCATGCCGAGCGGATAAGCATCCTCCTGCCCATAGGCCGACAACGGTGCGCGCGGCTGGGGCTGCCCGAAGCGGCTCCGCCCCTCGCTCTCGACGCGCGCTTGATCGTAATCGGACTTGGCCTGGTCGTAGTGATCCCACGCATGGGCGGCGTCGAAGTCGTGAACGCTGTAGGTGCGGTGCCCTTCCTCGAGGGCATTGAGCAGGTCGTTCGTGTCGGTGGTGCCGACTGCGTGGTCGGTATCGGCCCCGAGATAGCCCGCCTCCGCCGCGGCCTCGCGCGCCTTGTCGAGCGCCACACCGTTGCCCGGCTTCGCCAGGAGCCTGTTCAGCCCCATGGACTGGAGGTCGCCGCGGTCATCGTTGACGCCGCCCATCTGCCGCACGAAGTCGTGCAGCGACTGCGGACGTGGCGTGTCGGGACGGACAGGCGCACGGGTCGGCGCCGTTGGATCAAAGAAGGGAGCTACGTCGGGCCGTGGACCCGTTCCTACTTGTCGCGGGGCTGCTGGGCCTGCTGCTCCAGGAGCTTGCGATAGGCCTTGACCTCCCGCAGGGCTTCCAGGTTCGCTGCCGCCCGATACCTGCGTTCCAGACGATCCAAGATAATAGGCCGATGGTACGGGGCTTCCAGCGCCATCAGTTGTTCCAGTGTTTGCCCTGGCTTCAACTTGCTCGGCAGGTCGGTCAATGTTGATGTCCTGCGCCAACAAGGCACGTAGCGAGATTTCCTCCCCCATCTGTCCGGTGGACACAAGATGGTTGTCGAGCGCGGTCCGGTCCTTGGCGGCGGTGTTGATCGTGTCTTGAACCCCGCCCATGAGGCGGGACATGCGGCCGTAAGCCGGCGTCCGGCCCTTGGCGGAAAGCTCCGACCGCATCGACGCGGCGAGGTTGGACCGGAGGTCTGCGACCTCGCGGAAGGGCACCACCCCGGCGTAGTTCCCGACCAGACCCGCAAGCGTCCGCTCATCCGGCGTGAGGTACGCCTTCGCCGCGTCGGACAGGTTGCCGTAGGCCCCGTTGAAGGCCGAGGTCACATTGTCGGATGGAACCGCCAGCGTTCCCTCGGGGTCGATGGCATCGAACAGCCTGCCTTCGGCCTTCTTCGCGATGCCGTTGGCGTCGTCGAGATGCCCGCGGAGCGCGGCGCCGCCACTCTCCGGTCCTGCACCCTGCCCGATACTCCCGGCGCCTTGCTGCGCGCCCGTGCGGGCTTGGTCGATGCGCCCTTGGGCGGCGCTGTCGATCGCGCTCATCCGGTCCGCGAGGTGGCCCGCGACCACTTCGGGGTCGCCGACCGGCTGCATGTTGCGCACGGCCGCCAGCCGGGCCGCGTTCTGGTCGCCCTGGCGCTTCAGGTAGGGTGCGGGGTTGCTTCTGCTGTCCGCCCGTTCTGCCTGCCCGATCCCCTGATCGCCGGTGAGCTGGTACAAGGTCGGGTCCGACTTCGGAATGATCTGATCCGTCGAGGACGGCTGCGCGAGCGTGGCGCGCACCTGGTCCGGGTCGCTCGCGGTGCGAAGGAGATGCTGTCCCGCGAGGCGTTCCTGCAGAGCCGTGCCGATGGTTGGCGCGATCGTCTTCACCGCCTTGGCGAAAATTGGAGCGGCAACATTGGACGTGGCGGCACGCGCTAAGCCGGTGGCGACACCACCGCCCAGCACCGCGCCCGCCATCTCGGCATAGGGGTTCGGATTACCCTGATCGTCGGCATAGTAGTCGCCCAGCACGCGCGCCCCGACCGTGGGAGCCGCGACGCCATAGCCGAGTTTTTGCGCCATGGTGCCTTCGCCGCCCAGCGCGGCCGGGGCGAACTCGCCAGCCGTCTCGGCATAGCGCCCCGCCGTGGTCTGCGGCGCGTGCAAGCGGGCGTCGAGGGCGCCTTGAACGTCGTTGGAGAGGTTGAGCGGGTTCAACCATCCCTCGCTCTTCTGAAAATCCTGTGCGGCCTGGTCGCGCTGATCCTGCTCGTCTTGCGTCAGTTGCGGCATGCCGAGCGCCCACCGGCCACTGGAATCGATCGCCCTGACGAGGGGCCGCGTCACCATGTCGGCGAGGTAGGAGGTCCCGAACGGAGCCGCCGCGATCCCCTTGAGGACGCCGCTGCCGGCGCTTTCGGCCACGTCCTGGACGGCATTCATCGGCGGGGGACCGACCGCGTCCTCGTAGGAAAGGCCAGGGGGCTTGGTGGCCTTGGGGCGGATCGTCAGCGGTGGGGCTCCGCTCCCAGCACCACCGTCGCTGGAGGGCGCGGGCGGTGCAAAGGGGTCGCCGTCGACCGGCGCAAGCTGGAACTGCGTCGCGGGAGCCGGATCGGCCGGGGACATCGAAGCCGGGGCGGGCGGCATCGGGGATCCATCGCTTGGAGCGCCCGAAGCGGAGGGGGCGGGTGCGGCGAAGGGGTCGCCGTCGACGGGGACGAGATCCATGCTACCGCACCCTCAAGTAGCTGCCGGGACGGCTCGGGTCGGTGACGTAGAAGTTCCCGTCCGGGGCGCGGCGTGCGCCGGGGGGCAGGAACGTGCCGGCCGAGGCGTTCCAGAGCCCCTTCTGCTTCGACCCGTTCGGGCCAGGGACCATGTAGGCTTGGCCATCCACGAGCTTGCCCCTTGGCGGCAGGGGATCGCTCGTGGCCGTGTTCAGCCGTTGCGCTCGCACATACGGTTCGACCGGATGCGCCTTGGCCCAGGGCAGTTCGAAGGTCGAGGTGTCCGTGGCGTTCGGATTGGCCTTCTTCCAATCGAAGTAGTCGCTGGTGTGCGCGTCCTCGTGGTCCATTACGCCGAGCGCCTGGCCGATGATCGAGGCGTTGGCGGCCGGCTGAATATCAGGCTGGGACACGGTGCGGCTCAGTCCCTCGATCTCGGTGGCGAGCACCTCGCCGCCCAAGGCGCCGAGATGGTCGAACAGGCCTCCGGTCGTTTCCTTGGTGAATTTCTCGAAGTTGACCGTGTTGTCGAGGGCGCCCTGGGGAACCGGGATGTGAGCGGCCTGTAGCTTGGCCGCGAGGTCTGCCTTCTCCTCCGCGAAGGCACCGGACTGATAGGTTTCCAGGATGCCCTGCAGGTCTTGCAGCCGCTGGCGCGCGACCTGACGACCTTGGAAGTTCTGCAGCATGGTGTTCTCGTTGTCGGCGATCTGGTCCTGCTTCTTGGCGTAGAAGCCGGGCTGCTTCGCCACGATCGGCCCCGCCGCAGTCGCGGACCCCGGTGGTGAGCCGGCGCCGACTTGGCCGCCAGTTCCACCAACTCCGCCAGGTCCACCGGCACTGCCCGCGCCAGCACCGCCGAGGATCTGCGCTTCCGTGGCGTACTGCGTCGGGCCGCCCGGCGTGGGTTCGACCTCGCGCAGACGATAGCCGGCCCGGGCCTGCTCCTCCGCCCCGGCAACCTGTCCTTTCGCAGCGGTGTAGCCCGGCAGGGTTACGACCCGACCGTCCGTCGTCGTGCCGAAGCCGCTTTGTTGGAGGCGGCTGGACCGTTCACGAAACTGATTGGCTGTTTCGGAATAGCCACGCGACGCTTCGGGATCGTAGGCGGCCGCGGCGTTCGCGGCGCGCTGATAGACGTCGGCCTGCTGGTCCAGGTAGGCCGGGCTGGAGGAGGGCGCGAGCTGGTCCGAAGCCGTCATCGGCGCCGCGTTCGGTTGAGGCACCCCCGGTGTGGCGGGGGCCTGGGCGTTTCGAGCGGTGCCGGCCTTCAAGGAAGCGCCGACTTTTCCGATGTTCCCGATCAGCGTGTTGGCGTCCGCACCCACGTTGCCGGAAACGGGCGGCGCGCCCGAGCCCGACGTGGTGGGAGGAGCGGTCGAGGATGACGGGGACGCCCCGCCAAGCCCAGCCGATCCGAGACTTCCGTTCGAGCCATTCAGGGCAGCGCCGACGGCCGCCAACCCCTGAAGCTTGCGACCCGCGACCACTTGGTCGAAGTTCCGCTGCCCGATCTCCGATCCGATGTTCGCGACCTGAGCCCGTTGCAGCGCTTGCTCATTCTGGAGCTGCCGACCTTTCATGTATGCCTCTACGCCGCCCAACCCGCCCTGACCGATGGCTTGCAGCGGGTTCATGGAGTTGGAGCCCGCAATCCCGAGCCCGGCCGTGATGAGCCCAAGTCGGGCGTTCTCAGACAAGCCGGGTCCGTCGCCGCCGAATGCGCCCTTTAACGTGTCGAAAAAGCTCGTGTTTGATCCGTCGTCAGGCGCCGTGGATGATGTGACGGCATTGCCCAGGCCGCCGCCGGCCCCGCCCAAGCCGGACGAGGCGCCAAACTGCCCCAACCCGCCCGTGCCCGAATAGCCAAGTACGGCATTACCGAGGCCACCACTCTGCCCACCACCGCCCTGTTCACCGCTCAGCGCCGCATCGCGAGACGCCCACGAGTTTGCATATTGACCGTATTTCTGCGGATCGCTCGCCACGAGCCCGCCGAGAAACTGGTGGCGCAACTCCATGAATTTCGCCGGGTCGCCACCCGACGCCGCGATCAGATCCTTGGCTTTCTGCGGCCCTGCAATGACCGCGGTGTCGAACGCGGGACCCTGGAGCGCGGGCGAAAGTTTGTCACCGCCGATCGCGTCCCAATACCGGGTCTTGTAGAGCGCCTTGGCCCCATCGGACGTAAGCTTCGACACGTCCACGTCGGGATTGGCGGCCTGATTGATGCCGAAGTTCGACGGCGAGCCGTTCGCATCGCTTGGGTTGTAACCGCCCTCGAAACCCATGGTGCGCGAGACAGCGGCGCCGAAGCCGCCCTGCGGTGCGACCTGATTGATGGCCGCAAGCGCATTGGTCGGCGCTTGCGGGGCAATGGATGCGCTAGCCAAGCCAGCACCACCCGGAGGCGTGTAGCCTGCCGCGGCCCCATCCGGGTTGATCGGAACGGGTTGTCCTGACGCAGCGGAGCCCAGGGAACCGCCTTGAGGCACAGGCATAGGCGCGGGTGGCGGCGGGGCGGACGGAGGCGCTACAGCCGCTCCTAAGCCCGACTGAGACGCGAAAGGCGTACCTTCGATGGGAAGGTTGACGGCAGGCTGGTCGAACACGGACGGATCAACGTCGCCGAACGGGCTCACGACACCGCCGCCGTCATAGCGCCGGGCGGCTGCGGCCAACCCGACCGCGCCGCCGCGCTTCAGACCCGTGAAGTTGCCGCTGAACATCGTGCCGAGCCCGGCCTTGAGATCGGACCCGAGCGGGCTGGCGGCGAAGGCGCCTAAGCCTTGTCCCAACAGCGTGCCGGCGCTCGCCTGCGGGCTGGTCGCCTGCCCGGACCCCATGCTCATCGGCGAGCCGCCCATGCGGGCGCCGCCAAGGCCGCCACGGAAACCGCCCGTCAGGCTCGGGACGTAGCTCTGTGCATCGGCATAGGGCTCGGATGCGATGCCGCCGTTTGCGTACATGCGGGCGGCGCCCAGCCCGAGGTGTTCATCCGCCGTCCGTCCACCGCGGGCGAAGTGCCCCTTGTCGGCCGCCGCGCGCGTGGCCGCCGCATAATCGACGTGAAGCACACCGCCCAAGCCCTTCGCGACCGCGTGGGGGTGGTGGTGCTCGACCTCCTGCGCCATCAACCCGACTTGGGTTCGGGGATCGCCCTTGAAGCGGTACGCGTAGAGCGTTTGACCGTCGAAGGTCTTGCCGACCGGTCGGGCGTCTTCCTTCAACCGCGCATCCGATTTGGCGAAGGCACCAAGCCCGGCCGTGCCGAGGCCGATCAGCCCATTCAGCCAACTCCCCTGCGTGGTGCTTTCGCCCGTGGTGGTCGAACCGAGGTTCGGCGCCGTGGCGTCCGTGATGCCCGCGAGGAAGTTCGCCTGCTGGTAAGGGAAGGCCTGAGCGTTCTCAAACTGCCCGTATTGCGCCTGGTCGCCCGCCTGTTGAGTCTGCTGCTGGAGCGCACCGCCCTCAAGCTGGGCATTCGCATTGGCGATGCCCGTCGAGGATGCGGTGCCCGCCAGCCCGGCATTGAGTTCCGAGCCCTGCTGAAGCGCGGTGCGGTTCGCTTGTGCCGCCCCGAGCTGCGTCGTCTGCTGGTTGTTGAACTCGCCAAGGGCTTGCGTGTAATTCAAGCTGTTCAGCCCCGCGAGAGTCGCATTGTTGGCGAGGGCCTGCTGACCGGCGAGCGCGGCCGATGCCACCCCGGCCCGATCGCCGCCGAACGCACCCGCGCCGATGGCCGAACTGGTCTGCTGCTGATCCTGAATCGCGTCCTGGTTCGCAATCTGTGCCTGCGTCGCGTTGATGACGTCGGACTGATAGGGGTTCTCGTATTGCGCCAGCCCGGCGCTGGAAAACTGCGTGGGGTTGACGGCTCTCGTCGAGCCATCGGCCAGTCCACCCGCCGTCGAGAGATAGCCGTTGGTCGCGCCTGCCAGACCGTTCGTGGCGTTGATGCCAGCCTGTTCCTGACCATTGACGCCCGCAGTCAGTTCTCCCGTGTAAGGCGTGTAGGGTGTGTTCGCAGCGGCAGAGCCGCGGTTGATGAGCTGCGTATAGGCATCGGTCGCAAAGCCACCCGGAGCGGTGGACTGCGTGCTGTTGTTCTTGCTTTGAGTTTTGGAACCGATCGGAGCCTCCCCTTAAGCAGCGCGGGAGAAGGAAGCGGACGGCCTCGGCTTCGCAGAAGCGGCTTCGGGGACCAGGACGCCGCTGTCTGTCAGCTCACGCCGCAGTAGGCGACGAACGAACTCGCTTGCTGAGCAGTGTTGTTGCCGAGCTGCGGCGTAGACGGCCTTGCGCAGGGCAACATCGCTGCGGACACGGATCTCGTCGGGGAAAAGAAGTTCAGGCATCGCGGCCTCCTGAACAGGGAAGATAATCTCAGACGAGCGATGTGGAAATAGCGTCCATTTCGGCGATCGGGCCGCGATATGGATAAAGACGTCTCACTAACGTTCCCCATTATTCATAGGTGTTCACGGCTTTGCATAGAGCTGAGGGAAATTTATTTTCCGCCTCCTGCGCATTTGGGAGAGGGTGACCCACGAAACGCAGCTATACTACCTCGGGGTCGAGGCATCGGCACGGTCGATCCTACCCGAGTAGCAGCCCTGTTTAGCATTGTGGACGTGGATGTAGCTCACGGCGGGGTTCGCAAACAGACGCTTGATGACGGGCTCGACTTGGCTGCCTTCCACGACGTCAGCGTCTAGCATCATCCCCGCGGCGTCGTAGGACCGTAGCGACAGCAGGCGAAGCCGCATGACCTCCGGAACCTGGTCCACAGCGTCAAAAGCTTGCGTCGCACCCTCGCGCACGAAGATGGCGTGCGTTGCTCGGTAGGGCGTGGCGGCGGGCTGACAGGTGTGATTAAGCAGGAGCATCGTCTCGCCGGGTAAGGCGTCACGCATTTCGATCCGGTCGGGGAACCCCGGGCTCTCGTTAACCGGGTAGCGGATCACGCCGTGCTGAGCCAGATCGGCGTCGGGCAGGCCAAACAGGTGCTGGAACGGTTCGGGTGGCAGACCGGTAATGCGGAAGGACATTGTAAGCTCCTGGGCAGATGCCGACGCAACCAGTTCTGCGCCACACCTGCATCCCGTTTCTTGCCGGCGAAACCGAATCTGGCCTTCCGAGTGAAATGTGATCGTGGGCTCATAGTGCCTGAACCATGCACGAAGACTTCAAACTCGTCCGTCCGACGTCCGAGTTCGTATCTGCGGAGCGAAGTTCTCGGCCGCTGGCCGGTGGCCCGGCACCAGGAGCGCTTGGCTTGGGCGTAGACGGATGTGGAAGCACGATCAGCGAACGCCTCGGCTTCATGGCGCGACGGCATTGTCACAGCGGTGAGGTGCAGCGAGGATCGGGTCTGGACGACGGATCCATCGGAAAGGGCGCACCATGCCGGAGCACACGATGCAGTGGGTGGCGTTCGGCGCGCTGGGGATCGGACTGCTGTTGGTCCTGCTGCGGATGACCCGCCCGATCAAGCACCGCAATCGCGGCCCCTCGAACGAGGGGCTCACCGATTATGGCAGCCAGTGGCTCGGGTCCGATGATGGGGGACATCACACCGGGACCGGGCTTGATGGAGGCGGGGATCCCTAAGACTGACAGGGGGAGGGTCTAAACGCGCGAAGTCCACGAATACAACTCAAGAAATGGCTGACGGGAAGGAACCGCAAGAGTCGTGCCCTCCCTATTCAATCGGCCGGGGCTCGGATCACCGCAAGACTGATCCGACGGTTCCGATCAGAAACTCAGCCAGGTCGCCGGCGGGCTTCGACAGGCGGCGGCTGCCGGCGATGAGGGCCAGTTCGGAAGCTGGGGGAGCGGGAAACCCGTCGGCGGAACCGAGTCGGCGATGGTCGGTCTGCACGGTGTCCTCCGTCAGCAGCCCGATCCCGATCCCCGACGCGACGGCGGCCTGCACGCCGGCGAGGCCCTGACCCACGTAGGCGAGCCTCCACCGCCGGCCGAGGCTTTCGATCGCCTCCACGGCCCGGCGTCGGTAGATGCAGCCCTGCGGGAACAACGCGAGCGGCAGCGGGTCGGCCGCGAGGTCGGCGGTTCCGCCCGCGACCCAGGTCAGGCGCTCGGGCCAGCGCGCGAGGCAGCCGCTGCCGTCGACGTCCCGCTTGACCAGCGACAGGTCGAGGTCGTCCGCGTCAAGCGCTCGACGCAGCGCGGTACTCCAACCGCTCGTCGTGTCGAGGCGGATGTGAGGGCAGGAGCGCGCGAAGCCGGACAGGAGATCGATGAGCGGCCGCCCGGCGAAATCCTCCGGTACCCCCAACCGCACCACGGCCCTGTGGCCGGGATCGGTGAGGGCGGCGCGTGCCTCGGCCGAGATGGCGAGAAGGCGCCGCGCGTAGCCGAGCAGCAGTTCACCGTCCTCCGTGAGGGCCACGGGCCCCCCGGCGCGGTCGAGCAGGCGGCGGCCGACGTCCTCCTCCAATCTGTGGATCTGCTGGCTGACCGTCGACTGCGTCCGGCGCACGCGAGCCCCGGCGCGCGTGAAGCCGCCTTCATCCACCACCGCCGCGAAGGTGCGCAGCAGGTCGAGGTCGAGCAAGGAACCATCTGCGCTATCGATGGGCGGCATTCGATGATCTCATTTCCAAATGGGATGGTGAGCCGGTACACCGTTTCGCGAGAGACGTCGACGAGCTACGCCATGCTGTCCGGACCCCGCCCTGCTTGGATCACCTTCGATTGCTACGGCACCCTCATCCAGTGGGACGAAGGCCTGCGGGCCGCCGTCGCGGCGATCCTCGCCGGAAAGCGCGACACGATCGACGCCGGGCGGCTGATCGCGACCTACGATCGGCACGAGCATGCGTTGGAGCAGGCCCTGCCTCACCGATCCTTCCGCGCCGTCGCCGGCGAAGCGCTCGGGCTCGCGCTGCGCGACCTCGGCGCCCGCGCCGACGAAGCCGACGCGGTAACCCTCACGGACGCGATCAGCTGCATGCCGCCTTTTCCCGAGGTGGAGGGAACGCTGGCGGCGCTGAAGCACGCCGGGTTCATGCTCTGCATCATCTCGAATACCGACGATGCCGTCATCGCGGGCAACGTGGCCCAGCTCGGCGGCCACATCGACCGCGTGATCACGGCAGAGCGGGCGGGTGCCTACAAGCCGTCGCGCCGCATCTTCGACGTCGCCCACGCGTCCTTGGGGGTCGCGGGGGAGGATGTGGTGCACGTCTGCGCCAGCCCACACCTCGACCTCGTCGCTACGCGCGAGCTCGGGCTGCGCGACGTGTGGATCGACCGCGGCACGGGGCGGAGCCCGGCCGACGGCTACGAGCCGCACGCCATGCTGCCGAGCCTCGACGGGCTGCCGGCGCTGTTCCACGATGCCGGCTGGATGTGAGCCTCCTGGGGAGATCGAGCGACATGGCCCATGAACTTCGGACGGCCCAGGGCGCGACGCCGGGCGGCCTCGGCGAGGTCGACCGTACAGCGCTCCGGCAGGCGCGCATCGATCTCGCGGCCTGCTTCCGCATGGCGGCGCGGCACGGCCTCGAAGAGGGGATCTGCAACCACTTCTCCGCCCTCGTTCCCGGCCGCGACGACCTCTTCCTCGTGAACCCCTACGGCATGGCCTTCGCCGAGGTGACGGCGTCGAGCCTGCTCGTCTGTGCCATCGGCGGACACGTGGTCGAGGGCGAGGGCAGGCCGGAGGCGACCGCCTTCTTCATCCACGCGCGGTTGCACGCAAAACTGCCCCGCGCTCGCGCGGCCTTCCACACCCATATGCCCAACGCCACCGCGTTGAGCATGGTCGAGGGGGAGCCGCTCGCCTGGGCAGGCCAGACCGCGCTCAAGTTCCACGGCCGCACGGCCGTCGACGAGGCCTACAACGGTCTCGCGCTCGACGACGCCGAAGGCGACCGGATCGCCGCGACGCTCGGCGACGCCGACGTGGTATTCCTGCGCAACCACGGCGTGATCGTGACCGGCCCGACGATCGCGGAGGCCTGGGACGACCTCTACTACCTGGAGCGGGCCGCCGAGGTGCAGGTTAAGGCGCTCAGCACGGGCCGGCCGCTGCGCCCCGTCGATTCCCAGACCGCCCGGCGCGTCGCCGCCCAGATGCGGGAGGGCGATCCCGAGAGCGCGCGCCTGCACCTGGAGAGCGTCAAGCGGATGCTCATGCGCGACGATCCCGCCTTCGCGACCTGAG
>CAXTFJ010000111.1:0-15446 GCA_964243405.1 uncultured Lichenihabitans sp. | reverse complement strand
GGATGCGGCTGGACCGCTGGTTCAAGCATCGCGCTCCCGACCTGACCTTGTCGCACCTCAACAAGATCGTCCGCACCGGCCAGGTGCGGGTCGACGGCGGGCGGGCCAAGGTGTCGACGCGACTGGCCGAGGGGCAGACCGTCCGGGTCCCGCCCCTGAAGGACGACCTCGCGACCGGGCCGGTCGCGGCGAAGCCCGCGCGATCGGGTTCGGAGGCCGACCGCCGCGCGCTGGAGGACATGATCCTGTTCGAGGATCGCGGCCTGATGGTTCTGAACAAGCCCTACGGCCTCGCGGTGCAGGGGGGCTCGGGCACCCACCACCATCTCGACGGCATGCTGGAGGCTTTCGCGACCGCGACCGGCGACCGGCCGCGGCTCGTCCACAGGCTCGATCGCGACACGTCCGGCGTGCTGCTGGTCGCCAAGACGCGCCGCATGGCGGCCGACCTCGGCGAGGCGTTCCGCTCCCGCCAGACCCGGAAGGTCTACTGGGCGCTGCTGGAGGGCGTTCCCAAGCCCTCCCAGGGACGCATCTCGCTGTTCCTCGCCAAGGGCGAGCTGATGGGCGACGACCGCGCGAACCGGACCGGCAGGCCGCCGGGCGACCGCAGCGCCCAGGAGCGCATGCGGGTCGCGCGCCACGGCGACGACGACGCGCAGCATTCCGTCACCTATTATTCCGTCGTCGACAAGGTCCTGCCGCGGCTGGCCTGGGTGTCCATGAAGCCCGTCACCGGGCGCACCCACCAGCTGCGCGCGCACGCGGAGGCCATCGGCCACCCGATCGTGGGCGACCCGAAGTACAACGGCGGCACCGGCCCCAATCCGCGCCGCACCGATCCCCTTCGCGCCATCCCCGACGACGTCGAGCGCAAGCTGCATCTGCTGGCGCGCCGCCTCGTGCTGCCCAACCCGAGCGGCGGCACCCTGGACGTCACCGCCCCGCTGCCGCCCCACATGCAGGCGAGCTGGGACCTGTTCGGTTTCGACCCGCGGCAGCGCGACCCCATCGACTACGCGCCGGAGGAGTGAGCGGAGTTCGCATGACGGATGAGGCGCGACCCGGCGGCCCCGACGCTTTCACCCGCGTCGACCCCTACGAACTCGCCCGGCGCGAGAAGGCCGCCGCGGAGCTGAAGCGCTTCTACCGGAACGCCACCGTTGCGGAGCGGTCCGGCCGTTTCGTGCCCCTGCTCGACGGACGCCCGATCAGGACGCCGGGGCGCAACGACGTGGCGCTGCCGACGCCGGCCGCCGCCGGGCTCGTCAGCGACGAGTGGAACCGGCAGGGTGACGTCATCCTGCCCGGCACCATGCCGTTCACGCGGACGGTCAACACGGCGATCGACGGCGTCGCCCGCACGATGAACGAGGTGCGGGCCGAGGTCGTCAAGTTCGCCGGGACGGACCTCCTGTGCTACCGCGCGGCCGGTCCGGCCGATCTGGTGGACCGCCAGGCCCAGGCCTGGAACCCGGTGCTCGCCTGGAGCCGCGACACGTTCGGCGCCTCCTTCGTCACCGCCGAGGGCATCGTGTTCGTGGCTCAGGCCCAGGACACGCTGGTGGCCGTCGATCATGCCATCGTCGGCGGCATTGGGCTGGGCGAGGCGGCGCCGTTCCGACTGGCGGCCCTGCACGTCATGACCACGTTGACCGGCTCGGCCCTGCTCGCGCTCGCCGTCCTGCTCGACCACCTTCCGGCCGAGGAGGCGTGGCGGAGGGCCCATGTCGACGAGGATTTCCAGGCGGAGCGGTGGGGAGCCGACGAGGAAGCGGCCGACCGCCGCGGCCGCCGCTGGGCCGACATGGACGCCGCGGCCCGTCTCGCGATTGCCGTGGCGGCCTGACGGGCTCGCGACGGCGTTGACGTTTGCGTAAGAAACGGGTCCCGTCAATCCTTCGTAAATCAAGCAACGAAAGTGAAAGCTTACCGGTTTTTCTCCACTTAACCGTCGTTTCGGCCAGTATTTCTCGATTCATGCCTCGTCAACCCGCCCCCTCCATTGTCTCATCAACAAAAAGCAGGCGAGGACGAACATGAACAGCATCGATCGGGGGCCGTCGCTGGCCGCCAATGCCCCGACCATCACGGCACCGCTCGCGCCCTTCCCCAATTTCACGGCGCAGGGCCTGGATCGGCTCCGTCAGATGTACGCCACGCTGCCTCCGAGCCGCGACGCGCTCGGCGTCCTGTTCGCGGTCCAGGCCGCGCAGACCGCGCCGAACGAGCAGTGGACCACCTTCTTCATCGAGACCGCGAGCGCCCAGCTGATCTGGGACGAGCGCCCCACGGGGACGCTGACGGCGGAGGACGGGGCGTGGCTGCTGGAGCGCTTCGACGAGGCGCCCTCGATCGAGGTGCTGGGCCTGATGGCCCGGGTGCTGGAGGAGGCCAATCGGGTGCCGCACGGCTTCGCAGCCGAAGTGCGTCAGCGCGCGGCCCTGTTCAAGCCGCGCGAAGCCGACGAGGCCCTGCCGGCGCGCCGGCCGGCGAACCACCTCCGCCTCGTGGTTTAACGGGTGTCAGGGCCGTCCCACCACGCGAGACTTAGCCGCGGCCGTTCGCCTAGCGGCTGAAGATCCAGACCAAAGCAAACGCGACGATGATCAGGGCCGTTCCGCCCATCAGCACGTAGCGGACGCCGACCCCCGCCTTTCCCTGCCGGGCTTCGGTTTTCTCGATCTTGCTGGGTTGGTCCGACATCGGGTTTCTTTCATCATATCGCGCTCCGCGTGATGTGCCCGAACCGCCGCAAAGTTCAAGGGCGGCGGTGAAGTTCCCGCGAAGGCGCCGCGTCCCGCCGCGGTCCGAAGCTTGCCTTCCATTGCCCGGCAGTTCCCCCTCGTGCAGGCTCCCCGTGCTTCACGGAGCCGCGGCACCATGCCGATCTATTTCGCCTACGGGTCCAACATGGACGTCGAGGCCATGCGGCTGCGCTGTCCGGCCTCCGTGCCGCTCGGCCCCGCGCGGCTGATGGGCCACCGCTTCCTCGTCATGCGTGACGGCTGGGCCTCCATCCGGCCGCAGCGGGCCGCCGTCGTGCACGGCCTGATCTGGCGTCTCGCGCGAGCCGACATCCCCGCCCTGGACCTCTACGAGGATTTGGACGCGGGGCTTTACCGCAAGGTGATCCATCCCGTGCTGCGGACGACCGGCGCCGTCCGGGCGCTCGTCTACGTCGGACACACCACGGCCGAAGGGGTACCACATCCAGGGTACATGGAGAGCATTCTCGCCTCCGCCCGCGCGCTCGCTTTTCCCGAGCCCTACCTCGAAAGCCTTGCATCTCTCTGCCCGGACGAGGCCCCGAGCCCTGGGGAAGGGTCCGCACACGCCTGAGTGCGCGGGACGCAGATCGCCTTGGATCCACCCGCGTTCAGAGGCGGAGACCGTGCGGTAGCCGACCTTGACTTCGCCGGACCGAATCGTCAGGTATCGCGCCGCTCTCGACGGCCCGGCCCGGCCGCCGTCCTTCTCCTCCCAAGACGGCGATCCCCTCGGCCTCATGCGCAGCTACCTGGATTTTGAAAAGCCCGTCGCCGACATCGAAGCGAAGATCGAGGAATTGCGGACGGTGGCCTCGGCGGACGACGCCGTGCCGATCGGGGAAGAGCTGACGCGCCTGGAGGCCAAGGCCGCCAAGGCGCTGGCCGACCTCTATGCCACCCTGACGCCCTGGCAGAAGACCCAGGTCGCGCGCCACCCGCAGCGGCCGCACTTCTTCGACTACATCCGGGCGCTCATCACCGAGTTCACGCCGCTGGCCGGCGATCGGCTGTTCGGCGAGGACCAGGCAATCGTGGGCGGCCTCGGGCGCTTCGAGGGGCGACCGATCTGCGTGATCGGTCAGGAGAAGGGGTTCGATACGGAGTCCCGGCTCAAGCACAATTTCGGCATGGCGCGGCCGGAAGGCTACCGCAAGGCGCGCCGGCTGATGGAGCTCGCGGACCGGTTCGACCTTCCCGTCCTGTCGCTGGTGGACACGGCCGGCGCTTTCCCGGGCATCGATGCGGAGGAGCGCGGCCAGGCGGAAGCCATCGCACGATCGACGGAGGCCTGCCTCGCGCTGGGGACCCCGAACGTGGCGGTCGTGATCGGCGAGGGCGGCTCGGGCGGCGCGGTCGCGGTCGCGACCGCCAACCGCGTCCTGATGCTCGAACACGCGATCTACACGGTGGCGTCACCCGAGGCCTCGGCCTCGATCCTGTGGCGCGACTCGTCCCGGGCCGAGGATGCCGCCACCAACATGAAGATCACCGCCCAGGACCTGCTCCGGTTCGGCATCGTGGACGGGATCGTCCCCGAGCCACCGGGCGGCGCCCATCGCGACCCCAACCTCACGTTCGCCGCGACCCGCGCGGCCGTTGCTCAGGCGTTGGCGGCCTTCGAGGGTGAAACGCGCGAGGCCGTGATCGCCTCCCGCGCCGACAAGTTCCTCGCCGTCGGGCGCCGGGTTTGAGCTGCCGTCGCGATGCCAATAATTTTGCAACACGGGAACTTTTTCGTCTGTGCGCTTTCCGAGTCACGTTTCGGTGATGGCAAGCTTCTGTTAAGCCTGGATGCGCGAGTGTCAGCGTCGGCGTTCAAGGCCGCGTTCGAAGGCAGCGGAACGAGTTCATATGTCGTCAAATCGGACTAGTCGCGGCCTGATCCTCTCGGTCCTGGCGCTGGGCGCCGCGGCGCTGCTCGCGGGCTGCGAAGAGACCGGGTCGATGGACAACGCGCGGGCCTACGCCGCGATCCCGCCCTCGACCGAACAGCTGATGGCCGAGAAGGGAAGCACCAAGGACGCTCCCATGCTGATCCGCGCCTACAAGAAGGAAGCGGAACTCGAGATCTGGAAGCGCAAACCGGACGGCCAGTACGTCTACCTGAAGACTTTCCCCATGTGCCGCTGGTCCGGCCAGCTCGGTCCCAAGACGACCGAGGGCGACCGGCAGGTCCCGGAAGGCTTCTACACGATCACGCCGGGTCAGATGAACCCGAACTCGCACTATTACCTGTCATTCAACGTCGGCTACCCGAACGCCTACGACCGCGCCAACGGGCATACCGGCGGCTCCATCATGGTGCACGGCATCTGCTCGTCGGCGGGCTGCTTCTCCATGACGGACAAGCAGATCGAGGAGATCTACGCCATCGCGCGCGAGTCGTTCGCGGGCGGGCAGCGCGCCATCCAGATGCAGTCCTTCCCCTTCAAGATGACGGCGGAGAATCTGGCCAAGCTCCGGCTGGACCCGAACATGCCGTTCTGGCGCGAGCTCAAGAAAGGCGCCGACTACTTCGAGGTCACCAAGACGGAAACGCCCGTGGGCGTGTGCAACAGGCACTACGTGTTCGGCGCCAGCCCCAAGTCGGGCCGCTTCGACGCCGAGTCCGCCTGCCCGCCGCTCGACGAGAACGCGGACGTCAAGGCGCAACTCGCCCGCAAGGAGGCGACCGACAATGCCGAAGTCGCGGCCCTGACTTCGAAGGGCGTCCAGCCCGTCCGGCTGATCTACGCCGACGGCGGCCAGAATGCCGAGTTCGCGCATCGCTTCGTCGAGGTGAGCCGTCCCGACGCCCTCGCGCAGGGGCCGACCGAGATCGTGCTCGACCAGCCGAAGTCCAAGTCGGTGGCGGTGCAGATCGCGGCCGCCAAGGCGCAGTCGAAGGCGTTGCTCGCCCGCGGCAACGTGATCACCAGCAATGTCACGGTGGCCGAAGGCTCGGCCAAGCAGATCCCGGCCAGTGCGCCGGTGTCGGTCGCGCAGGCGGTGGTTCCCGCGACGTTCAACGCCGCGCCCTCGGCCTACGCCTCGACCCCTCCGGCCGACGAGGCTACGGGTGGGATCTTCGGGAAATGGCTCAGTCCCGACCGGGCCGCCAAGCCGGAGACCGCTCCCGTGGTGCAGGCTGCGGCTACCGTCTCGACCCAGCCCGCTCCCGCTCACCGCGGGGCGAGCCGGCCTGGAATCAAGCCGGCTCCCTCAACCACGGTCGTCGCGACGGCGACGCAGACGCAGGTCGCGCAAGCTCCGGCGACGGCTGTTCCCGCTTCGGCGAGCGACGGCCAAGGAGGCTTCTTCAAGTCCTGGCTGAATCTCGGAGGCACCGCGAAAACCGATGCGACCCCTGCCGCACAGGCGGCCGCGGTGCCTGTTGCGACCTCCCCGGCTCACCCCGTCGCCAAAGCGCCCAGGATGACGGGCAACGCGAAGGCGCTTCCGAAGGAGATCACGGGCGACAAGACGGCCTCGCTCCCGGCCGGGACGCTGGCCCTGGCTCCGGGCGTGAACTGAGCTGCTTCGCTCGCATCGCAGTCGAGAAAGACCACCCGCAAGCATCGTCTGACGCCGGTTCTCGACGGGCGATCACGACGAGGTCATGTCGGATGTCACGGCTCTGGAGCTTGAGCCGTTCGACGACCGATCGGTTCACAGCGGCGGTGGCGGTCCTCAGGCCCGCATGCGGAGCCCCTTCGGATCGAAGGCCGGGCCGTCCAGGCGGGTTGCCGGACGTCGGTCGCCGATGATCTCGATCTCGAATCCGCCGGTCGCGGTCGCGAGGGCCCGGGGCACGTAGCCCAGCGCGAGCGATCGTTCCACGCCGTGCCCGTAGCCGCCCGAGGTCACCCAGCCCACCACCGCTCCGTCCTTCCAGATCGGCTCGTCGCCGATCGCGTCCGCACCGTCAGCCTCCACCGCGAAGCTCACGAGCCGCAACGCACCCCCGTCCTCCCGGCGTGCGCGCGCGACGGACTCACGCCCGACGAACTCCCCCTTGCCGGTCGCGACGAAGCGCGACAGCCCGGCCTCGTCCGGCCCGTAGATGGGACGGTATTCGCGGGCCCAAGTGCCGAAACCCTTCTCCAGCCGCAAGGCGTTGAGCGCGCGTCCGCCGAACGGCTTCAGGCCGAAGTCGCCCCCCGCGCGCGTGAGCAGGTCGTGCAGGGCCCGCCCGTAGTCGGCCGCGACCCAGATCTCGTAGCCCAGGTCTCCCGTGAAGCTGACCCGCCCCACAAGGGCCGGGATCATGCCGACGTCCATGGCGCGGAAGCTCAGGAACGGGAAGGCCGCGGTGCCGAGGTCGTCGGCCACCAGGCCCTGCAGCAGCGCCCGGGATCGCGGGCCCGCGACCGAAAAGCCCGTATACTCCGTCGCGCAGGGGCGGACCGTCACGCCGTCGCCCGATCCCTGCCGCTCGAACCAGCGCAGGTAGTAGCTTTCCGCCGCCAGCGTGCCGACCAGGAAGAAGCGGTCGGCCGCGAGCCGCCCGATCGTGAAGTCGCCGTTCAGCTTGCCGCGCTCGTTCAGCATGGGCGCGAGCGCCATGCGTCCGACCGGCGGCAGGGCGTTCGCCATTACCCGGTCGAGGAAGCCTTCCGCGTTGGGACCCGTCACCTCGAACTTGCCGTAGTTGGAGATGTCCAGGAGCCCCACGGCGTCGCGCACGGCCCGGCACTCGGCCCCGACCTGGGCGTGCGACGCGGGCCGCCGGAACGTGAACGGTTCGGCGGCCGCTTCCGGGCCCGGAGCGAACCACAGCGGATATTCCAGCCCGCAGGTTTCTCCGAACACCGCGCCTGCCTGGGCCTGCCGCTCATAGGCGGGCGCCGTCCGAAGCGGGCGTCCGGCGGGCAGTTCCTCGTTGGGGAAACGGATGCGGAAGCGGCGCGAGTAGTTCTCGCGCACCTTGGCGTTGGTGTAGGCCATGGTGGCCCAGGTGCCGTAGCGCGACACGTCCATGCCCCACACGTCGAAACCCGGATCGCCGTCCGCCATCCAGTTGGCGAGCGCGAGGCCCACGCCGCCGCCCTGGCTGAAGCCCGCCATGCAGGCGCAGGCCACCCAGTAGTTGCGCAGCCCCTTCACGGGGCCGATCAGCGGGTTGCCGTCCGGCGCGAAGGTGAAGGGTCCGTTGATGACCCGTTTGATTCCCGCCTCCGCGATGGCCGGGAAGTGTTCGAAGCCCACCTCCAGCGAGGGCGCGATCCGGTCGAGGTCGTTGGGCAGGAGGTTCTGCCCGAAATCCCACGGCGTCACGCGCTCGGACCACGGCACGCCCGCCCGCTCGTAGGTGCCCATCAGCATGCCGCCGCGTTCCTGGCGCATGTAGATTTCGCCCTCGAAATCGATGCAGTGCAATTGCTCCTTCTGGCCCGCCAGCGCCGGCATGTCCTCGGTGATCAGGTACTGGTGCTCCATCGCGAGCAGCGGCAGTTCCAGCCCCACCATGCGGCCTACCTCGCGCGCCCACAGGCCACCCGCGTTGACGACGTGGTCGGCCCGGATCGTGCCGTGTTCGGTCACCACGTCCCAGCCGCCGTCGGGGCGCGGCTGCAGGTCGGTGACGCGGCATTGCCGCTCGATCTGCGCGCCGCCGATCTGCGCCGCCTTGGCGTAGGCGGTCGTGACGCCGGTGGGGTCCACGTGGCCCTCGATCGGGTCGTACATGGCGCCCACGAAGTGCCTCTCGTCCATGAGCGGAAACAGCCGCTTGGCCTCCGCGACCGAGATCAGCTCCAGGTCCATGCCGAGGTAGCGCCCGCGCGCGCGGGCGAGCTTCAACCAGTCGAGCCGCTCGGGCGTGCCGGCCAGCATCACGCCGCCGGTGATGTGGACGCCGCAGCTCTGGCCCGACACCTCCTCGATCTCCTTGTAGAGGCCGATCGTGTACTGCTGCAGCTTGGCGACGTTGGGGTCGCCGTTGACGGTGTGCATGCCGCCCGCGGCATGCCAGGTGGACCCCGACGTCAGCTCCGCGCGCTCGACCAGCACCACGTCGCGCCAGCCCGCCTTGGTGAGGTGGTAAAGGACGCTCGCGCCCACGACGCCACCGCCGATCACAACCGCCTTCGCGTGCGTCTTCATCTCCGTCCACCCTGCGCTGCTTTGCCGGACCGCCTGCCGCCCGAACGGCATCGCGGTGAGGTTAGCCGGGATCGGACGCCGGCACGCATGCCTTTTTCATATTGTTTCATGCGTGCGCGAGCCGGACCGGGCTCGCCATCCGCCCAATCGTCAGCTCATTCAATCTTTGTTGACCTCGTTCTGCGCTACTCTCGGTATGGGACTTAGCGTGCCGGTGCCGGTCGAAGAACGGTTTTCGTCGCGCGAGGGCCCGACCCGGTCGGAACGAAGTCAGCCCCATGTCGACGTCAACGGCCCGATGGCAACACGCCCTGCTCGTCCCCGTCTGCGCGCTGGCGCTTCTCACCGCCTATGAAGGCACGCGGGCCGTCGAAGCGGGGCGCAGGCTGTCCGAGGTGATGGCGGCCGCGGTCCCGGTTCTGGGCGATACGTCGGCCCTGTTCGCCAAGCTGTCCGCCGCCGCGAGCCGCTACGGTCTCAGCCCCGATCCCACCGCGCGAGAAGTGCTGCGACACCGCTCGGAGGAGGTCGAAAGGCAGCTGTCGGTCTTTGAGTCGAACGACATCACCGGGATTGCGGGCGCCTCCCCGGACGGCGTGGTGATCCTCGCCCGGTTCGGAGCGGGTGTGCAGACCCTCCGCGCGATCCTGCGCGAAGCCGACGAGCCGATCGATGCCACCCGCCTGCTCGCCGCGCTGTCCGACGTGGAGGGTTCGGCCGCGATGGTGTCCGCGGTCGTCGACCACGACGCGCGCCGCACGCTCAACGGAGTCGAGCGGGAGCTGAACACCTCGCTGCAGCTCGCACTGGCAGGCAGCACGGGACTGCTCGCCCTGGGTCTGGGGGCCATCGTGGTCCTGATGCGCCGCAACGCGCACGCCAACACGGTCGCGCGACGCGACGTCCTCACGGGCCTGCCGAACCGGCTGACGTTCACCGAGACTCTCGCGGTCCGAACCGCCGACCGGGACTCCGGCAACGAGATGGCGCTGATGCTTCTCGACGTGGACCTGTTCAAGAACGTCAACGACAGCTTCGGCCACGCGGCCGGCGACGCGCTGCTGCGCGCGATCGCCCGGCGCTTCGACGACCTGCCGCGGACCGGCACGATGGTGTCCCGGCTCGGCGGCGACGAGTTCGCGATCCTGCTGGTGGGGCGCAGTGCGTTCCGCGAGGCGAGCAACATGGCGGGCCGGATCGCCGAACTGCTCGCCGAACCCTTCACGCTCGAGGGCAAGATGGTGCCCGTCAGCATGAGCATCGGGATCGCGTCGACGCCGGCCGGCTGGTCGGACGGCGACACCCTGCTCAAGAACGCCGACCTCGCGCTCTACGCCGCCAAGACGGCCGGGCGCGGCACCTTCCGCTTCTTCAATCCCCGCATGGAGCAGGAGTTCAAGGCCCGGCGCGACCTGGAGGACGACCTGCGGCGCGCGCTTGCCGAAGACCGGCTCGAACTGCACTTCCAGCCGATCCTCGACCTGGCGACGCAGCGGATCGTGAGCTGCGAGGCCCTGGTGCGCTGGCGCCACCCCACCCTGGGCTTCGTGCCGCCGCTCCGCTTCATCGGCCTCGCGGAGGAGATCGGCCTGATCGCCACCATCGGCGACTGGATCATCGAACGCGCCTGCGCCACGGCCGCCACCTGGCCCTCCGACGTGCGCGTGTCGATCAACCTGTCGTCGCATCAGTTCGATGGCAGCCATCTCGTCGATACGCTGACCCGCGTCCTCGCCGACACCGGACTCCCGGCCCAGCGGATCGAGCTGGAGATCACCGAAACCGTGCTGCTGCGCGACGACGACCACGTCCAGCGCGTCCTGGAGGAGCTGAAGGGTCTGGGGGCCTCCATCGCGCTCGACGATTTCGGGACCGGCTATTCCTCGCTGTCCTACCTGCAGCGCTTTCCCATCGACAAGATCAAGCTCGACCAGTCGTTCGTGCGCGAGATGTCGGCCAAGCCGGAAGCCGCCGCCATCGTCGAATCCATCGGCCTCCTCGCCCGCCGGCTCGGCATCCGGACCACCGCCGAGGGCATCGAGACCGAAGCCCACGCGCTGGTGCTCCGCGCGCTGGGCTACGTCGAAGGACAGGGCTACGTCTTCGACCGTCCGCTCACCACGGACGTCATCCTGGAGCGGCTCACCGCCCAGACGGACAGGGCGCAGCATCGGGACGCCGAGGCAGCGGCCGCCTGATCAGGCGGCCCGTGCTCCGGGCGCGAAGCGCCGGATCAGCCAGGAGCGGAACAGGGCCACCGCCTCGTTGTCGAGATCCTCGGGCGACGTGGCGAGGAAGTAGCCGTAGCCGGTGTCGATCGACAGCTCCACGGGCCGCACCAGCCGCCCCTGGGCCAGTTCCTCGCGGAACAGCAGGGGGTCGACCAGCGCCAAGCCGTCACCCGACAGCGCGTACTGCACCGCGAGCCGGGCCGTGTCGAACACAAGGCCCCGGCCCACGTCGAGATCGGGCCGGCCGGCCGCTCGGGCGAACAGCTCCCAGACGTGGTGGCGCGGACGGTCGCCGAGCCTCACGTGGAGCAGGTCGCACGTACCGACCAGCGTCGCGGGCTCGGGCGCCACGGTCGCGACCGCCTCCGGGCTGCACAGGATCGTGGGCCGCTCCATCCACAGGAGGTCGAGGATCGCATCCGACACCCGCGGTTCGGAGTAGACGACCGCGATGTCGACGTCCTCCGCGTCCGTGGTCGGCGTCGAAACGATCTCCAGCGCCAGGCCGGGGTGTTCGGCGCGGAAGTCGCGCAGGATCGGGACCGCGAGCTGGTGGGCGAAGGTGGGCGGCAGGCCGACCCGCAGCATGGGCTTGGGCGTCCCGCGCTCGGCCACGATCTCGCCAAGCGCCTGGTCGATGCGGTCGAAGCTCCGGGTCACCACCGGCAGGAGGTGGCGCCCGGCTTCGGTCAGGGCGAGCTGCTGCGGACGCCGCTCGAACAGGCCGACGCCCAGAAACTTCTCCAGCACCATGACGTGCCGGCTCACCGCGCTCTGCGCGACGGTGAGCGAATTGGCGGCCGCCGTGAAGCTCAGGTGCTGGCCCGCGGCCTCGAAGGCCCGCAGCGCGTTCAGGGGCAGCCACTGCCGGTCCATGTTGCGGTTGCTGCCCGGCCGCCCCTTCACCCGCTATCCGATCCTGGTCGCCTTCAGCCTGTCCTCGTCCAGATCGTAACCCAGGCCGGGTCGTTCGGACAGCCGCAAGGTGCCGGAGGCGTCCGCGCGGACCGGCTCGGCCAGCATGAAGTCGCGGCGGTCCAGGCTCCACTCGGGCGGGTCGTAGGGGAATTCGAGCCAGGGCGCGTCGGCCACGCCCGCGGTCAGGTGGGCGTTGGCCACCATGCCCATGCCGTTGGTCCAGGTGTGGGGCGTGAAGGTGAGGTTATGCTCCTGGGCGAGCGCCGCCACCCGGCGCAGCCCCGTGATGCCGCCCACCAGCGCCGCGTCCGGCTGCAGCACGTCCAAGGCGCCTTCGGCAACGAGGTCGCGGAACTCGTAGAGTTCGCGGGTCATCTCGCCGCCCGCGATGCGGATGTCCACCTTGTCGCGCAGGCGCCGCATGCCTTCGCGGTCGCCGCGGTGGAGCGGTTCCTCCATCCAGTACGCGCCGAGCCGCTCCAGCTCGCGCGCGACGGGCACAGCGTCCTTGAGCGTCCAGGACGGGTAGGCGTCCCACGACATGCGCCAACCCTGGTTGCAGTCGACCATAAGGTCGAGCCGGTCGCCAACCCGGGCGCGGACGGCTTCCAGCGCCGCGATGTCCTGCCGCCAACCGCCGCGGCCGAAACGAATCTTTAGGGCGGGGAAGCCCTCGTCGAGGTAGCGCTGCGCCGCATCGGCCAGCGCCGCGGGCTCGCGCAGGGTGCCCGAGGAGGCGTAGAGGCGCACGCTGCCCGACAGGCCGCCCAGCAGCCGCCACACGGGCTGGCCCGTGATCTTGCCGGCGAGATCCCAGAGCGCGAGGTCGAGCGGCCAGGGGCGGCCCCAGTGGAACTGGATGTTGTTGAGGATGCGCCAGTGCCGCTCGATCGCCAGCGCGTCCTGGCCCACGAACAGGGGCTCGTGCCCCGCGAAGCCCAGCATCGTGTCGCCCGACGCCACCCCCGTGAGCCCGGCGTCCGTGTGGACGCGCACGATCGTGGCCTCGAAGGCGCGGCGCGGCTGCGTGTCCCAGCTCGCGTTGAAGGGCGGGTCGAGCGGCAGGCGATGGTGCGTGATGTCGATCCCCGTGATCTTCACGGGAGCGGTCGGCAGGGAAACCGTCATGGCAGCGCCAGCACGGTGCGGGCCAGGTCGAGCAGGTCCGCGGCGGTGACGTCGCGGTTCGTCGAGCGGATCATCGCCGCATTCTCGGGACGTGCCATCTGGGCCGCCAGCGCCTCGGGAGTGACGCCCTCGAAATCTTCCACCATGGCGATCCGCAATCCCGAGTCGCGCAGGAGTTTTCCGTAGGCCTCGGCGAAGCCCGTCGCGGTGGGCTCGGCCCCCAGGGCCGCGGCGCAGGACGCGAAGCGCCCGTCCGGGTCGTTGCCGATCAGCCAGGGCAGGGCGGCCAGCATCGCCACGCCCACCGCGCGGCCGTGATGGATGGGCCGCAGCGACGCCATGGCGTGGCCCATCGTGTGGGCGATCGACGTGCCGCAATTGTCGATGGCCGTGCCGCCGAGCGCCGCGGCGCGCGCCAGTCCTTCGCGGGCCCGCAGGTCGCCAGGGTCGCGCACGGCCGCGACCAGGTGGTCGCCGACCAGGCGGATCGCCGCGTGGGCGTAGACGTCGTTGCCCGCGTTGGCGTTGCGGTTGGTGGACGCCTCTACCGCGTGCACGAGGGCGTCGATGCCGGTCGCCGCGGTGAGCGGCGGCGGCAGGCTCACTGTGAGCTCCGGGTCGAGCACCGCATGGTCGGGCTTCAACTCCTCGCCCCAAAACCACAGCTTGGCGCCGTCCGGCGCCGACAGGATCGCGGTGCGCGTCGTTTCCGAGCCCGTCCCGCTTGTCGTCGGCACGCAGATGACCGGTAGGCGACCCGCGGGCCAGGGGGACGCGGCGAGCGCGTAGTCCATGAGGCTGCTGTCCGATCCCGCCCCCGCGGCCACCGCCTTGCCGAGATCCAGCGCCGAGCCGCCGCCGAGCGCCACCACCAGCGCCGCCTCGTTCCGACGCGCCAGGGCCAGCGCCGCGTCGGCTTGGGCGAGGCTCGGATCGCTCTTGATGTCGGAGAAGCGCACCACCCCGAAACCCGCGGCGTCGAGGCTGGTCGCGACGTCGTCCGTCATGCCGGTCGCGGACAGCCCGGGGTCGGCGACCAGGAGAACCGGTCCGGCCTTGGGCGCGAGCGACGCGGCGATCCGGCCGATCTCCCGGCGGCACCCCGCGCCCACGGTCAGGGGCGGAACCGGGGCGAGATGGTAGGAGGTCATGCGGTGGGGTTCCGGTTGGTGCGGCTGCGCTGAAACGGAAGGGACCGGCCGCGGGCCCGCTCCGCAATCATGTTTTCTGGATGCCGCGGCCACAAAATTCGCTGTCGGGCTCCGTAACACGCTGCTTTGATGCGGTCTCGGCCGGGCGACACCGGCCCGCGCTCGCGACAGGGATCGAGCCAGCCGCATGCACGACCGCCCGCCCGACCCGCCCGACCCGCCCGACCCGCCCGATCCTCCGGTTCCGAGCCTCCGGGCCGCGATCCGCATCGCGCGCGTGGAGGAAGCGGAGCGGTCCAGGGCCCTGGCCGACCTCCGGGTCGTAGAGGTCGCGCGGCTCGAACTGCTGCAGGACGCGCTGGTCCCCGTGCTGGCCCAGGTTCCCGCCGAGGTCGAAATGTTCGACGCGGGCCTCGTCCCGAGCCCGCATCCGCGCCTGTTCGTGGACATGATCGCCCATGTCGAGATGGGCCACGACAAGCGGCTCTACCGCTTCATCCAGGCCACCCGGCACGGTCGCGCCACGCTGGCCGAAAGCGAAGACCTCGACGCGATGGTCGACGCGGTCACGGCCTATATCGCGCGCCGCCTGGTGGAACGGGACAAGGCGCTCGCGGTAGCCGGGCCGCCCGCGCCCGTCCGCGCCGGTACCGCCGCGATGGTTCCTCGACCCGCTCGCCGCGCCTGGATCGGGACCGCGGCGGCCATCCTGGTGGAGTACGTGGGATTGGCGGCTCTCGTCGCCCTCGCGATGGCGCTGCTGCTTTACGGTCCGTGGAACCACATCGCCCGATGACGGGTCAGAGCGGGTGCGGGTCGGCGCCACCCTCCATCAGGTCGAAGGCCCCGAGGTCGCCGATCCCCGACAGATCGGGGATCAGGCCGCGGCGGCGCGCGCGAATCGTCAGCCCCGCAGCGGTCTTGTCGAAAGCGAAGAGATGGTAGGCCGCGCGGTGGCTCGGGCTGCCGGGCACCGCGGAGGCGGACGGCACGCCGACGACCGGAACGGGACCCTCCGGCCCCTCCAGGTGGGCCAGCATCGGTCGGTGGTTGTGGCCGTGCAGGATCAGGTCCGCGCCCGCGGAGGCGATCAGTCGCGCGAAGGCGCCCGCGTCCCGCAGGCCCCGGCCCCGCGCGGCCCCGCCCCGGTAGGGTGGGTGGTG
>CAXTFJ010000110.1:0-15526 GCA_964243405.1 uncultured Lichenihabitans sp. | reverse complement strand
CTCAGACCCGGCCCAGGGCGAAGCCCTTGGCGATGTGGTTGCGCACGAACCAGATCACCACCGCGCCGGGGATCACGGTGAGCACGCCCGCGGCGGACAGCAGCCCCCAGTCGAGCCCGGCGGCCGAGTAGGCGCGCGACATGATGCCGGCGATCGGCTTGGCGTTGACGGTGGTGAGCGTGGTGGCGAGCAATTGCTCGACCCAGGAGAACATGAAGCAGAAGAAGGCCGCCACCCCGATGCCGTTGGCGATCAGCGGCAGGAAGATTTTTACGAAAAAGCGCGGGAACGAATAGCCGTCGATCGTGGCGGTCTCGTCGATCTCGCGCGGCACGCCGGAGATGAAACCCTCCAGGATCCACACCGCCAGGGGCACGTTGAACAGGCAGTGGGCGAGCGCCACCGCCCACACCGAGTCGAACAGCCCCGTCGCCGAATACAGGTTGAAGAACGGCATGGCGTAGACGGCGGGCGGTGCCATCAGATTCGACAGCAGCCAGAAGAACAGCGGCTTGTCGCCGACGAAGCGGTAGCGGCTGAACGCGTAGGCGGCGGGCAACGCGATCGCAACCGACGCCACCGTGTTGATGAGCACGTAGGTGATCGAGTTTGCGAAGCTCGACCGCCACTCCGGGTCGGTGAAGATGCGCGTGTAATTGTCGAGAACCGGGTGCCGCGGCCAGAAGCTCAGCGTCGATAGGATCTCGGTGTTGGTCTTGAAGCTGATGTTGATGAGCCAGTACATCGGCACCAGCAGGAACAGCATGTAGGCCGCCATGCCGAGCGTGCGCCCGCGCCCCGTCCCGCCCATCAGCTTGCCTCCCGGGCGTCGGCGTGGGTTGTGTAGGTGAAGAACACCCAGCAGACCGTCAGCGTGATCAGGTTGTAGACCAGCGAGTAGGCGGCCGCGTTGCCGAGGTCGACCTGGCCGAGCGCCATCTTGACGAGGTCGATCGACAGGAAGCTCGTGGCCTCCCCCGGTCCGCCGCCCGTGACCGTGAAGGGCTCCGTGTAGATCATGAAGCTCCCCATGAAGCGCAGCAGCATGGCGATCACCAGCACCTTGCGCAGCTTGGGCAGCTCGATCTTGGAGAACACCGCCCAGCGCCCGGCCCCGTCGATGCGCGCCGCCTGGTAGAAGGCGTCGGGGATGGCCTTCAGCCCGGCGTAGCACAGCAGCGCCACCATGGACGTCCAGTGCCACACGTCCATGACGATCACGGTGAACCAGGCGGACGTCGTGTCCTGCGTGACGTTAAACGGGATGCCGAGCGCGCGCAGCGTCACGCCCAGCAGGCCGATGTCGCCGCGCGTGAACAGCTGCCAGATCACGCCCACGACGTTGTAGGGGATCAGCAGCGGCAGGGCGATCGCCACCAGCACGGCGCCGACCTGCCAGCCCCGCTTGGGGATGCACAGCGCCACCGCGATGCCGAGCGGGATTTCGAGCGCGAGCACCGCGGCCGAGAAGATGAGGTTGCGCACGAGCGCGCTCTGGAAGCGCGCGCCGACCTCCGTGGTGGGGTCGAGCAGGTTCTCGAACCAGCCCGCGCCGTTCCAGAAGAAGCTGTTCTGCCCGAGCGTGTCCTGCACCGAATAATTGACCACCGTCATCATCGGCACGAGCGACGAGAACAGCACCACGACGAGCACGGGCACCAGAAAGAACCAGGCGCGGTTGTCCCACAGGCGGGTGTCGGTCACGCGGCCCTCCCGGTGCTGGCTGCGGGGACGGTCGCGGCGGGCGGAACGCGGCGCTCGTCGACGAACACGTGGCAGCGGCCAGGCTCGAAGCGGACGCGCGCCTCCGTGCCCTGGACCGACACGTTCTCGGGCAGGGTGGCGACGAGGCGCTGGTCGCCCAGGGTGACGTGGGCCAGCCGGCGCCGGCCCAGGTCGTCCACCCGACGCACCTGCACGGGCAGGCCGTCGGCGTCGGCCGTCAGCACCGCGTAGTCGGGCCGGATGCCGAGCTTGACCGGGCTGTCGGCCGCGAGACCCGGATAGCCGCCCGGCAGCGCCACCTCGTGGCCCTCGATCCGCACGCGCGAGCCCGCGAGGCGTCCCTGCAGAAAGTTCATCCCCGGCGAGCCGATGAAATAGCCCACGAACGTGTGCTCGGGCGTGTCGAACAGCTCGGCCGGCGTGCCGACCTGCACGGCGCGCCCGTCGTTCATCACTACGACCCGGTCGGCGAAGGTGAGCGCCTCGACCTGGTCGTGCGTGACGTAGATCATCAGCAGGTCGAGCGCGCGATGGACGGCCTTGAGCTTGGAGCGCAGCTCCCACTTCAGCGCCGGGTCGATGACGGTCAGCGGCTCGTCGAACAGCACCGCGGACACGTCCGAGCGCACGAGGCCCCGACCGAGCGAGATCTTCTGCTTGGCGTCGGCCGTGAGCCCGCGGGCGCGCAGTTGAAGCGTGGGCGTGAGGTCGAGCATGGCCGCCACCTCGCGGACGCGGGCCTGGATGGCAGCCTTCGGCATGCGCCTGTTGCGCAGCGGGAAGGCCAGGTTCTCGGCCACGCTCATCGTGTCGTAGATGACGGGGAACTGGAACACCTGGGCGATGTTGCGCCGCTCGGTGGGCAGGCGGGTCACGTCCCGGTCGTCGAACAGCAGGCGGCCCTCGGAAGGGATCACCAGGCCCGAGATGATGTTGAGCAGGGTGGTCTTGCCGCAGCCGGACGGACCCAGCAGCGCGTAGGCCTTGCCCGCTTCCCACACGTGGCGGAGGGGTTTCAACGCGTAGTCGGCCTCGCTCCGCAAGGGACCGTAGGCGTGACCGATGCCGTCCAGGGTGATCTGCGCCATGGCGGACCGTCAGGCCGTCGCGGCCAGGCCGGGCGCCGTCGCGCGCCGCCCATCCGGCCCGAAGGTGAACGTGCGGGCGAGGTCCAGTTGCGCCTCGACGGCGTCACCCGGCTCCCACGGATGAATGCCATCGGCCAGGCACACCCAGGTTCCCATGCCGGTGTCGACGTGGACGAAGGATTCCGAGCCGCTGATCTCCGTCACCGCCACCCGGCCGGGGCAGGACAGGCGACCGGACCGGGCCGGGCCGACGCTCGCGGCATCGGCCCGGAAGCCGAGGCGGTAGGCCCCGTCCGGCAGGCCCGACGCGACCGCGTCGGCGGGCAGCTTGCGGCCGTCCGGAAAGGTCAGGAGCGCACCGGCCTTGACGACCTCGACCTCGTTGAGCGGCGGGTCGGAGAAGACGCGCGCGGCCTCGATCCCCACCGGCCGGCGATAGACGGAGGCGGTCGGCCCGGCCTGGGTGACGCGGCCTTCCCACAGGGTGGCGGTGGCGCCCCCGAGCAGCAGCGCCTCGGCGGGCTCGGTCGTTGCATAGACCAGGATGGCGCCGGTCTCGGCGAAGATAGGCGGCAGTTCCTCGCGCAGCTCTTCCCGCAGCTTGTAGTCGAGGTTGGCGAGCGGCTCGTCGAGCAGCACGAGGCGCGCCTGCTTGACGAGCGCGCGGGCGATCGCGGTGCGCTGCTGCTGGCCGCCCGACAGCTGGGCGGGCGTGCGCTTGAGCATGGGCTCGAGCCGCAGCAGCTTGGCGGCGCGGCCTACCCGGGCTTCGATCTCGGCCTTCGGCAGGCCCTGGACGCGCAGGGGCGAGGCGATGTTCTCGTAGACGGTGAGCGTGGGATAGTTGACGAACTGCTGGTAGACCATGGCGACCGACCGCTTGCGGACCGGCACGGCGGTGACGTCGGCGCCGTCCTCCAGCAACCTGCCTTCCGTGGGCCGGTCGAGACCCGCCATCAGGCGCATGAGCGTGGTCTTGCCCGACAGCGTGGGGCCGAGCAGCACGTTCATGGTGCCGGCCTCGAACGTGAGACTGGCATCGGCGATGAGCGTCTCGCCGCCGATCCTGTAGGTCACGTGGTCGAGCGCGAAGCTCACGCGGCGGCCCCGGCATCGCGCGGTCCGGCCGCCGCCCGCATCCCGCCTCCGCCCATTCGCGCGTCCTCCCGCACGGGCCGTTCCGCCCGCTGATCCTTGCTTGATTGGGAGCCTATGTCGAAAGCGAACGTCCCTGCAAGCGAATATAACGAGCACCGGAACGAAAGCGCGGCCCCGTCGCCGAGGGCGAAAGGCGGCCGCGTCACTCGCCGTCGTCCTCGCCCTCCAGCGGCCCGCCCGCCTCCACCACCTCGACGCCGTGCGTGCGGCAGAGCTCGGCGATCGCCTGGCTCGGCAGGCGGTCGGTCACGAACACGTCCACCTCGCTCAGGTGCGCGACCCGGACCGGGGCCGAGCGGGCGAACTTGCTGCCGTCGGCCACGCGCACCACGCGCCGCGCGTGCTCGATGATGGCGCGGGAGGCCTGCACCTCGCGGATGTCGAAATCGAGCAGGGTGCCGTCGGCGTCGATGGCCGACGTACCGATGATCGCTAGGTCCACCCGGAACTGGCCGATGAGGCTGACGGCGTGCGCGCCCACGATGCCGCCGTCGCCCCCCCGCACGCTGCCGCCCAGCAGGAACACCTCGATCGCCGTGCTGCGGTAGAGCTCGGTCGCGACGTGCAGGTTGTTGGTGATGACGAGCAGCCCCGCGTGACCCGCGAGCGCGCGGGCGGCCTCCTCGGTGGTGGTGCCGATGTTGACGAACACGGAGGAATGGTCGGGCACCAGTCGCGCCGCGGCCTCGCCGATCAGCTTCTTGTGCGGCCCGGCGATCAGCTTGCGGGCCTCGTAGGCGAGGTTGACGACGCCCGAGGCCACCATGGCGCCGCCGTGGACGCGCACCACCATCTGGGCGAGGCTCAGGTCGTTGAGGTCGCGCCGGATCGTCTGCGGCGTCACGCCGAAATGCGCCGCCAGATCCTCCACGGTGACGCGGCCCTTCTCGCGCAGCCAGTTGACGATCTCGACCTGGCGGCGGGACGACAGGCGGGAGGCCGGCAGCGACACCTCAGAGGCTCAGGTTGAAGGCGATCGAGATGCGCGTGCCGGTGCCGCGGTAGGGGCGCACCTGGTGCAGGAGCCAGGATGGGAACAGCACCAGGAGCCCCGGCTTGGGGCGGATGGTCTCCGCCCCGCCCACGGACGCGCCGTCCTCGCCCGCGAACTTCAGGGTCGGGGCGTACATGCCGGGCCCCGGCCCGCGCGGGTCCAGCATCTCGAACTCGCCGCCGAGCCCGGGGTCGGACGCGCAGCCGCCGTCGGCCACGTAATAGGTGCCCGACCAGAAGGAGCCGGGGTGGTAGTGGGCCACGTTGGCGTGACCCGCCGTGTTGACGTTGGCCCAGGCCTGCACCCGCCAGGGCGGCCGCGCCGGGTTGCCCTCCCGGTCGGCCGTGAGCTGGCCCGCGATCCCCTTGCCCAGGTCGACGATCTGGGCGACGCGCGGACCGCCCCAGGCGAGGATGTCGCGGTCGGAATGCCAACCACCCGCGTTGGAGGCCTGCACCGTGGGGGTTTCCGCCCGTCGCCGCAGGATGACGGGCTCCAGGTCCGCGTTGACCGCGGCCGCGTCGGGCACCTCCAGGGCCGCCACGGGCGTGGCGAACAGGCCCCGCACCGCGAGGTTGAGCCGTGTGGTCATCCGCATCCTCCTTGCCGCGCCACTGTCTCCCGCGGAACGGAAGAAGGAAAGGGCCGCGTCGCTGTTTCCTTTTCTGTTCGCTTTGATCGGTTGTCGGCCTTTCGTTTTCGTTTTACGGTCCGCCGAAAGCCAAGCGACCGGGTGAGGAACCGCCATGGAGACCACCTATGACCTCGCCGTCATCGGCGGGGGCGTGAACGGGTGCGGCATCGCGCGGGACGCCGCGGGACGCGGGGCGACCGTGATCCTGTGCGAGCAGAACGACCTCGCGAGCGGCACGTCGTCAGCCGCCACCAAGCTCATCCACGGCGGCCTGCGCTACCTCGAACACTACGAGTTCCGCCTGGTGCGCGAGGCTCTCATGGAGCGCGAGGTGCTTTGGGGCATCGCGCCCCACATCGTCTGGCCGCTCCGCTTCGTGCTGCCCCACCACAGGGGGCTCCGGCCCGCCTGGGTGCTGCGGCTGGGCCTGTTCCTCTACGACCACCTGGGCGGACGCAAGCGCCTGCCCGGCACCCGCACGCTGGACCTGCGGCGCGACCCCGCGGGCGAACCGCTCAAGCCGGGCGAGTTCAAGACGGGGTTCGAATATTCCGACTGCTGGGTCGAGGACTCGCGCCTGGTGGCGCTGAACGCGCGCGACGCCGCCGACCGCGGCGCCGTCGTGCTGACCCGCACCAAGGCGGTGGGGGCCGAGCGCGGCGCGGAAGCCTGGACGCTCACGCTGGAGGACCGCGACACGGGCGCGCGGCGCGCGGTCCGCGCGAAGGTCGTGGTCAACGCCGCCGGTCCCTGGGTGGGGCAGGTGCTCAACGCCACGCTGCGCCTCAACACCGCCGCCAAGGTGCGGCTGGTGCAGGGCTCGCACATCGTGGTCCCAAAACTCTACGACCACGGTCGCTGCTACATCTTCCAGAACCCCGACGGCCGGATCTTCTTCGCTATCCCCTACGAGACGGACTTCACGCTGATCGGCACCACCGACCGCGACTACGAGGGCGACCCCGGGGACGTGAAGGCCTCGGCCGAGGAGGTGGCCTATATCTGCGCGTCGGCGTCCGAGTATTTCGCCAAGCCCGTGTCGGTGGACGACATCGTCTGGACCTATTCGGGCGTCCGCCCGCTCTACGACAAGGGCGAGGGCGCGGCCCAGGCCGCCACGCGCGACTACGTGCTGTCGCTCGACGCGCCCGGCGGCCGTGCGCCGCTGCTGTCCGTGTTCGGCGGCAAGCTCACCACCTACCGCAAGCTCGCCGAACACGCGCTCGACATGCTCGGCCCCCACCTGCCCGCGGTGCGCTCGGGAGCCGGCTGGACGGGTCGGGCGCCGCTGCCCGGCGGCGACTTCCCGGTGGACGGCTTCGACGCGCTGGTGGGCGACCTGCGGGCGGGCTGGCCCTTCCTCGCCCCAGCCCACGCCCGCCGCCTCGCGCGCCAGTACGGCACGACCGCGAAAGCGATCCTGGGCGGTGCCCGGAATTTCGCGGCGCTGGGCCGCGACTTCGGCGCGACGCTGACGGAAGCGGAGGTCGACCACCTGGTCGCGCGCGAATGGGCGCGCTGCGCCGCCGATATCGTGTGGCGCCGCACCAAGCTCGGCCTGCGGCTCACTCCGGACCAGATGGAGGTGCTGGACCGCCATCTCGCGGAGCGGGAACTCCGCCCGGTCGCGTGAGGGGAAGCGCATGGAAAATGCCCAGTACGCCGACCCCGGCCTCGTGGCCCTCTACGACCGGCTGAATCCCGAGGGGTCGGACACCGCCTTCTACCGGGCGCAGGTCGGCCCCTCGCCCAAGACGGTGCTCGACCTCGGCTGCGGCACCGGCGCCCTCGCGGTCCGGTTGGCGGCGGACGGTCATGCCGTGACGGGCCTCGACCCGGCCGCCGCGATGATCGCCCGCGCGGAACGGCGGGATGGGGCGGACCGCGTCGCCTGGCGGCGTGGCCATGTGGGCGACCTGCCCGCGGGAGCCCGGTTCGACGCCGTCGTTATGACGGGGCACGCCTTCCAGTGCCTGCTCACAGACGTGGACACCGCGGACACACTCGCGGCGGTGGCAGTGCGGCTGGCGCCGAACGGCCGCTTCCTGTTCGAGAGCCGCAACCCGGCCGCCCGCGCCTGGGAGCGATGGACGCCGGACGCCTCGGCGCG
Organism: uncultured Lichenihabitans sp.; assembly: GCA_964243405.1. Lineage (GTDB taxonomy): Bacteria > Pseudomonadota > Alphaproteobacteria > Rhizobiales > Beijerinckiaceae > Lichenihabitans. Next base: position 7,817 of record CAXTFJ010000110.1, on the reverse strand, counting down.
CCGGGTGGAAGATGCCAACGGGAGCCATGTCCGCGTCTGGCACGAGGTCGAGGGCGTCGCGGACGACCTCGTGTCCTTCCGCACCACCTACCGGCTGCCGGACCGGGACGTGACCAACCGGAGCATTCTACGCTTCCCGACCCGAGCCGCCATCGAGCGAAGCCTCCGCGCCGCGGGTCTCGCGGCGGTGACGTGCTGCGGCGATTGGGACGGTTCGGCCTGGACGGAGGCGAGCCCGGAGATCATCGTGATCGCCGCGCGGGAGAACCGGCCGGCCGGGTGATCGGGGCTCGCCGCGGCCGGCCCAAGATCATCGAACGGCATGTCGTCAATGACCTGGACAGAAGTTCTGACGGGATCATCCGCCCCTCGAAAGACGGTTTGGCGCGAACCTTGCCAGATGTCAGACCTCGATTGCGATAAGGGAAGAAAGCGATGAGGACTTCGGTTGTGATGGGGGCGGCTGGGCTGGCGGCCTTGGCGTGGACGGGGGCCTGCGGGTCGGCCCGGGCGGACGACCTGTCCTATTTCGAGCACCAGATCGAGCCGCTGACGCACAAGCCCGCCTTCGCGGCGCCCGGTCCCGCCTTCGACGCGCAGGCCTGCATGAAGGGCAAGTCGATCCTCAGCATCCCGGTGTCGAGCACCGTGCCCTTCATCACCACCATCGAGAAGGCCATGCAGTCCGTCGCCAAGACGGTCGGCTTCAAGTTCACGACCTGGGAGAACCAGGGCCAGAGTTCGCAGTGGGTCCAGGGCATGGACACGGCCGTCAACCAGAAGGTCGGCCTGATCGACCTCCTGGCCGGAACCGACCCGCGCACCCTGGTGCCGCAGGTCGCGGCCGCCCGCGCGGCCGGCATCCCGGTCGTGGCCTCGCACGACAACGGCCTGGAGCAGACCGCGGAACTCTTGAAATACGCCGATGGCGACGTGCCAATCGACTATTTCAAGGCCGGGGGAGTGCTGGCCGACTGGGCGGTGGTGCACACCAACGGCCACCTGAACGCGCTGGAACTGATCGCCACCGGGCCGCTCTCGACCGAATCGATGACCGCGGGGATCGACGCCGAGCTGAAGCACTGCACGGACTGCAAGACCAAGGTGATGAACTTCTCCGTGCCGGACTGGGGCACGCGGATCACGCCGGGCGTGCAGGCGGCGCTGCTGGCCGACCCGTCGATCAACTACATCATCGCGATCTACGACAGCATGACCCAGTTCGTCGTGCCGGCGGTGACGATAACGGGGGCTTCGGACCGGGTGAAGATCGACGGCTTCAACGGCACGCCGTTCGTGCTGGGCCTCGTGCAGACCGGTCAGGTGCAGATGGACCTGGGCGAGAACCTGGACTGGGTGGGCCACGGGCTGCTCGACGCCGAGATGCGGCGGCTGTGCGGCCAGGCGGCCGCCGCCGATCCCAAGATCCCGTTCTACATCTTCACGCACGACAACGCCAAGGACGCCGGCACCCCGCCGCAGTCGTCGCTGGGCTACGGCGACGCCTACGTGAAAGGCTACGCGGACCTTTGGCAGATGCACTGAGGAGGATCACGAGCCCGTCGGCACCGGTGGAAAACACCGGACCGGCGGGTTATCTTGCGGCCATGGCCAGGGACTTGCTCACCGACGCGATCGTTCCGGCCGACTACCCGGGCCTTCGCGGGCTCGTGTGGAACCGGGACCCTGCCAAAGCGATACCCGCGGCGGAAGCCTTCGCCATCTACGAACGCAACTGGCGCCATCTCGACGAAGCGACCTTCACGGTAGCCGAGCGCCGGCTGTTGGCCGGCTTGAAGGAGAGGTTCGGTCATGGCGTCTTCCTGTCTTGAAGACGACCAGCAGCAGCCTTTACCGTCCTACTTCCGTCCGGAGCACACGAGGATCGCCCGTCTTCTCCGGATGATGAAATCAGACTTTCTCACGGAAGCCGGATGCTGGTTCGGCGGCGGCACCGCCATCGTGATGACGCACGGGGAATACCGCCTGTCCTTGGACGTCGATTTCCTGTGTTCGTCACAGGATGGCTACCGAGCGCTGCGCCAGGCGGTCACCGCCAAGGGCTGCGCCGGTATCGTCGCGCAGCCCGTCAAACAGCTCAGGGACTTCCGGTGCGACCAGTACGGTCTGCGGACCGCTATCGAGGTCGACGGCCAGCCGATCAAGCTCGAGATCGTCCGGGAAGGCCGCATCGACCTCACCGGCGCCTACGACCGACGTCTCGGTTGCACCTGCTCGCCATCGAGGATCAGTTCGCCGAGAAGATGCTGGCCAATTCCGACAGGGGCAGGGACCCGTCCGTCTGCTATCGCGACGCCTTCGACCTCGGCGTTCTGATCCTCGAGCACGGCGACCGCATTCCGGACGCAGCCTCGGCCAAGGCACAGGCGGCCTACGGCAACGATGTCTGGGGCGATGTCGAATGGGTGGTGAACCACCTCGAACAACGACCCGGTGAGCTCGAAAGAGCCGCATCCGCTTTGAGGATGGAGGGTGGGCTGGCTCGAAAGGCGATCGGCGCACTCGCGCGAGCCTCCGGGCATGGCGCGCACCCCTGATCTTGGGTTTGGACAAAGCGGGATTCCGCCGGCGCGGGTGGTCGCTTCCCTCGCGCACCCGGCCCGGAACGGCGCGCCCCATGGCAAGCCTCTTCCGATGACGCCCCGAGGGGCGTAGACTGACGCTCGTGGCCAACCTCACCGCCTATGCCAACCCCACCAAGTTCCTCCGGCTCGCGGGAAAGCTCCTGCCCTGGCTGTGGGGCGCGACAGCGCTCGCCCTGGCGGTCGGGCTCTACGGCGCCTTCACCGCGCCGCCCGACTACCAGCAGGGCGAGACGGTCCGGATCATGTACATCCACGTCCCAGCCGCCTGGGTGTCCACCCTGGCCTACGGGGTCATGACGGCGGCCGCGCTCGCGAGCCTCGTGTGGCGCCACCCGCTGGCCGATGCCGCCGGCAAGGCCGCGGCGCCGCTGGGGGCCGCTTTCACTTTCGTGTGCCTCGTCACCGGCTCGCTGTGGGGCAAGCCCATGTGGGGCACCTATTGGGTGTGGGACGCGCGGCTCACCTCCGTGCTGGTGCTGTTCCTCATCTACCTCGGCATCATCGCCCTGTGGCAGACGATCGAGGAGCCGGGCCGCGCGGCGCGGGCCGCCGCGATCATGACGCTGGTGGGCTTCGTCAACATCCCGATCGTGAAGTTTTCGGTCGACTGGTGGAACACCCTGCACCAGCCGGCCTCCGTATTCCGCCTGGGCGGCCCCACCATTGCGTGGCCGATGCTGTGGCCGCTGCTCGTCATGGCGCTGGGCTACACGGCGCTGTTCGCGACCCTGCACGTCATGGCGACCCGCAACGAGGTGCTGCGGCGGCGTGTCCGGCGGCTCGCCATGGGTGTGGCGACGGCGAACGAGCCCGGCGTGGCCCGCCTGCGCGCCGTCGGGGCCCACCCGTAACCGCGCCGTGGGACCCCACACCGGCTTCATCGTCGCGGCGTTCCTGGTCACCGGCCTCGTGCTGGGCGGGACCGTCGCGGCGGTGCTGATCGACGGAAAACTGCAACGCCGGGCGCTGTCCCGGCTCCAGGCCCTCACCCCCAACCCGGGTCGCAACGCGGCCGGGCAGGACGAGACGCGATGACCCACGCTCCCCTGACACTTCCTTCGACAACGGGCCGCCGCGGAGCGCGCCTGCTGCTCATGCTGCCGCTGCTCGGCTTCACGGCGCTGGCGGCGCTGCTCGCCGTGCGGCTCGGGGCCGGCGACCCGTCGCGCGTGCCCTCCGCCCTGATCGGGCGTTCCCTGCCCTCCTTCGACCTGCCGCCGCTCGATGGGCTCGCGACGTCGGGCCGCCCGGGACTCGCGACCGCCGATCTCAGGAGCGGGCACGTCACCCTGCTCAACGTCTTCGCGTCCTGGTGCGCGGAATGTCACGAGGAGCATGACGCACTCCTCGACCTCGCGCGCGACCCCGCCCTCAAGGCGGAGGGCGTGACGCTGGCGGCCATCACCTACAAGGACAGTCCGGAGAACGCGCGCCGCTATCTCGGCTCCAAGGGCAACCCCTTCGCCCAGGTCGGCACCGACGCCTCGGGGCGCACGGGCATCGACCTCGGCGTCTACGGCGTGCCGGAAACCTTCGTGGTCCGTGGCGACGGCACGGTGGCCTACAAGCTCGTGGGCGGCGTCACGGACGCCAACCGCCCGGCCCTGCTCGACGCGGTGCGCCGCGCCGAGCACTGAACGGCGCGGGCCACGACGTTACGCCTCGGCTAGGCCGCGATCGCGACCGGACCCGTCGTCCGGGACCGCACCGTCTCGACCCGGTTGCGCCCACCCGCCTTGGCGGCATAGAGCGCCGCGTCCGCGCGGGCCAGGCAGGCGTCGATCGCCGTCTCGCCGAGGTCCACCACGTCGACCCCGATGCTCACCGTGAAACGGACGTCGCCCGCGGGCGTCGGCACCACCTGGTCGGCGACCCGCGCGCGGCAGCGTTCGGCCACGCTCGCGGCCTGAATCAGGTCGGTTTCGGGCAGCAGGGCCACGAACTCCTCCCCGCCGATGCGTCCCACGACGTCGGACGTCCGCAGCGTGTCGGTGAGCGCCGAGGCCAGGGCCCGCAGCACGACGTCGCCGACCGCGTGGCCGTAGGTGTCGTTGATAACCTTGAACCTGTCCGCGTCGAGGATGAGCAGCGCGGTCGAACGGCGGCCCCGCGCCGCGCGGCCGATCTCGGCCGCGGCGCGATCGTGGAAGCTGCGGCGATTGAGCACGCCGGTCAGGAAGTCGGTGGAGGCCATTCGCAGCAGCTCGAACGTGGTCCGGCTGATGCGGTTGACCATGGGACGGAAGATGAGCAGCGCCTCGGCCACCAGCGTCAGCACGACGACCGCGAGCGACACCGTCTGGAGCCGCTCCAACGCGCCGAGCTGGCCTTCGCTGGACTGCTGGTGGAAGCTCACGACATCGTTCAGGCCGCGCAGCAGCGGCTCGCGCGCCTGGGCGAACAGCTTGCGCGACTCGGCCGTGAAACGCGGATCGGTGGGCGGGAGGGCGGCGACCTCGCGCGCGAGCGCCACGTAGGTCCTGACCGCCGCGTCGAGCGGCTGCGGGCCGTCGAAATAGAGAGCCGCGAGCGCGGGGTCCTGGATCGGGGCGATCCGCTCGGGACCGCCGCCGGACAGCAGTGTCGCGTGGGCGCGCTCGAACAGGTCGATGGCCGTGCCCAGGTCGCCATCGGCTCCCGGCACGCCGAGCGCCACCTGGGCGGACAGGCTCGCGATGCGCTGCGACAGCATCCGCTGGCGCCCGCTCAGGTTGACGACGGCGGCCGCACCCTCGTGCTCCTTCATGACGCGTTCCAGCGCCACGTGGGACATAAGGCTGGTCACCGCCACGATGGCGAGCGCGAGCATGTAGGCGAAGGTGAACGACCGGCCGGACTCGTGCTTCATCGGGGTCCCCCGGCGAGGCCGGATTGCGGCGGCGGCAGCCCGCGCCCATCCCCAGCCTGCTTCGGTTTTGGTTGAGGCCGGGTTAACGGGTTGGCCCCGTCCGGAACCCAGCGCCATGTCCTCGCCGCCGCCCGCCCGACCCTCCACCGCGACGCTGCTCGGCGCGGCCCTCGCGCCGGAGGTCGCGGCCTTCGTGCTGGGAAACATCGCGACCTTTCCCAACCTGCCCTGGTACGCGACCCTGCGGAAGCCCGGCTTCACGCCGCCCGACTGGCTGTTCGGCCCCGCCTGGACGGTGCTCTACCTGCTCATGGCCGCGGCCCTGTTCCGCGTCCTCCGGCTCCCCCGCGCCACCCCGGGGCGCCAGGGCGCGATCGCGGCCTTTCTCGTGCAGATCGCGCTCAACGCGGCGTGGTCCTGGGCATTCTTCGCGGCGCACGACCCGGCGCTCGGCCTCGCGGTCATGCTGGCCCTGGTGGCGGGCGTGACCACGACCCTCGTGCTGGTGGCGCGGCTCGACAGGTCGGCGGGTCTCGCGCTCGCGCCGTACCTGGCGTGGCTCGGCTATGCGGCGGCGCTGAACGGCGCGATCCTGCGCCTCAACGGCTGAGGATCAGGCGAGGCGGAAGGCGTCCAGCAGGTCGGCGGGATCCCGGTAGATCGCGATCACGCCCGCGGCGCTGAGGTCGGCTTCCGCAAAGCCGCCGCAGAGCAGGCCGATCGTCCGCATGCCGGCCTTGGCGGCCGCTTCGGCGTCGTAGGGCGTGTCGCCGACCACGATCACGCGGCCGGGCGGAAGATCGAGCCTTCCGAGCGCCGCGGTGAAGATGTCGGGGTGCGGCTTGGAGCGTTCCGCGTCGTCCGACGTGGTTTCGGCGTGCACCAGCCCCACGATGCCGGCCAGGCGCTTGTAGTCTTCCAGTTCGTCGCCCTTGGCCGAGGAGGCGAGCGCCACGCGCTTGCCCGCGCCGAGCAGGAAACGGAACAGGTCCGGCACGGTCGGGAAGCCGCGCACCTTGGGAAGGTGTTCCCGGCTGAAGAGGTCCTTGCGGTAGCTCTCGATCGCCTCGCCCTGCGCTTCGATCACATCGGCGGCCAGGAACACGGGCAGCAGCTGGTCGCCACCCTTGCCGATCTGCGACCGGACCCTGGCGAAATCGAACCGGTAGCCGAAATGCGCGAAGGCCTTCTGCCAGGCGGCGGCGTGAAGGTCGACGCTGTCGACCAGCGTGCCGTCCACGTCGAAGATCACGGCATCGATCGCGGGAAGCAGGTCGGCGGCTGGATTGCTCATGGGTCGGCAACGCGGACCGGGCGGTCCGGGTTCGCGCAGCCCTTCGGGCGACGAGGATGCCGGACCGGGCCCGGCATCCTGTTTCGTTTCCGGGCCGCCCCGCTCAGAAGCGGCGGAAGCCCCGGTGATAGCCGTAACCGCCGTAGCCGAAGTGGCGATGATACCCGTAGCCGCCGTAGCCGAAGTGGCGGTGATAGCCGTAACCGTAGCCGTAGAACGGCCGATGGTAGAATCCCGGCCGGTAGAAGCAGCGGAACGGGCCGCAGACGATCCGCGCCTGTTCCACGCCGGGAGCGGCTTCCGCGCGCACCACCTGGGCCGGGTGGGTGTCGAGCACGGGCAGGGCCGAGGCACCGCCCGCCTGCAGCGTCAACCCACCCACCGCGAACGCGATGACCGCGGCAATCTTGGACATCCTGAGCATTGTTGCATTTCCTTCAGAACCGGGGCCGAATCGAGCCGCGTCGTCCGCCAAGTGGGTTCGATGGAACCCGTTGGCCGCTCGGGACATGGAGAATGCGTCCCAAGCGGCATCGTTCCAGGCGATCGACGCTGGACACCGTTTAGAACCGCGACGCTGAATTGCGACTGAATGGGTCGTGCAGCATCGATTCAACTCCACTGGTCTTGACCGGGGGACCGGGTTCCGGTTCGGGTCGGGGTTCACGCCCATTCGAAGCGGGGAGGTCCAGCATGGCGAATGGTTCCGGGGCGGGGGCGCTCGGCCGGCCCGCGCCGCTGCCGGGCCGCAGGCGGAGCTTCTCCCTGAAGCCGACACCCTGGCGAAAGGACGCCGACCAGATCCTGGCCGGCCGGACCTTGCCGAGGTCGCTGTTCGGCCTCGCGGTCAAGCTGAGCGGCGGCGACCAGGTCTGGCTCTGCGTCCTCGCGGTGCTGGTGGCGCTCCTCGACACGGCGCCCATCGAGGTACAGCGGCGCATGATCAACCACGCCATCAAGGAGAGCGGGCTGCGCTCCATCACGTGGCTGGCGCTCACCTACGGGAGCATCGTGCTGCTGCAGGGTCTCACCAAGCTCCTGTCCAACGTGTACCGCGGCTGGGTATCGG
>CAXTFJ010000109.1:0-15539 GCA_964243405.1 uncultured Lichenihabitans sp. | reverse complement strand
ATCGAATGCGCCGGCTTCACCCCGGGCGAGGCCGACCAGCTGCGGCGCGCCATGGCGACCTTCAAGGTCACCGGCGGGGTGAGCCACTTCAGGGACAAGCTGGTGAACGGCATGGTGGCGAACGGCTACGAGCGCGAGTTCTCCGAGCGGACCTTCCGGCAGCTGGAGGGCTTCGGCTCGTACGGCTTCCCCGAGAGCCACGCGGCCTCCTTCGCGCTGGTGGCCTACGCCTCGGCGTGGCTGAAGTGCAAGCCGCGAGCTCCGCTCTATGATCCGTTCGGGTGAACGCCGGAGCGAAGGCCAGGTTTCATTCATATGCAATTGTGCTGGCTCTGCTGTAGAATGTAAGGATCCTAGTCATTCTATAAGGTCTATAGCACCCTTCCCGCCGAGCCTGCCTACGGGCTCGACACTTTTGATCGACGGATCAAACCGACTTTTCAACAATATCGGCGCTTACCGACAAGGCAGGGTTCGGCTGGCGCGGTGTCTGTGAAAGCGGCCGATCTCGTCGGCATGCGACGAGCATGGAGTCGCTGCCCGGATCGCGCAAGCTTATCGTAGTTCAGTAGTTGAATCCTGGCTCCCGATGGTCCTGCACGACCGAGGCCGAGGTCCGGATCGCCCGCTTCACGGCAGCCGTCATCAGGTCGACGCTCATCGAGGGCATCTCCACGAAGGGATAGATCTGTTTGGCCACGTAGGAGGGGTGGGCCGGCACATGGATGAAACCCGCCCGCGTCGTCATGGCCTTCTCGGCCACGAGGTGCAGCACCGTGTACATCATCTGGTTGCACAGGTAGGTCGAGGGCGAGTTGGAGACCTTGGCCGGGATCCCGGCGTCGCGCAGATCCGTCGCGATCGTTTTGACGGGCAAGGTCGCGAGGTAAGCCGCGGGACCCGCCTCGAAGACCGCGCCGCCGCCGTGCTGGACGCCGACGTTGTCGGGGATCGGGAAGTCCATGACGTTGGCGGCGATCCGCTCCACCGCGACGACGGCCAGGCCGGCCGCGAGGCCGAGGCTGATCCAGATGTCGGGACGGATCTCGTCGAGCTTGGCGCTGGTGATCCGGGCGAGCTTGCCCGAATCCACCGGCAGTTCGAGCGTCGTGAGGTCGCCCTCGATGTCGTTCGCGGTCCGCAGCCGGGCCAGCACGTCGAGCGTCGGGTTCTCCGTGCCGTGCGCGAACGCCTCGAAACCGGTGACGACGATCTTGGGTGGGGCGGTCATGACGGTCCTCGGTGGGCGTCGATGTTGAGAAAGCAGGCAGCCGCGTGGTCGGATCCGAGGTCGAGCAGCGCGGGACGGTCCGCGTCGCAGAGTGGGAAGCGCTTCGGGCAGCGCGGTGCGAAGGGGCACGCGCCACGTTCCACGGCCCCGGCCGTGTCGCCCGAGATCGCGCCAAGGTCCCCGACCCGCATGCGGCGCGGGTCGGGGACGGGGATCGCGCCGAGCAGCGCTGAGGTGTAGGGGTGCCGAGGCGCGCGGCACACGGCGTCCGCGGGACCGATCTCGATGATCTGGCCAAGGTACATGACGGCGATCCGGTCGCAGATGCGCCGGACGACGCCGAGGTCGTGCGAGATGAAAAGGTAGGACAGGCCGAACTGCTGCTGCAGGTCGAGGATCAGGCGCAGGATCTGGGCCCGGATCGAAACGTCGAGGGCCGACACCGCCTCGTCGAACACGATGATGTCGGGGTTCAGCACCAGGGCGCGCGCGATGGCGATGCGCTGGCATTGGCCGCCCGAGAACTCGTGGGGGTAGCTGTCCTCCTGGTCCGGCCGCAACCCGACGAGGTGCAGCAGGCGGCGCGCGTCCGCGCGGCGGCTGGCGGCCGTTCCGATCCCTTGCAGGCGCAGCGGCTCGGCGATATTGGCGCCGACCGTCATGCGCGGGTTGAGCGACGATAGGGCGTCCTGGAAGACGATCTGGATCCGCCGGCGCAGTGCACGCTTCTGCCGGCTGGGCGCACGGCTGAAGTCGACGCCGTCGAGACAGACCTGCCCGCCGTCGGCATCGAGCAGCGACAGGACCAGGCGGGACAGGGTCGACTTCCCGCATCCACTCTCGCCCACCAGCCCCAGCGTTTCCCCGCGGCTCAGGGTGAAGCCCACGTCCGTCACCGCCGCGACGCCCGCTGCCCCGCGCCGTCCCGCGAACGTCTTCGAAAGGGCACGCACCTCGAGCAGCGCCTCACCCATGAGCCTGCTCCTCGACCAGCACGCAAGCGGCCTCCTGCGTGGCCGAGACCGGCCGCAACCGCTGGTCCTCACGGTGGCAGACGTCCCGCGCGGCGGGGCAACGCGGCGCGAAGCGGCAGCCGGGCGGCGGCCTTCGCGGGTCGGGGGCGCTGCCGCCGATCGGCTCCAGCGGCGAGCCGCGATCGTCGTCGAAGCCGGTCGCGCAGGCCAGCAGCGCCCTCGTGTAGGGATGGCTGGGATTGTGGAACAGGCTGTCGACCTCGGCGCGCTCGACGATCCGGCCCGCGTACATGACGAGCACCTCGTCGGCCATCGCGGCCACGACGCCGAGGTCGTGCGTGATGAGCAGCAACGAGGCCCGCATCTCCCGCTGCAGGTCGTGCAGCAATCGCAGGATCTTAGCTTGGACCGTGACGTCGAGCGCCGTGGTGGGCTCGTCAGCGATGATGACCTTCGGGGCGCAGCTGATCGCCGCCGCGATCAGCACGCGCTGCCGCATGCCGCCGCTGAAGTGATGCGGGTAGTCGTGGACGCGGCGCGTCGCGTCGGGGACGCCCACCCGCCCCAAGAGGTCGACCGCCTCCCGCGCAGCCGCGGTTCGCGACAGGGGGCGGTGCGCCAGAAGGGCCTCCTCGATCTGGCGTCCGATCGTCAGCGCCGGGTTCAGCGAGGTGAGCGGGTCCTGGAAGATCATGCCGATCTCGGCGCCGCGCACGCCCTCCATGGCGCGCTCGCTAAGTCCGAGCAGGTCGCGTCCGTCGAGCGTCACGCGGCCGGAGACGATGCGGCCCGGCGGCTCGATCAGACGCATCAGCGACAGGGCGGTGGCCGACTTGCCGCAGCCAGACTCTCCCACGAGAGCGGTCGTGAGCCCGCGGCGAAGGGTGAAGTTGACCCCGTCCACGACGGTCGCGCCTCCGCGCTCGGGCCCGAAGCGGGTGCGGAGGTCGCTCACCTCGAGCACGGCGTCGCGGCTCATCGCCGGATCGTGCGCGGATCGAGGGCGTCGCGAATGCCGTCGCCCAGGAAGTTGAAGCACAGCGACACGACCAGAATCGCCACGCCCGGCAGCACGGTGACGTGTGGGGCGCGGCGAAGCACCACGCGGCCCTCGGCCACCATGGCGCCCCAATCGGCGGTCGGAGGCTGTACGCCCAGGCCGAGGAAGCTCAGGCCGGAGCCCACCACGATCATCAACCCCATCAGCGTCGTGGCGTAGACGACGACGGGGCTGAACACGTTCGGCAGCACGTAGCGGAGCAGGATGGCGCCCCGCGTCCCGCCCGCCGCGCGCGCGGCCTCGATGAAGGGCATCGGCATGACGCCTTCGGTCGCGGTCCGGGCCAGGCGGGCGAAATAGGGCACCAGGATCACCGTGATGGCGATGATCTCCGTTCCCACCCCCGGCCGAAGGGCGCCCGCGATCGCGATGGCGAGCAGCACCATCGGAAAGGCGAAGACGACGTCGAGGCAGCGCATGATGACCGCATCGGCCAACCCCCGCGTGGCACCCGCCACGAGGCCGAGCGCGAGGCCGATCGCACCGGCGATCAGCGTCGGCACGATCCCGATCAGCAGCGACACGCGGCCGCCGAAGAGCAGGCGGGCCAGCATGTCGCGACCCTGCTGGTCCGTGCCCAGCAGGTGTCCGGGCACCCCCATCGGCGCGTAGCGGGACAGGTTGTCGGCCTCGTCGGGGCCCGCTCCGGCGAGAAAGGGCGCAAAGGCCGCGCCGAGCATCACGGCGCCGAGCAGCAGGGCCGAGGCGAGGGCGGCGCGGTCGCGCGCGAAAGACCTCAGGCGCCAGAAGCGGGCTGCGGAGCGGACCTCGCCGAGCGGCAAGGCCTCCGCCGCGGCGGTGTCGAGGGCGGTCTCGATCGACGCGTCGGCGCGGCTCATGCGTCGCGCAGCCGGGGGTCGAGCGCGGCGTTGAGGAGGTCCACCGCGATGTTGACGAGCACGAAGGCCAGCGCGATCAGCAGGGTGGTGGCCTGGATCACCGGCAGGTCGCGCGCCGTGATGCTGTCGTAGAGCAGTGACCCCAGCCCCGGCCAGGCGAACACGACCTCGGTCAGCAGCGCGCCGCCCAGCAGATAACCGAGTTGCAGCCCCGTGATCGTGGCGACGGGCGGGAGCGCGTTGAGGATGACGTGTCGCCGGAGCAGGTCGGCCCGCCTCAGCCCCTTGGCGCGCGCCACCAGCACGTGCGGGCGGCCGAGCGCCTCGATAAGGCTGGACCTGACGATGCGGGTGATGATGGCGGCGGGGCCGAGCGCGGTGGTGACGGTGGGCAGGACCAGGTGGCGCAGGAGGTCCGCGGGGCCGCCCTCGCCCGCCATGTCCTGCATGCCCGATACGGGGAGCCAGCGCAGCTGGATCGCGAACAGCAGCACCAGGATGAGGCCGAGCCAGAACGGCGGGGCGCTTCCGGCAAGCAGCGTCACCGACGTGGTGATTCGATCAAACAGCGACCGGGACCGCAGGGCCGCGAACAGACCCACGCCGTAGCCGAGCACGACGGCGAACAGCAGGCTGCTCGCCGTCAGGACGAGCGTGTTGAGGAACCGCGGCAGGACCAGCGCAGCCACGGGAAGCTGGGTCGCGATCGACGTGCCAAAGTTCCCCGCCAGGACGCGGACGAGCCACGCCAGGTACTGCACCGGCAGGGGCTGGTCGAGCCCGAGCGAGCGCCGCAATTGCTGCTTGGCCACCTCCGACGCCTGCGGGCCGAGCAGGACGGTAGCCGCGTCGCCGGGAGCCAGGTGGACCAGGAGGAAGATCACCACCGACACGCCGAGGATGACCGGAGCCACCCCGAGGAGCCGGCGCGCCGCGAAGGACGCCACCGCCCGCGTCTACTCGACCGACACGGTGGACAGGTCGTACCAATCCTCGGGCGGGTTGGTGAACCCTTTCACCTTCGCGGAGAGCAGGATCGGCTGCAGGTCGTCGTCGATCGGCACGAAGGCGGCGTCTTTCACCACGAGGCTGTTCACCTGCTGGTAGAAGCCCTTCGCGGCAAGCGGGTCGCGCGTGACGATCGCCTTGTCGAGCAGCTTGTCGACGTCGCGGTCGCAGTAAAATCCCGAGTTCTCGCCGCTGGGGGGGGCCGAGTCGCAGCGCGACACGATGCCGATCCAGGCGGGCGTCGACATGCCCCAACCGATCTCGTCCATGCCGATGTCGGCCGACATTCCGCCGGCCCATTTGCCCATGTAGGTCACCCACTCGAACTTGCGCAACTCGACGTCGATGCCAACCTTCTTGAGGTCGCGCTGGATCCAGGTCTCAACGAGTTCGCCCGTGCCATACTGCGGCAGCTCGAACACCAGCTTGAGGTCCTTGACGCCGGCCTCAGCCAACAGCTTCTTCGCGCCTTCCGGGTCGTAGCCGATGCCTTTGAAGCCCGGGTCGTAGGCGTCCGTTCCGGGAGACAGCATGCCGTATTCCGGCTTGGCCGTGCCGTGGAAGATCTCCTTCGCGATCCCCGCCTTGTCGATCGCCATGTTGATCGCCTCACGGACCCTGACGTCCTGGAGCGCCGGATTCTTGAGGTTCAGGTGGATGTAGTTGATGTAGGGAACGTTGTTGTTGGTCGTGAGCTTGAAACCCTCGCCAACGAGCCGGTCGATCTCGTCCCACGGCGGGGTCGTGATCATCTGGACCTCGTCGTTCTCGAGCGCGTTGATGCGTGTCGCGGGGTCCTGCAACGGGCGGAAGATGACCCGGTCGAGCTTGGCCTTGGTTCCCCAATAGTCCTCGTTGCGGGCGATCACGGTCTTCACGCCCTGATCCCGTTCGACGAACTTGAACGGCCCCGTGCCGACCGGGTGCAACGCGACGCCGTCGTTGCCGTACTGCTTGACGGACGCCGGGCTGATCATCAGCGGTTGACCGTAGCTCTGCAGGCCCTGCCGCAGCCACTGGTAATTCTGCGCGGTCAGGGTGACCTTGACCGTCATCGGATCGACTACCTCCACGCCCTTGATCCACTTGGTGTAGGCAACCACGAACGCCTTGGCCTTCGGGTAGAAGTCGGGCGAGCCCTCGTTCCAGAAGCGGTCGAAGTTGAACTTCACCGCGGCGGCGTCGAACGGCGTCCCGTCGTGGAATCTGACGCCCTGGCGCAGGTGAAACGTATAGGTGAGCCCATCGTCGGAGATGTCCCAGGTCTTGGCGAGCCCGGGGATGATCGGCGGGGTCGGGTCGTCGGGCTTGGTCAGGTCCTCCTTCACCAGTCCCTCGAAGATTTGGTAGGTGACCTGGTAGGTGCTCCAGCCGCCCGTCGCGTGCGGGTCGAGCGTGTCGGTCTCGGCCGGCATGCCCCAGACGAGGGTGCCCGCGGCGCTTGCGACGAGGCTCGCCGCGGGGGAGGCGAGCGCACCCGTGGCAAGGGCGAGAGAGAGCGCGAAGCGACTGAGCCTTCCCGACCTGCCGACTTCAGCCACGGCGGCTGTACGAGTGGCGCGCCCGGACCGGCCCGGCGCTCCTGCCCAAACTGGAACCTCTGGCACGTCGGCAGACGATCGAAGGCGAAGTAACGTCATGCACAAGCTCCGAGGGAAACGCGGGTCCGCCGCTGTGGATGCACGGGGCGGGCCAAGTCGGCGCATCCCCCGCGTAACGCCACAGCGTGGCTCCGGGCGGGAGTTTGAACCTAATCCGTCGTACGCCGAGTCCGATGCCAAAATCCAGAGTGCTTCGCGCGAAGCTGACGTAGCAGGAGCGCCAGGGCCGCGCTCCTCTAGCGCCGCTGTTCGGACGGCGCCCATTCTAACAGGCGGGCGGTCAGGCGGCTGATCACCCAGTAGCTCACCGACGTGTAAAGGATGAATAGCAGCGCCACCAGGAACATCCTGTCCAGGAAGGCGAATTGCTGGGCGTAAACGATAACGTAGCCCAGGCCCGACTGCGCGCCCAGGTACTCTGCCCCCAACACCGCGCCCCAACCCGCCCCCAAGGCGAGCAGCACGGTGGACCGCAGGGCCGGGACGATCGCCGGCAGGATCACGCTGCGGGTGAGCATGACCCGCGAGGCGCCGAGCGCGCGAGCATTGTCGAGGTAGATCGGGGGCACGTTGCGCACGGCATTCACGGTTCCCGCGAAGACGATGACGCCGACCCCGTAGGCCACGAACATGACCTCGCCCAGCGCGTCCGTGCCGAACCAGAGCTGAAACAGCGGCACCATGGCGAGCAACGGCAGCGTGCGGAGAAATTGGATAGGCAGGTCCACCAGCCGCCGCGTCCAGCTCGACCCGGAGGTCGCGAGCCCCAGTGCGAGCCCCGCGCCCCCTCCTGCCAGCATCCCCGCCGCGAGCCGCCCGAGCGTGTCGGCGGAGTGGACGAGGACTGACAGAGTGGCCGCGAGATACGTACGATCCGCACCGTCGGACACGGCGGAAACACCCCAGCCGCCCGGCCAATAGTCCGCGAGGCTCAGGAACGTGCGGGAGAACAGCACCTGCCAGCCCGCGACCATCGGCTCGCCCGGCTGTGCCTCCGCCGTATAGACCAGGGAAAGGACCTGCCACAGGGCCGCCAGCGCGAGGAAGACCGCGCCCGAAACCCAACGGTCGCGGTGATGGCGGGGCTTTTTGAACGTCGAGGACCGACGTCCGGAGGCGTCCGTCGCGCGCGGACCGGGACGGAACCGGGGCGTGACGCGGTCTCGTCTCACGCCACGGCTCCTCGTTCAGTCGGCCGTTCTAGGCCCAGGTGCCCGAGCAGCCGGTGTTTCGCCGCTACCATCTCGGGCATTGAGAGGCTATCGGTGTCGCGCGGACGGAGACCGTCCACTCGGATATCGTCGACGATGCGACCGCCGCCGATGACCAGGATGCGATCGGCCAGGGACAAGGCTTCGTCCACGTCGTGGGTCACGAACAGCACGGTGCGCCGCGCGGCTTTGCCCTCCTCGTCCCACAGCCCAAGGAGTACGTCCTGCAGCTGGTGGCGCGTCACGTAGTCGAGAGCGCCAAAGGGCTCGTCCAGCAGGAGCACCTTGCCGCCGTTGGCGAACACGGTCGCGATGGCGACGCGCTTGAGCATGCCGCCGGACAGTTCCCGCGGCCACGCCCGTTCGACCGCCGTCAGTCCCACGCGAGCCAGGTAGGCGAGAGCGATGGCCCGGCGCTCGGCAGCCCGGACGCCCCGGCACTTCAACCCGTACTCGACGTTGTCGATCACCCGCATCCAGGGGAACACGCTATCCTTCTGAAACACCAGGCCGCGTTCAGGCCCAGGGCCCCTGACCTCGCGCCCATCCACCACGACGGAGCCGGAGGTGGGCTCCAGCAACCCGGCGATCAGGGTGAGCAGGGTGCTCTTCCCGCACCCCGACGTGCCGATCAGGCAGACGAATTCGCCTTCGGGAATCGTGAGCGACACGTCGTCCACCGCTTGCACGGGGTGACCGTCGGCCCGGGTGTAGGCGCGGCCGAGGTGGATGAGGTCGATCATGCGCGGGTCGGTCGGCACGGGAACCCGGTCCTGTCCTAGCGGCCGGGCGCGGCCCAACGGGCCAGGCGCGCGACCGCGAGACCCATCAGCGCGTCCGCCACGGTCGCGGTGAGGCCGAGAACCAGCAGCACCGCCATGATGCCCTGCGGATCGGTGGCGCCAGCCAGAACCTCCAACACCTTGCCCAGGCCCGTTTGCGCCCCCAGGAGCTCGGACACCGCTTCGAGCCCCCAGGCGCCCGCGAGCGCGATGCGCAGGCCGCCAAGGATCTCGGGCACGGTCGCGGGGACGAGCACGTCGCGCAGGATGCGGCGCGAGCCGGCCCCCAGGGTCCGAGCCGACTGTTCGTAGACCGGGTCGAGGTTGCGGGCGGCGCGCTGGGCCGTCACGTAGAGGATCACCGTCACGTAGAACACGACGAGGCACACCGCGCTCGCCCGGCCCACCCCGAACCAGATCAGCAGAAAGGGCGCGGCGATCAGGATCGGCACGGTGCCAGCCGTCATCACCACTGGGTCGAGCGCCGCGCGCAACAGGGCGAAGCGGGCCGAGGCAAGCCCAGCCAGGATGCCCAGGATGGCCCCGAGGATCACCGCCGCCGCAACGTTCTCGGCCGTGTAGAGCAGGTTGCCATAAAGGTTCGCCTCGCTCACTCCGTAGTAGGAGAGCGCAGGCGCTGACCAAAAGTCCGAGCGCAGGCGCGTGATGACGCCTAGCGGCGTCGGAAGGATGATAGGCGGCAGCGCAACAGTGGCGGCCTGCCAGACGCCCACGAACAGCGTCACCCCAACGAGACGCAGCGGGTCGAGCGCGGCCCAGATCGTCGACAATCGGTTCGGTCCCAACCCGAAGGCTCGGGCGGTCCGCAAACCATCGGCGACCGACGTCACGCTGGCACTCGTCTATTGCGCGGCGGCCAGCGCCAGCCGGTAGCTGTCGAGGAAGTCGTCGGCTGCGTAGAAGGTCCTGGCCTTGTCGGCGAGCGCCTGCCTGTCCGCGGTGAGCGTCGCACCCTTCAGCTTGTCCATCGCGGCGTCGGTCTTGGCCTTGTAGTCCACCATCTGCTGCCAGATTGGGCCACCCCAGACGACGTCATCGGCCGTGACCTTGCCCTTGGGGATAATCCCGTGGGCCTCGAAGTCGCGAATGATCGCCGACCAAACATTGGCGTAATAGGTCGTGCCGTCCTTTTCGGCGAAATACTGCTTGTCGTCCGCGAAGGACGTGAAGGGGTGCAGGATGGCCACCGTCTGTTCGACGCCCTTTCCGTCGAGCGTGGTGCCTGCCATCGCGTTCAGGTAGGGCGCCTGCAGGTCGTAGAGCGACGGGTCTTTCTTGACCTCGTCGATGATCCGCCAGACCACCGAAAGGAAGCGCAGCACCGTGTTCTGGTGCGTATTGACGTAATCCGCGTTGGCCCCGATGCCCACGATGCCAATCAACGGCTCGAGCGGAGAGCCGACGCCGCCCGGCCCATGCTTGATGAGGTCGTCGATGTCGACGAGGTTGGTCCAGCCCGCCTGCCGGAGCGTGTAGACGATGGGCGCGCCTTCCGGGTTGACGAAGTCTTCGCGGCCAGCCTTGGCGAGCACCAGCGACTTGGAATCGTCGAGCACCTGGAGGCTGAAACCCGCGCCCGATGTCTTGTTGAGATATTCCTCGAAAGCGCGGTCGCTGAGTTCGGGCGCACCAACCAGCGTCTTGCCCTTCAAGGGCGCGAGCGCGGCTTGCAGCGCCTCCTCATAGCCTTTCCCCGCGGACGTGTAGTCCTTGAACGTCTTCAGGTTCAGCTTCGGGTTCGCCAGGATGTTGTTGGCCAGGAAGTTGTCCGTGAAGGCGATGCACTTGAGCTTGGACGAATCCTTGTAGGTCGGCAGCATCAGCGGGCAGAACTCGGAGATGACGTCGAGCTGGCCGTTGAGCAGCAGGGTCGTGACGTTGGAATCATTGGCCTTCAGCCCGTAGGGCGCGGGGTCGAAGCTGATGCCGACGTCGGCGAACCAGCCCTTCTTCATCCCGATGATGTAGAAGGTGTTGTCGGCGTAGGGACGCATGCCGAACTTGATCGTGGCGGCAGGGAGGTCGGTGCCGGGCTCGGGAGGCGCGGGCACGAAGCGGTCCTCGGCGCGCGCCGGACCGACCGCAAGACTCGCGAAGGCCGTGACGCAGGCGAGGGCCGCAAGCCAGCGGCACCGCCGCGACGAGGTTCGGGTGTGGGCCATGGCGGTTCGTCTTCCTCCTACCCGGCCGAGCCTGCGAGAACGGCCGGGATGGTTGCGTGAACGAGGCTCGCACGATCCATGCCATGGGCGCGGGATGCCGCGAGACTTCAGGCAGAGGTGGTCACCCGAGATCTCGGCTTTCGCGCGTGGCACGTGGATTGCCACCGGGCAGTCGGACGGTCGGCCTGGCACGGTCGGTGTGCCGGGTTTTTGGGCGTCGTGCCCCGGCGCGGAGCGGTGACGGCGAGGCGCGGACCACGAAGCGGGGATCACGAGCGCGATGGCGGATTACGACCTGATCATTAAGGGGGGCACCGTTGTGACGGCCGCCGACACCGTGCGGGCCGACGTGGGCGTTCGCGGCGGGGTCATCGCGGCCGTGGCGTCTTCGCTGGAGGGTGGCGCCAAGGTCGTCGACGCGTCCGGCCTGCTCGTCATGCCGGGCGGCATCGACAGCCACGTCCACCTGGCCCAGCGCTCGGGCGAGGCGCTGATGGCGGACGGCTTCGAAAGCGGCACGCGCTCCGCCATCGCGGGCGGCAACACCACCGTGATCCCCTTCGCGGTGCAGCCGCGCGGCGTGTCCCTGCGGGCGAGCGTGGAAGACTACCATGCCAAGGCCGAGGGGCAGAGCCACTGCGATTATGGCTTCCACCTCATCATCACCGATCCCACGCCGACCCTGCTCGGCCAGGAGCTGCCGGCGCTGGTGGCCGACGGCTACACCTCGTTCAAGGTGTTCATGACCTACGCCGACATGGTTCTGGACGACCGGCAGCTACTCGACGTGTTCGACTGCGCGCGGGACTGCGGGGCGCTGGTGATGGTGCATTGCGAAGGCTACGACGCGATCCGCTTCATGACGGAGCGGCTGGAGCGGGCGGGCCGGACCGCCCCCTACTACCACGGCGCGTCCCGCCCCGAAGTGGTGGAGCGCGAGGCCGCCCACCGCGCGATCAGCCACGCGGAACTGGTGGATGTGCCGCTGATGATCGTCCACGTGTCGGGCCGGCAGGCCATGGAGCAGATCCGCTGGGCGCAGCAGCGCGGCCTCAAGGTCTACGGGGAGACCTGCCCGCAATACGTGGCGCTGACGGCCGAGGACATGAAGGGCCTCGCCATGGACGAGACGGGAGGCAAGTACGTGTGCTCGCCCCCGCCGCGCGACGAAGCCTCGTGGGAGGCGATCTGGGAAGGCTTGCGCGGGGGCGTGTTCCAGACTTTCTCGTCCGACCACTGCCCGTTCCGTTACGACGACCCGCGCGGCAAGCTCGCGCCCAAGGGGAAGACCTCGTTCCGCTGGATTCCTAACGGCATACCCGGGGTGGAGACGCGGTTACCCATCCTGTTCAGCAAGGGCGTCGTGGAGGGGCGCATCAGCGCGAACGAGTTTGTGGCGCTGACGTCCACCAACCACGCCAAGATGTACGGATTGTACCCGCGCAAGGGCTCGGTGGCGCCCGGGTTCGATGCCGACCTGGTACTGTGGGACCCCTCCCGCAAGGAAACCATCCGGCAGGACGCGTTGCACCACGGGGCGGACTACACGCCCTACGAGGGGCTGGCGGTCACGGGCTGGCCGGTGATGACGGTGCTGCGGGGCGAGGTGGTGATGGAGGAAGGCAGGATCCTGGGCGCCCCCACCGCGGGGCGGTTCTTGCGCCGCTCGCTGTCCCCCTATGCCGTGCCGGTCCGCGGCCCGGCGAGTTCCAGCTCGACGGCAGCGCCTTGACGGGCGCACCGCCCGGGGCCGCCGACATCATCCGTGGCCGTCTGCCCTACCGGCCCCTAGCCACGCGGCCTCGGCTGCGCCTGCCCGGCGGCGCTCGGGTCGCGGTGTGGACGATCGTCAACGTGGAGAACTGGAGCCCCGAGGACGCCATGCCCCGCGCGGTGCTGTCCCCGCCCATGGGCCGGCCGCTGCTGCCCGACGTACCCAACTGGGCGTGGCACGAGTACGGGATGCGGGTGGGGTTCTGGCGCTTCCTCGACGTGCTCGGCGCGCGGGGGCTGAAGGCCAGCTTCGCCGTGAACGGCACCGCCTGCGCGCTCTATGCGGAAGCTTGCCGGGCGGCGCTGGCCGCAGACTGGGAGTTCATCGGACACGGCTTCCTGCAAAAGCCCATGCACGGGTTGGAGGACCAGCGTGCCGCCATTCGCGACACGGTGGAGGCCATCCGCGCGTTCACGGGACAGGCGCCCCGCGGCTGGGAAAGCCCCGGCCTCACCGAAACGGCCGAAACGCTGGACCACCTGTCGGAAGCGGGTATCCGCTACGTGTGTGACTGGTGCCTCGACGACCAACCCGTCACGCTGCGCGCGACCCCCGACCCGATCGTGTCGGTGCCCTACTCGGTCGAAATCAATGATGTGGTGATCACAGCCGTCCAAGGTCATCGCTCGGACGAAATCTTCCTGCGGGGCGTCGACCAGTTCGACCGGCTGTACCAGGACGGCGTCGAGCAGCCACGCGTGATGGCGATCTCCATCCATCCCTACCTCACTGGCGCCCCTCACCGGATCAAGTACCTGGAAAGGCTCTACGACCACATCCTCGGCCACGAGAACGTTGTCCATTGGACGGGCGGCGAAATCTACGACTGGTACGCCGCGCAGAAGGCCGAACGGGCCGATCTCGCCTGAATCCGCACCGCTCACCGCGAAATGGGCGTTTGTTCTGATTACGATTCGGCGCGGGATATCCAGAGCCGGATGCGGGGCCACGCGCCAGACTGCTGACTTTTGCCGCTGTTCCCGGACGCGTCGAGGCACCTCGATCGCTCCCGGACGAAGCCGCCACCGGCGGCGCGGCCCACGCAGGGGGACGCTCGTCCGGGAGACTCCCTTGGTCCGCTTCCGTTCGGCATGGGCGATGGCGGAGCCGCCGGACGTAGCGCATGACTCGCCAACGGCCGGGCGGGCGGGCCGCACGCGACCACTGTTGGTCACGTCCCGGTGCCGTCGCCTTGGCGTTTTGGACCGCGGAAGCCTCCACGACGCTTCACCGGCGAACGGCTAAGCTTCGCCTGTGACCCCGTCGAGGGCCCCTGGCGACCCCGGAAGGGGCGCCCCCGGCCGGTCCTACGCGCCCGAAACGCCCCCGCTCGCGGGGCACGAAGCGTCACAGTATGCTCTGCATACAGTGACGCGGTATCGTGCCCTCATAAAACCAGCCGCACGGAGGCTGGTCATGGCATCTGTTCCCCTTCGCTGCCATGGCCCGGACGCCACTCTGGCGGGCCGGGCTTGCCTGGGACGCGCACGGCTCGTCCTCGCGGAGCCCCATGGGTTCCGCAGCGTGAACAACGGGTTGGTGGTGTGTCTATGCCCCTGCGGGCGCCCTTGCCGGGCCGTCTCGGGACCGGGTTCGCCGTTCCTACGGCCTCCCTGCTCCCCTTGGGTCCCGAGAGGCCTTCAGGCCCTCCTGCGGGCCCTTGAGGGGCTGTTCATGCCCCGGAGGCATATCAATGGCCCCCTGAGGAGCGTGTCCGCGATGCAAAACGGACATTTCTAGGGAATCGGGCCAGCGGACATTTCTAGGGAATCGGCCGACCGGACATTTCTAGGGAATCGGGCGAACGGTCACTTCTAGGGAATCGGCCGACCGGACATTTCTAGGGAATCGGGCCAGCGGTCATTTCTAGGGAATCGGCCGACCGGTCATATCAAGGGAATCACCCCAGCGGTCACTTTTAGGGAATCACCCTAGCGGTCACTTCTAGGGAATCGGGCCAGCGGTCATATCTAGGGAATCACCCTAGCGGTCATTTCTAGGGAATCGGTCGAGCGGTCACATTCAGGGATCGCCAGTCGGCGCTCCCAGTCCGAGTCGTCCGGGGGGTGGGTCGTGACCCACCACCGATGTGTCGGCGAGGGCGGGTGTCGATCCCCGCTCCACCGTCGTGCGCGTCCCCCCATCCTGGGGACTTTCCGACCGCCGCGTCCCACCCGGGACGTCGGAAGAGCGGGATGACCCGTTTCCGGGTTTCCCAAGGACGGTGCCGTTGCCGGCGTCCGTCCCCGGTCGGGTCGACGGCGCTCGTTCGATCGCCGTCGAGGGGCAAGGTGGCACTTCCCGGTGCCCCGCACAAGCGCCGATTTGCGACGCTGCCGCGTGCCGTCTGGCGCGTGGCACGCATGGTTCGTGCGCGTTCCCGCGGCTCGATCCGTCGACCCTGGGTGGCCTTGCCTTCCGGCCGCGGCCTTTCCACGATGGCCGCCAGCGATTCTCTTGCCACCCCGCGTGCCCTCATGGATGACGTGACCCCGCATTTCTCTCCTCCCGGCCTGCCGAGCGTCTTCGAACACCAGGTTGGCGACCGTCTCCTGCGCGTCGTCAGCGGTCGCGCCCTGCACGCCTCCCTGGGGATCGGCAAGGACGTCACGACGTGGCTCAGCGACCGCATCGCCGAGCGGGACCTCTTCAGGGACGCCGACTACGTCGAGATCGTTCTCCCCAGCGCTGGGGAGGGCGGCGTTGGTCGGCCCGTTCGCGAAGTCTATCTCTCGTTCTACGCCGCCAAGCAGATCGCGCTGGTCCAGCGTAACGCCATCGGGTCGAGGGTCCGGGACCACTTCATCGTCGTCGAGGAGGGCTTCCACCTCGCGGACCTCGCCCGGTCCGAGGAGGCCAGGGCGGCCCTGCTGCGC